>CAZTEJ010000032.1:0-10459 GCA_964612605.1 uncultured Clostridium sp. | reverse complement strand
ACGAAATAAATAATTATAATGAAAATATATTTGAAAATATAAAACACATAGATGAAGAAGGTAACGAATATTGGTATGCAAGAGAGTTACAAAAAGTATTAGAGTATAAACAATGGAGAAGATTTGAAGAAACAATAGAAAGAGCAATGATTGCATGTAAATTAAGCCAAAAAGAAATATATGTCGATTTTGCCAGCTTTGGCAAAATCGTAAAAGCAGGTGTAGCTACAAAGAAACATCCTAGACTACAAACTATCACGCTATGCTTGTTATCTTATAGTCTAAAACTCAGACCATAGAAAAAGAAGTAGTTCCTCCCTATGACAAACTTACTTTTCAGTTCAAAGTATAATTATTTTTCTATTTATTACATCATATATTTTACTATGAGATTAAAAAATAGCAAACAATACCAAAATAAATTCTTTTATATTATTTGTTTTATATTAATATGTACTACTATATTCATTAATAAAATAGGTAATAAAGTTAGTAATAATTTAATCGAGTATTCCAAAATACTTATTAGAAATACCATCACAGAAAGCATCAACGATGCAATAAGCATAGATAATATTAATAAATTCAATATAAATGATTTAATTATTTTTTCATATAAAGAAAACAACATCGATAGTGTTGATTACAACATAGAAAATAGTTATGCATTTCTAAGTGAAGTTAAGAAAAATTTAATTAATATCATTAATAACAAATACACTACCAATAACAATAAAATTATCATAAATACACCATTTTACAATTATACAAATAATATTATTCTAATCAACCTAGGGCCAAAAGTTAACACCCAAATAGATATTTTAAACACCATTGACAGCAGCATATCAACAAACGTTAGTTACTACGGAATCAATACTATTAAACTAGATATATATCTTAATTTTAATATTACAAGCAATATTATAGTTCCATTCAACAAAGAAAACGTTAATAACACCTACAGTGTTATAATTTGTAGTAAAGTAATAAACGGAAATATCCCATCATATTACGGCAACGGTTTTCGAAGCGAAAGCAGTAATATTAATTTATAAAAAAAGAGAACAAGGCAATACCACTTCTTGTTCTCTTTAAAGTAATATCGAGTAGGATATTACCTTTGAATGAAGAAAGAGATATAACATTACCTCTTTCTTAAAGGATAATCTAAAGATACAGGTATTATCTCTAGACAATTTAAGTTTAGCATATTTATTAAACAGTTTCAAGCATAAATTTCCGTGCATTTATTTTGAAAATTGATAAAATTATAAAAAATACTTAAAAAAGTATTTAACTATTTCAAATTTAATGGTATACTTAAGATGCTTAATAAAGATATAGCAATTAATACTAGTAAATCTACAAAACGTTTATTATCTAGTATGTTTAATACTAGATAATCTACAAATAAATCGTTTATTTACTACTATTTCTAATCATATTTTGGTATATGAATAAGCGAAAAACTAATAACATACCTTATAAAGGTCTTGCTAATTATTAAGCATACGATCGTATGAAGAAAGAAAACTTCAAAACAGCAAGCAGTTAATAATTCGACTAAAATTATAACTGATAAAAACTTAAAATAACGTCTTGTCAACGTTATTTTTTATTTACAATACAAAACGCTATTGCATAATCATTATCATAAGATAAAGATAAATTAATAACATAATCATCCCTATTAATAATCCTAGCCAAAGGTTCCCCATTAGACCCCTTTAAAATTTCAATTTCATTAAAATCAAATAAACCATTAGTAGCCTTAATAATTGCTTCCTTAGCAGCAAATCTTGTAGCATAAAAATTATAAGGAACCTTAATCGATTTTGCAATTCTAATTTCATCCTTAGTAAAAACTTTATTAATAAAAGAATTATTATTTTCAATCATATCCTTTATCCTAGGAATATATAAAATATCACATCCAACATTCATTATCTATCACCATAACAAGTGTATCAAATAAATTAATAAATTAAAATAAATTTAAAAGCAAAAAGAAATATTATATGATATACTAAATTAAGAAAAATGCTAAAAGAAAGAGGTAATTACAATGATTAAAGGAAAACCATTTGTAAAATGGGCAGGTGGAAAAAGACAAATAATAGACAAATTAAAAAAATATGTTCCAGACGAGTTTAATACCTATTATGAACCATTTATAGGTGGCGGAGCTTTATTATTTGAACTATCACCAAAAAAAGCAGTTATTAACTATTACAATAAAGAACTTATGAACGTATACGAATGTATTAAAGATAGTAAAAAATTTGAATTAATGTGTAAAGAATTAAATCATCATGAAACAGAACATTCAGAAGAATACTATTACGAAATTAGATAGAGATAAAAAGAAATTTAATAAAATTCCAGATTACAAAAGAGCAGCAAGAACAATCTACTTAAATAAAGCATGTTTTAATGGATTATATAGAGTAAATAGTAAAAATGAATTTAACGTACCATTTGGCAAAGAAAATAAAGTAAATACATATGAAGGACAAAATTTAGGTATTATATGTGGTTACTTAAACTATAATGAAATTAAAATACTATCAGTTGACTTTGAAGAAGCCGGAAAAGAAGCAAAAAAAGGAGATTTTATCTATTTTGATCCACCATATGATTCAGATACATTAACATTTAACAGTTATACAGAAGATAGCTTTGGAAAAGAAGAACAAAAAAGACTAGCAAAAGTATTTAAAGAATTATCAAATAGAGGTTGTTACGTTATGTTGTCAAATCACAATACAACTTTAATAAACGAATTATATAAAGACTTTAATATACATATAATAACAGCAAAAAGAAATATAAATTCAAATGGTAATAAACGAGGAAAAGTAGAAGAAGTTATTATAACAAATTATGAAAATAAAAAAGAAATTTAACAATAAAAAGTGTATATATAAAAAAGTATATATATATAAGTAGAGAGTAATAATATTAAAAAATTAAAAAAATTTAAAATAAATTAACAAAATATAATGTATTAATTAAGATTATTTGATAAAATATTATTATAGGAGGGATAGAATGAAAGAAGAGATTACTCAAAAACTTATTGAAAAAACAGCAGCAAAACTAGGTGTAGACAAAAGTACATTAACACCAAGTACCAACATTAAGACAGATATTGATTTAAAAAGTCTTGAAATGGTTGGAATTATCTCAGAACTTGAAGAAGAGTACGATTGCTATATTAAGTACACAGAACTAATGCACGCAAACACTATAGAAGAAGCTGCAGAAGTTATTTCAAAACAAATTTAAAAAATTTAGAATAAGAAAGGGTTATTAAATGAAAGAAGAAAAAAAACCGGTAATTGAAAACGAATTATCATTACCAAAAGAAATGCCTAAAAGGGACGAAAAAATTGTAAAAATAGAATATCCAGACGGAACAAGCTGTGATGTAATATTTAGTAAAATGACACAACCAATACCAGCAGAAGAACTAGCAAAACTTCCAAGAGAAGAAGCAGCAAATTATTGCATCGAAGTTCCAATTAATACCACAGAATACTACGTTGATGACGAAAAGAAAGTAATATGCTTACAAGATCAACCAGTTAAAATGAGAGATGGAGTTACAATCTATGCAGATATCTATTTACCTGTATCCGCATTAACAACCCCAGTACCATTAATAATAAGCTGGTCATTCTTTGGAAAACAACCATGGCATCAACCAGTACAAATATTTAGACCAATGGGAGTACCAACCGGAGCAGTGTCAAATGTATGTAAATTTGAATCAGCAGACCCAATGTATTGGTGCTATCAAGGATACGGAATAGCAAACGTAGATCCAAGAGGAATAGGAAATTCCGAAGGAGATCAACAACAATTCGGTACCCAAGAAGGAAGAGACGGATACGACTTTATCGAATGGGCTGCACAACAAAGTTGGTGTAATGGAAAAATAGGACTATTCGGAAACTCAGGAGTTGCAATGTGCCAATGGAGAATCGCAGCAGAACAACCACCACACCTAGTATGTATAGCACCATGGGAAGCAACCGGAGACCAATACCGTGAAAGTATTATGGAAGGTGGAATCCCAGGATTCTTTGGAGGCTCAATTGTAGTAGCAGCCCAAGGAAAAGGATACATTGATAACACAATCGCAATGGCTAAAAAAGAACCATACGTTACAAGTCCTTACTGGCAAGATAAAATCCCACACTTCGAAAGAATTAATATTCCAGTATATACAACATGTAATTGGAACCATTTCCACCTAAGAGGATCATGGGAAGGATTCAAAAAAGTTAAATCAAAGAAGAAATGGATGCGTTGTCATCAAGTATTTGAATGGCCAGATACATACAACCCAGCAATGCTAAAAGACCTACAATTATTCTTCGATAGATACCTAAAAAATATACATAATGGATGGGAATTAACACCAAAAATTCGTATGGAAGTAATGGATGCATATGAATATCCATATCAAACCAATAGACCAGAAAACGAATGGCCTTTAGCAAGAACAAATTACAAAAAATTATATATGAACGCAGCTAATGGTAAACTAGGAGATGCACCAGTTAAAAACGAAAGCGAAGTATCATACGATGGACAAACCGGATTAACCACATTCGAATACACATTCAGAAAAGATACCGAACTAACTGGATATATGAAACTAAGAATGTACGTTGAAGCAAGAGGACACGACGATATGGATTTATTTGTAACAATTAAAAAATTATCAACCAAAGGAGAATGGTTACCAGTAACAATCTTCGGAAGTGAAAGACATCCAGGAGCATGGGGTAAACTAAGAGTATCACGTCGTCATTTAGACGAAGAACAATCAACCGAATATCAACCAGTACTAACACATGATAGAACCGAGAAACTAAAACCAGGAGAAATAGTTCCAGTTGATATTGAAATATGGCCAATCTCTAGATTCTGGCATAAAGGACAAAAATTACAAATCGAAATCGCTGGAAGATACATTCGTGATGAATGGTTTGAACCACTAGTATGGTTCCCAGACAATAAAGGAGAACACGTAATTCATACCGGTGGAAAATACGAATCATACCTATTAGTACCAGAAATACCACCAAGATATGAAGACGGAGAATATATCTACAGATAAAGAGGTATCATATGAACTTAATAGAAAACGTAAAAGCTAAAGCAAAGGCAAATCCAATGAGAGTTGCCTTTCCCGAGGCTAATGATTTAAAAATGCTATCAGCAATGGACGAAGTATCAAAAGGTAAATATTGCAAAGTAATAGTTGTTGGAAACACAAATGAAGTAAAAAAAATGTGTATAGAAAATAGTATAGATGATACAACATGGGAATACATAGATAATACAAACGAAGAATACAAAGAACAAATCCTACAAAAATATCTAAAATTACCTAATCTAGTATATGGAGAAAAATCATTAAGAAGAAGAATAAACGATCCATTATATTTTGCCTTCATGCTAGAAGCAATAGATGAAGTAGACGTTACATTTGCAGGAATAACAAGTACAACAGGAGATATTATCTTAGCAGCTCAAACTATTGTTGGATTAAAAGATCCACTAGATGTTGTTTCATCAGTTGGAATAGCAGAATTTCCAAACCATACATTTGCAGATGGAGGAAACCTCCTTGCAATAGGAGATTGTGCAGTATGTACCAACCCAACTGCCCAAGAACTAGCAAGCATTGCAATAACAACCTGCGATACAATCCATGCCGTTACCGATTGGGAACCACGTTGTGCATTACTTTCATACTCAACAGATTCATCAGGACAAGGTGAACTAGTTGATAAAGTTAAACTAGCCGTTAAAATAGCAAACGAAAAACGTCCAGATTTAAAAATAGATGGAGAATTCCAACTTGATTCAGCAATAAACCCTGCAGTAGCAGCAAAAAAAGTCAAAAGACCTAGCGAAGTAGCTGGAAAAGCAAACATAATTATATTCCCAGATCTAAATGCAGGAAACATAGGAGTTAAATTAATTCAAATATTTGGAAAAGCAGATGCCTATGGACCATTACTACAAGGATTCAACAAAATATGTAGCGATTGCTCAAGAAGTGCTCCAGTATCCGAAATAGTAGGAAATATACTATTCTCAATTGCCAGAGCAGGAGATATGAAAAATGGAAAAAAATAGTTACAAAATACTTGCTATAAATCCAGGTTCAACCTCAACAAAAATCGGACTATTTGAAAACGAAAATTGTTTGTTTAAAACAACAATAAATCACTCACCAGAAGAACTAGCACCATTCAAAGAAATATCTGACCAAAAAGAATTTAGATTAAATGTTATAATAGAAATATTAAAACAAAATAATATAGATATTACAGAAATAGATGCATTCTCAGGTAGAGGAGGAGGACTAGTTAGTTGCCCTGGAGGAACATATAAAATAAACGAAAAACTATATGAACACGCAAGTACCTGTTATACCGTAAAACATCCGGCGACCTTAGGAGCCACCCTAGCATACGAACTAGGAAAAAAATACAACAAACCATCATTCTGTGCTAATCCACCAGACGTAGACGAATTAAAAATAGAAGCAAGAATAACCGGTATTAAGGATTTATACAGAGAAAGCAGAGTACACGCTTTAAATCAAAAAGAAATAGCTAATAGATATGCAACCAAAATAGGTAAAAAATATACAGACCTAAATCTCATAATTGCACATCTAGGAGGAGGAATCTCAATCGCAGCACATAACCACGGTAAAATGATAGACTCAAACGACAACGTTAACGGCGATGGGCCAATGACACCTAATAGAAGTGGATTCATTCCAGCAAAACCATTAATAAAAATGTGTTACAGTGGAAAATACACCGAAAAAGAAATGAACGCATTAATTAATAAAAAAGGTGGATTACTAGCATGGCTAGGAACAGACGATGTTAGAGAAGTTAAAAAAATGATAGAAGCAGGAAACGAAAAAGCAAAAATATTATACAACGCCATGATATATCAAATAGCAAAACAAATAGGCGCAATGTACGTTGCTTTAAAATGCAATTGCTCAGCAATTATCATAACAGGTGGTATAGCAAACGATGATTACCTAATAAAAAATTTAAAAAAATATGTAGGTAAACTATCTAAAATAGTAGTTATGCCAGGAGAATTTGAACTAGAAGCCCTAGCATCAGCTGCCCTAAGAGTATTAAATAATAAAGAAGTACCAAAAATATATACTGGAGAACCAGTTTTTAAAGAATTATAGGAGTCAAATTATGAAAAGTAAAGATATAACAAAACAACTAGTACCAGGAATAGTAGTTGGATTATTCCTAGGATTTGGATTAACAATGTTAGTTGGAGTAGATACTCAAAATCCAATTCCTAATTACATAGGAGGAGCAATGTGTTGCTTTGTTCCAACATTATTAAATACAATTATTGTACTTAAGGGAACCTCCAAAGTATTAAAAAGAGACTTGCCAATCGGACAAGCATTAAAAAGAGCAATTCCTTATGCCTTAATTGGATTATTAATTGGATTCATAACAGTTAAACTATTAGTTGAAACTATCTTAGGACTAAATACCTGCGAAATAACTAAACTAACAACCGCATTATATCAAGCAGTACTAGGAGTTATAGTATCAACAACACTTGCTTACTTTGCTTTAAAAAAATACGAAAAAGACGTTAAATACACAAAACGAACTAAAAAAGCCTAAACTAGGCTTTTTTAATTTTATCATAATTTATAATATCATCCTCAGTAATAATTTTATTCTTCATAAGAGCATCAATTAAAATATTATTCTTGATATCATAATCTCTTATTAAATACCAATTTTTAGGAAACACCTTACTAATACTATTTCTATACTTATCCTCCAACATCAAATATAATAAATAACTATAACTCATTATAAACTCCTCCTAATCTCATTAACATATCTCTTATTATTCATCATATCAACATAAAAATTATCAAGCAATTCAATAAATTCATTACCAACCAAATCCCTTAAAATATCTAATATCTTATCCCTCCTATCAGATTTAATTAACAAACAATAATTAGCAAATATCTCCTGAAAAACAACATCAATCGAATTATAATACAAAATACCATGACCATACGAACCATCAATTATTTCACCATCACTATTATTCAACATAGAATTATAATACAACCCACCATATATAGCATCAATAATATCACTAATCGCTTGAACCTCAGAATTATATACCTCCATAATATTATCAAGCATTTCCCTACATTTAACCCACTTATCATTAAACATAAAAGATTCAATAGAAAAATCACTATCCAAAATATCATTTAATTTATCCTCATCATAACCAAGCTTCTTAAATACCTTTATTTTCTCAATCTTACTACTATTAATAAAATCCTTAATTTCATCAATCTTTTCAGAACTATAATAATCCTTAGCCCATTTATCATACTCAATCTCAATACTATACATCAACTTATCAGCATACCTAGAAACACTTCTAGAAAAACTATTAACCTTATCAATTAAATCCCTTCTATTTCTAATCAAATTAATAATTTCCTCAAACCCATCAGGTACCACTTCATCCTTCAAATAATGATGAAACAAATGCCCCAACTCATGATTAAGAGTACTAATACTATTTATATCTAAATGTAATCCATCTTTCTCATTAAAATAAGAATAATTAGACTTAGTAATTGAACACTCCTTATGTTCTTCGATAATACTAACCAACTTTTTTAACTCTATTAAAGCATATTCATTATTTTTACTTAACTCCTTAGCATAAGACAATATCAAAATATCAACTAATTCTTTATTACTCCCATTAAATAATAATTCCTCTAATCTAATAAGCAAATTAACATTATCCTCACCTAAATCATCATAATTAATATTACTTTCAATATCCTTATATATATAATTAAGAGGAAACGAACTAAACTCATTACCTATATCATCTAATATATATCTACTTCTAATAGACAACTTATTTAATTTTAAATAAGTTACAATATCAATATCCCTATCTAACTCATAAAACCTAATTATTCTCAAACATTCATCCCTATCATACTTAATAAACAAATCCAATAACCCATCATTTTTCCTTAATAATTCCTCTTTATCCAATTCATATAAATACTCCAACTTATTATATTTTGAAAACTTAATATACAAACTAACAAAATCTTCATTATTTAAATAAACACTATTTACACCAATAAATCTAAAATCAAGATCATATTTTAATAAATAATCTATAATACACTTATTATTAACTTTATAAAATAACTTATTAATATTATCACTATCATTAAAATAATTAATCAAAATATCAGGCCTATCTAACTTATATAAATAATCAATTATTTTATTACTACAATGACTTATAACCGGTTTACAATTTAACTTAATTAACCTACTTAATAACCCATTATTAATAAGTAAATTTTCACTAAACATAATCTTATTAATAATATCTAATCTATTATACTTAAGTAATATATCAACAACTTCACTATGATAACTAATAGTAGGTATCCTAACTATATTAATATAATTTGTTTTAATAAGTAAATCTATATTATTAACAAAATCATTCTCACTAAACACAATTAATTTAATTAATTCTTTTAAATCATACTTAATTAAAATATCAAATAACTTCTTATTATAATCTAAACTATTAATCTTAAGTTTATCAATCATATCATTATTAATAATATATTCCAATAAAGTATTACTATTATCTATATTATCAATTAAAATATTACTCTTTATACCAGTAACCAATTCCAATTTATCATACCTACAAAATAACCTAATTGCATTAATATTACCATTTAAACCAGGAATTAAAGAATAATAATAATTAATATTATATTCAAGCATATATTCAAGCAAACACTTATTATCACTATCTAAATATAATAAATCATCTAAACTAAGCAGTTTTCTTACATTAATTTCCTTACCATTCTTAATATTATTAATTAAATCATTAATATATATATTCATACTATATTCACCAAGATAATTATATAATTTAATTAACAATTAAGCAAATAAAACAAGAAAATAGATATTTAAACATAAGTAGTACAATAAGGAGCAACATTTGAACATGAAATATTGAACTATTTTGACATAAAGAAAGAATAGGTATAAAATATTAATTGAAGAAGATAGACAATGAAAGCTTATGTAGATATAGAAAATTCACATACTCATAAAGTAAAAACAATTGAATTACCAGTATTAGAATTTATGGAAGATAAAATCATTAAGTTTGATATTAGTACTATAAATGATGAAGAAATTAAAATATTGGTAGATGCAATTTCTGAATTACCAGAATTAAGGTTTACAGATATTGAAATGTTTTTTATTGACGATGATAATATACCTAATTTTGGGCCAGATTATAATTTTTACATAAAAGATAATAC
>CAZTEJ010000031.1:0-10724 GCA_964612605.1 uncultured Clostridium sp. | reverse complement strand
TGTGGCTTGAAGCGAACGTAGTGAAGCGGAAAGGAATGATTAAAATTATGAAAAATAAAATAAAAGAGAATAAAATATATCAAGCTGGGTTAATGATTTTTGCTGTTTTTAGTGCTTGTATTTTATTGGTGTTTGTTATATTTAATTTGGATATGTTTTCTAGGTTATTTAGTACTATAATTGGGTTATTTAGTACGTTTATAATTGGTTTTGTATTTGCTTATTTGTTAAATCCAATTGTTAAGTTTTTTAATGATAGGGTGTATTATAAGTATATTAGGAATGAAAAGAATAGGAATGGTTTGAGTATTTTAACTACTTGTTTATTGTTTTTAGGGATAATAATTGTATTGTTTTATTTAATTATTCCATCTTTGCTTCAAAGTATATTATCTTTGGTAAGTAGTATTCCTGGTTATATAATTGATATTAAGGATTATTTGATTACTCAATCTGATTCTAGTGAGTTTATTGCAATGATTAATAGTAATTATAGTGCGATAAGTGAGAGTATTAATTCTTCTATTAATAATTTGGTTCCCAAGCTTGAGGATATGATAACTATATTATCTACTGGTTTGTTTGGTGTAATTAAAATTGCTTTTAAGATTATAATGGGGTTTGTTATTTCAATTTATTATTTATTAGATAAAGATAATTTTATTGCTGGTATTAAGAAGATAATATATAGTTTGTTTAGTGTTAAGACTGCTAATCGTATATTGGATAATGCTAGACATACTAATTCGATATTTGGTAATTTTATAGTTGGAAAGTTATTGGATGGCGCTACGGTTGGGTTTATTACTTGTATATTTTTGTATATTTTAGGGTTTAAGGAGTATTCTATTTTAATAGGTGTAACTATTGGGTTAACTAATATGATTCCTTATTTTGGTCCTTATATTGGAACTATTCCTAGTGCTTTATTAATATTAATGGATGAATCTATAGGTGGGTTTAAAATATGTATTATTTTTGTAATTTTTATAATCGCTTTACAGCAGATTGATAGTTATGTTATTGAGCCTAGGTTATGTGGTTCTAAAACGGGATTAAAATCGTTTTGGGTTTTGGCTTCTATCTTGTTTTTTGGAGATGCTTTTGGAATTATTGGTCTTCTTCTTGGGGTTCCTGTTTTTGCTCTTATTTATGGTTATTTGCATAATTTAATAACTATTAGATTAGAGGAAAGGGATTTACCTTCTAAGACGGAGGATTATATTGGTTTAGAAAGAATTAATTCTAAAACTAATAAAGTCGTAAAAAGTAATCTTTAAATTTTATTAATTGTTTGGTATACTTAGTAAAGAATAAAGGGGCTGATTATGTTATGTTATTAGATAGATATGAAACTAAGTTAATACAATCTGGTTTAAAGATGGTAATGTATGTTGCTGTAAGAAAGTTATTTAGGTGTGATATATATTATATGCATTCTTTGGATAAAGGGTTGTATTGTAAGATTCAGAGTGATAATAAGTTGTCTATAGATGATATTAATAGGTTAAAGGATGAGATGGATAGTATTATAAATCAGAATCTTCCTATTAATAAAAAGGTTATTACGGTAAAGGATGCTTATGATTTTTATATTAAGATAAATGAGATAGAGAAGGCTAATAATATTTTAAATAGTAATAATAAGACTGTTACTATATATGAGTTATGTGGTTATTATAATTATTTTTTAAATGATATGCCTGAGTCTACTGGTAGTTTATCTAATTATGTTATTAATTATTTGGACAATAATGATTTGGTTTTAACTACCCCTTTTCAAAGTGATTATTCGTTGCCTAAGTTTACCAATCAGGATATGATTTTGAAGAGTTTTAGTGATTATAAGAATTGGTGTAGTTTGGTTAAAGTTAATTATATTTCTGATTTAAATATGTTGGTTTCTGATAGTAAGATTAAAGAGTTTATTAAGAAGAATGATATTATGATGGATAATCAGATATATGAACTTGCTAATATTATAAGAAAGCAGAATAAGAAATTAATTTTGTTAGGTGGTCCTTCTTCTTCTGGGAAGACAACTAGTACTAAGAAGTTAGCTCTTTATATGAGTGCTTTAGGGTTGAATCCGATTTATCTTGGTCTTGATGATTATTTTAAAGAGAAGGTTGAGTCTCCTAAGGATGAGTTTGGTAATTATGATTTTGAAACTATTGATTGTATTGATTTAGAGTTGTTTAATGATCATTTAACAAGAATTCTTAATGGGGAAGAGGTTAGTGTTCCTACGTATAATTTTTTGATTGGTAAGAAAGAGTATAATGGTAGGATAATAAAGTTAAAAGAGAATGATATTATTTTAATAGAGGGTTTACATTGTTTGAATGAAAAATTAACTAGTACTATACCTTCTGATATGAAGTTAAAGGTTTATATTAGTCCGTTTATGCCTTTGTCTGTTGATAGACATAATCACATATCTACTGTTGATATTAGGTTATTAAGAAGAATTGTAAGGGATAATAGGACGAGGGGTTATAGTGTAAGTGATACTTTAAAGAATTGGGATAAGGTAAGAAATGGAGAGACTAAGTATGTTTTTCCGTTTACGAATGAGGCTAATGTGGTGTTGAATACGGCTTATACTTATGAACTTGGTTTGCTTAGGGTTTATGCTGAACCGCTTTTATATTCTGTTCCGATTGATTCGAAGTATTATAATGAATCTAGAAGGTTAATAGAGGAGTTACAGATGTTTTTCCCTATTCCTAGTGAGTATATTTCTGATAGTAATATATTAAGGGAATTTGTTGGGGAAAGTTATTTTGAAAGAAGGTAGGGATATGAAGAAGAAGATAGCGATAAATGGGTTTGGTAGGATAGGTAGACTGGCTTATAGGCAGTTACTTGGGTCTAGTGAGTATGAGGTTGTTGCAATTAATTCTCATGGAACTTGTGAGGATGCTGCTTATTTGTTAAAGTATGATAGTACTTTTCGTATGTTAGATGCTGATATTAAAGTTTTGGATGATGGTATAATTGTTGATACTTTGTATACTAAGGTGTATCAGATATCTGATCCTAAGGATTTTCCTTGGAGGGAATTGGATGTTGATGTTGTTTTGGAGTGTACTGGTAAGTATACTAAGGAAGAGGATGCTTTTAAGCATATTGAAGCTGGTGCTAAGCATGTTATTATATCAGCTCCTGGTAAGGGGAATATAAAAACGGTTGTTTATGGGGTTAATGAGGATATTTTATCTAAGGATGATAAGGTTATATCTAGTGCTTCTTGTACTACTAACTGTGTTGCTCCTGTGCTTAAGATTATTCAAGATGGTATTGGTATTGAATCTGGGTTTATGACTACAATTCATGCTTTTACTAATGATCAGAATACTTTGGATGGTTCTCATAAAAAGGGAATTAATTCAAGGAGGGGAAGAACTGCTTCTTCTAATATTATTCCAACTAGTACTGGTGCTGGTAATGCGGTTGGACTTGTTATTCCAGAGCTTAATGGTAAAATAGCTGGTGTTGCTTATCGTGTTCCGGTACCTGATGGTAGTTTGGCTGAGTTATCTCTTGTTTTGAATAGGGAAACTAGTGTTGATGAATTAAATAGTTTGTTTAAAAATAATCAGAGTGATATTGTTAGTTATACTTGTGATCCTGTTGTATCTGGTGATGTTGTTGGAACTACTGTTGGTGCTTTGGTTGATGGTTTATCTATTAAGGTTCTCGATTCTAATAAGAAATTGGTTAAAATTGTTGCTTGGTATGATAATGAGTATGGTTATACTGCTCAAATGATTAGGGTAATGGATAGGTTATTGAAGTTATGAAAGCAATAGAGGAATATAATGTATCTGGGGATGCATCTGGAAAGGTTACGTTGTATCCTAGGAATAATGTTAATGTGGATTATAAGAAGTTAGTTACTGATGAGCTTGAATCTTTTTTGGAACAGCATAAGAAAGAGTATACTATTTGGGAAAAGTATGATGAGTTTATTAAGTGTTCTATTAGGGATTATAATTTGAATATTAATTTAAGTAAATTAGATGTGAATAAAGATAAGTTTGAGGAAATGAAGTTGAATATTAATTTTTATACTAGTGATGATTTTAATGTTATTATTGATGAAATAAATAGAGAATATAAAGAGATAATATCTATGATTGAAAATTATACTGAATTAAAGTTTGGAAAAGATTACATTTTATTGTAATTTTTTTTATTTTATTTTAAAATATAGTTATGGAATTAATCAGAGGAAAGTTTAAAAATATTATTTATGAAGGTAGGGCTGGATATCGAATTGGTTTGTTTAAGATAATTGACACGAATATTCAGGCTATTAAGGATAAGAAAACCGTTACTTACACCGGTTATTTTGATGATGTAAATGAGATTGATACTTATATTCTTTATGGTGATTATGTTAGGCATGCTAAGTATGGTTATCAAATTAATGTTAAACATTATGAGATAATTAAACCTGATGGGAAGGATTCTATTATTGAATTTTTAACAAGTTCTTTTGTAAAGGGTTGTGGTGAGGTAACTGCTAAGAAGATATATAAGGTATTTGGTGATAATAGTTTAAATAAGATAAAGGAGAGTAAGAGTAATTTAGAGTTAGTAAGTGGACTTAGTGAGAGGCAAAGAACTTTAATATATGATTCTGTTTGTAAGTATTTTGAGAATGATGAGTTGATTCTTAAGTTAAAGGAGATGGGGTTTACTGTTCAGGAGACTATGGATTTGATTCATGATTATGGTAAGAAGATATTGGATGTTATTAATAAGGATATTTATGATTTAGTAGATTATGTGTATTTTAAGAAATTGGATTCTATTTTTTTGTCTTGTAATGATTTTGATGATCCTAGAAGGGTTAAGGCTTGTATAATTCAGACTATTAAGATATTAACGTTTGATGAGGGGGATGTTTATTTATATAAAGAGGATATTGTTAAGGGGATAAGTAAGAATTTTAATATTGTTTGTTCGATTGATGATATGATTAATGTTCTATATAATGAGAGAAAGATATGTATTATGGATGATAGGATTTATTTAAGGGAAGATTATGATGATGAGGAGTATATTGCTAAGTCTGTAAATAAACTTCTTGATAGTCCGGTTAGGGATATTGATTTATCTAGTATATTGGAGCATGTTGAAAAGGATTTAAATATTAAGTATGATTCTAAGCAGAAAGAGGCTATTAAAGAGGTATTAACTAATAATATAAGTATTATAACTGGTGGTCCTGGGACTGGGAAAACAACTATTATTAAGGGGATAATTAATTCTTATATGATGTTGAATAAGATTAAGAAGGATCCTCAGAATTATATTTTATTGCTTGCTCCTACGGGAAGAGCTTCTAAGAGGCTTTGTGAGGCTACGGCTACGCCGGCTAGTACGATTCATAGGTTTTTGAAGTGGGATAAGGATACTAATACGTTTGGTGTTGATGAGACTTGTAAGCAGAGTTACGGTTTAATAATTATTGATGAGGCTTCTATGTTGGATAATCACTTGATGGCTGCGTTTTTTAGGGGGATTAGTTTAACTAATACTAAGATAGTACTTGTTGGTGATGAGTATCAGTTACCTTCGGTAAGACCTGGTTTGATTTTAAATGATTTAATTAATACTGATATTAAGCATATTTGTTTGGAACAGATTTATAGGCAGAGTAATAATTCTTATATTCCGATGGTTGCTAGAAATATTAAGGATAAGAATTTAGAGATTATTCCTAATGGGGATGATTATAGTTTTATTGAATGTAATGGTAAGGATATTAAATCTTATATTGTTAAGATAATTGATAAGATGAAGGAAAAGAATATTGATATGTCTAGTGTTCAGGTTTTAGCTCCTATGTATAGGGGTGAGAATGGGATTGATAGTTTGAATATGGTGTTACAGGATGTATTTAATTTTAATAATTGTTATGAGAAGGAAGAGATTAATGTTGGTCAGGTTATTTATAGAGTAGGTGATAAGGTATTAAATTTGGTTAATGATTTGGATAATAATATTTTTAATGGGGATATTGGTTATATAAAGGATGTTTATGTTGAAAATAGGAAGTCTATTGTTTCTGTTGATTATGATGGTAACATTATTGAATATAAGAGGGAGGATTTGCAAAATATAACTCATGCTTATGCTATTACTATTCATAAGGCTCAGGGGTCTGAATTTGATCATATTATTATGCCTATTAGTTTGGAGTATAATAGAATGCTTTATAATAAGTTACTTTATACTGGTGTTTCTAGGGCTAAGAAGTCTTTGATTTTGGTTGGTTCTAAGGAGGCTTATGAGCAGGCTATTAATAATAATTATTCTTTTAAAAGAAATACTACTTTATCATTAAAAATTATGAATAGGAAATAAAAAATTAATCATAATAATAGTGGTGATAATATGAAAAATTCAATAATGATGATGGTTGGAGCTGCTGCTGGTATAGGGTTATATATTGGTATGGAGAATCTAACTAAGAATAAGAAGGTTATTAAGAAGAAGATTAATACTATAATAGATGATACTGTAGATTTGGTAAAATAAAAACTATAGAAATAATGTTTCTATAGTTTCTTTTTGTTTAGTTTTTTCGTATTTTTCTTCTATTTCGGTATCGGCTTCGTCATCTGCTTCAACTAGTTTTAGTATTTCTTCTAGGGAGGTTTCTCCTGATACGACTTTATATAGTCCGTCTTGGAATAGGGTAGTTGTACCTCCGTTTCCATAAACTAGTTTTCTTAGGTATTTTTTATCTGAGTTTAATACGATTGCATCTTTTATATCTTGATTTGTTAGTAGTACTTCATGGATTGCTATTCTGCCTTTGTATCCTTGGTGGCATTCATCACATCCGTGGGCTTCGTAAAGTTCGTCAACTTCTATTCCTAAGTTTCTTCTAAAGAGATCTTTTTCGTATTCGTTAGTTTTTCTAAGGGTTTTACATTTTTTGCATAGTCTTCTAGCGAGTCTTTGTGATATAACTCCTGCAAGTGCTGCTCCTAGTAGGTATCTTTCTACGTTCATATCTGTTAAACGTTCTATGGTGTTAAGTGAGTTGTTGGTGTGGATAGTACTTAGTACTAGGTGTCCTGTAATAGATGCTCTAACGGCAATTTTAGCTGTTTCGTCATCTCTTATCTCTCCGATCATTATGATATCGGGGTCTTGTCTTAAGATACTTCTTAGTGCTGATGCAAATGAGAGTCCTACGTCGGAATTAACTTGTACTTGGTTAATTCCTTCTATATTCATTTCGATTGGGTCTTCGACTGTAATTATGTTGGAATCTTCGGTGTTAAGTCTTTGTAGTATTGAGTATACTGTGGTACTTTTACCGGTACCGGTGGCACCGGTAACTAATATAATACCGTTTGGTATGTTAATCATTTGCATAACTTTTTTTAAATTTTCGTCTGAGAAATCAAGTTCTTCTAGTCCGGCTGCACTCATTTTGTAGTCTAGGATACGTATAACTACTTTTTCTCCTAGGTTTGTTGGTAAGCATGATACACGCAGGTCAACATCTACGTTTCCTAGGGTTGTTTTTATTGCTCCGTCTTGTGGTATTCTTGATTCTGTAATGTTCATTCCTGATATTATTTTAATTCTTGTTACCATATTTTTTTGGACGTATAATGGGACGATACTATAGTCTGATAGTGATCCGTCTATTCTTACTCTGATTTTTAATCCGGTTTCCATTGGATCGAAGTGTATGTCTGATGCTTTCATTCTAATGGAATCTAATATTATTGCGTTAACTATCTCTGTGATAGGTGTATCTTCGTAATTGAATACAACTAGTTTAGAGACAGGATCAATAAGATCTTGCGGATTTAATGTAACATCGTTAATAAGTTTTTCGTCTTTATTTTTCTTATCTTCTTTCATAACCCATCTCTATTCTATAATTTATTATATCAATTTTTTATTTCCTTATCAATAACTTAATTTTAATAATTTAAAAATTGTTATTTTTTTGTTATAATGGGATTATATATGTTTAAATTTTAGATATAATAATAGATGGAGTGTAATGGTTATGCAAATAAATAAACAAAATCAAAAGGGATATAATTTATATACAATTAAGACTGAAAGGTTTAAAACTTGTCATATTGAAGTAATATTTAGAAATAATGTTAATGTTGGTGAGTTAACAATTAGGAATGTTTTGTTTGATATTTTGGTTGAGTCTTGTAAAAAGTATAGTACTAATAGATTGTTGAAGTTGAGGTTAGAGGAGCTTTATAATGCTTGTATTTATACTACTACGTCTAAAACTGGTGGGGCTATTATAACTAGTTTGTGTATTGATTTTTTAAATCCAGAGTATGCTGGTGAGTCTATTATAGAAGATTCTATTAGGTTATTATTTGATGTTATTTTTAATCCTTTGGTATTTAATAATGAATTTGATAAACAGACTTTGGATTATATTAAGAATAGATCTGAATCTGATTTGAGGTCTATAATTGAGAATCCGACTAAGAGGGCTATTATTAATGCTTTAAAAACTTTAGGGGATACTCCAACTAGTTATGATACTAATGGTAATATTGATGATTTATATAGGATTAATACTTCTAATTTGTATGATTATTATAATAAAGTATTGGAAAATGATTTTATTGATATTTATATTATTGGTAATTTGGATATGGATAGGGCTTGTGGTTTGATTAAGAAGTATAATAAGTTTAATACGATTAAGAATCATGAGTTTAATATTTATACTAAGGAAATGAAGAGGAAATTGGTTGTTAATTCTTCTGATTCTAATTATAATCAATCTAAGTTAGTTTGTTTTCTTAATTTAAATGATTTGTCTGTTAGGGAAAAGAATTATGTTGCTAATTTATATAATATAATATTAGGTGGTGGTTCTTTACAGACTAAATTGTCTAGGAAATTAAGGATTGATAATTCGCTTTGTTATAATGTTTCTTCTTCTTATTTGAAGTATGATAATATGATAATGATATATACTGGGATAAGTATTAATCAGGAGGATAAGGCTTTGAGGTTAATAAAAGAGTGTATAAAAGAAATGAAGAGTAGTATATCTGATGAGGAGTTATCTGAGGCTAAGGAGTTGATATTAACTAGTTTGAAGATGATTTTGGATAATCCGGGTAGAATTATTGATAATGAGTTTTATAAGGAATTGGGGTTAGTTGATGATTTGGATGTTAGGATTGATACTTTTAAGGATATATCTAAGGAAGAGATATATGATTTAGCTAATAAGGTATCGTTGTGTAATGTGTATATACAAAGGGGAAATATTGATGAAGAGAATTAATATTAAAGGTACTAATGAGGTAATTTATATAGAAAAGTTAAAGAATGGGTTAGAGGTATATATGTTACCTAATATGAATGTTAATAAGTTTTATATAACGCTTAACACTAGATTTGGTTCTATAAATACTAAGTTTAAATATGATAATAAGGAGTATGATATGCCTAAGGGGATTGCTCATTATTTGGAACATTTGTCTTTTAATATGGAAGATGGTTCTGTGTTTGATTATTATAGTAAGATAGGATCTATGATTAATGCTTTTACTACTTATGATTTAACTAGTTATAATGTATCTAGTAATAATAGGTTTAAGGAAAATTTAGAGTATTTATTGGAGTATGTTTATACTCCGTATATTAATAAAGAATTAGTTAATAGTGAGAGAGGGGTTATTTTAGAGGAAGTTAATATGTATAAGGATGATCCTGGGATGACTATTCTTAATTGTACTTTAAATAATTTGTTTATAAATGATGAGCATAAGTATTTGGTTGGTGGTACTACTAAGGATGTTAGGAATATTAAGTTGGAGGATATATTAACTTGTTATAATGCTTATTATAATCCAAGGAATATGTTTATGGTTATAACTGGGTGTTTTATTCCTGAGGAGGCTATGGCTATAATAAGTGAGAAAATGAGTTTTATGAAATTAGATAGTGGTTTTGATACTGTTTCTATATATCCGAAGGAAGTTTCTAAGGTGTTAAAAGGGTATGAGGAAATTGAAATGAATATTGATAAACCTAAGTTATCTATTGGTTTTAAGATTCCTAAGAGTATTTTTAAATCTTTAAAGTTAGATGATAATTTAATTAAGTTGTATATTGAGTTGATATTAAAGGTTAATTTTGGTTCTACGTCAATAATATTAGAGGAGTTACAGAAGGGAAATATTGTTGAGGATATTGATTATACTTTGATGGAAACTAATGATTATTATGTGGTATTGTTTTTGTCTTCTACTTATTATCCTGAGTATTTTAGGGATAAGATGTTGGATAAGTATAATAATATGTTAGTTGATGAAGAGGATATAAGAAGAATTAGTAGGGTTGCTATTAGTGATTATATTTTGATGTTTGATTCTGTTGTTGCTGTTAATAATTATATAATAGATGATGTTATAGGTAATAAGGGATTTATAAGTGATTTAGTAGATAGGTATAAGAATTTAGATATTGAAATATGTAATAAGGTATTATCTAAATTAAGTAAGTATAGTTATACTATATTTAAGATAGTACCTAGGAAAAGAACTTTAAAATAGGGGTAGAAGTTTTTAACATTTCAACGTTGAGTACTTGCCACAAAAAGATTTGGGTTAGCACTTAATCTATTGAATTAGATTGAGTGCTATTTTGTATGTTAGATAAAATATTTTGCAAATTTATATATAAAAAAT
>CAZTEJ010000030.1:0-11595 GCA_964612605.1 uncultured Clostridium sp. | reverse complement strand
TATAATATTGAGAATACATACGTATTCTTTTTCTTTATAAAATTAAAAATTTATTGTATAATCTTATTATGATAGGAGGATATAATTAATGAGAGTATCTATTATTAGAAACAATTCAATTAAAGATTTAATACTACCAGAAAATATTAACGGTTCCTTTTGGATTGACGGATTCGATAATAACGGAAATAAAAGAAACATTATTCTAATAGATAATGATAACGGCAAGTGGAAACTTGTAAGCAACAATAACGCCTACTCCATTACCAATGGAGTTATGAATCCATTTATATATCTTGAAAATTATACATTTTATCAAGTAAAAAATGACCTAGATAATGATATATTTACTATTTATTGTGCTCCTTTAATCGAACAATATAATAACTACGAAATAAATACCTATCTGGATAAAGGCTTTTCAATTGGAAAAACAAATAAAAATCTAATTAATTATCCAATATTAAATGATATAGAATGCTTTATCAAAAGAGATAACAACAAAATATATATTACAAATAACAACGGAAACATTTATGTAAATAATGTTAGATTATATAATAAATTAGAACTAAGAATTGGAGATATCATCTTTATAAAAGGATTAAGAATAATACTTAATGGAAATAACGATAACGGAGTTAGCTATTCAATATATGTTAACAACGTTAATATCACAACAATAAAAACAGAACTACTTGCAACAGGAATGATACCATCAAAATATAGCGAATTCACATTGAGTAACGACGACAATTACTACCCATTATATAATGAAAACGATTATTTCTACAAAAAACCAAGAATAGTTCCTACTATTAAAACCCTAGACATTAAAGTAGATGAGCCACCAGCCAAATTCGAAAGCAAAGAAAGTCCATTCCTACTTACAATCGGGCCAATGATAACAATGAGTATGACCTCACTCATGATGGGATACAATTCAATAAGTGGAGTAACAAATGGAACCACAACATTAAAAGACGCAACCCCATCACTAATTATCTGCGGAGCCATGTTCGCAAGCATATTTATATGGCCATTAATGACAAAATTCTACGAAAAATACGAAATAAATCGCAAAGAAAGAAAAAGACAAAAAAAATACAATAAATACATAGATAACAAAATAGAAGACATAAGTAAAGCTAAAAACGAACAATCATCCCTATTAAAAATGCATTATTTATCAGCCGAAGAAAGTGCCGACGTAATCCTAAATAGAAGTTCAATCATGTGGCAAAGAAGAGTTACAGATGACGACTACCTAACCGTAAATCTAGGAACAGGCACTTGCCCAATGAAAATTAATATAAGTTATCCCGAAGAAAAATTCACCTTAGAAGAAGATAATCTAAAAAAATTAGTTGAAAGACTTGGAAGCGAACCAAAAGAACTAGAAAACGTTCCTATACCATATTCATTTAAAAATAATTATATCAGCGGTATTTATGGTTCAGATTACCTATATTCATATGTAAAAAAACTATTAATTCAAATACTTGCATTTCACAGCTACGACGATCTAAAAATAGTTATCCTAACCGATGAAGAACACGAAGACGAATGGAGCTATTTAAAACTATGCCCCCATTTATTTAACGATGATAAATCAATAAGATTCTTCGCAACTAACACAGATGAATACAAAGAAATATGCTACTATCTAAACAAAGTTTATGATGATAGAAAAAATAATAATAACAAAACATATAATCAATTATACTTTATTATAACAGATAGTTTTAAAAAGATTAGAGAAATAGACTTAATAAAAAATATATTAGAAAATGATTACAACGGATTTAGTATTTTTATGATAGATAAAAAAATGACCAATTTTCCAGATCAATGTACATCATTTATTGATTTAAGCCTAATTACAAATAACAACTTCATGGGAGAAGTAAAAAACAACCTAGATATCAGCACCATACTTAAATTTAATATATCATTTAATTCAGTAATAGATTACGAAAGATGCATAAAAGTACTAGCAAACACCCCTATTGATATCAAAAGCGACGACGAAGGAAAACTCCCATTAAAAATAGGATTCCTAGAAATGTATGATGTAGGAAAAGTCGAACAACTAAATTCCAAACTAAGATGGAACGGTAACAATCCAGTTCTTAACCTATCAGCACCAGTTGGAGTCGGTAGAAACGGAGAACTCATCACCATTGATCTACACGAAAAATACCATGGACCACATGGACTAATCGCCGGAATGACCGGAAGCGGTAAGTCTGAGTTTATTATTACATACATTTTATCTATGGCATTAAACTATAGCCCCCACGAAGTTCAATTTATTCTAATTGATTACAAAGGAGGAGGACTAGCCGGCGCCTTTGAAAACAAAATGACCGGAATTAAACTTCCACATCTAGTTGGAACCATTACCAATTTAGATGCAAACGAGATAAAAAGAAGCCTTGCTAGCATAGAATCAGAACTAAAAAGAAGACAAGCATTATTTAATAAAGCAAGAGAAATAAGCGGCGAAAGCACAGTTGATATCTATAAATATCAAAAAATGTTTAGACAAGGATTATTAGCAGAACCAGTATCCCATTTATTCATTATCTGCGACGAATTTGCAGAACTTAAAAATCAACAACCAGAATTTATGGAACAACTAATCTCAACAGCAAGAATCGGTAGAAGCCTAGGAGTACATTTAATCCTTGCAACCCAAAAACCAAGCGGAGTTGTAGATCCTCAAATTTGGAGCAATACAAGATTCAGAGTTTGCCTTAGAGTACAAGATACCTCAGATTCAAACGAAGTAATCAAAAAAGATGACGCCGCATTCCTAAAACAAACAGGAAGATTCTATTTCCAAGTAGGCTATGATGAAGTATTTACAATCGGACAAGCAGCCTATGCAGGTATGAGCTATATTCCATCAGATAATATAAAAAAAGAAGTAGATTCAACAATTGATTTTATTAATAACATAGGTTATATTACAAAAAAAATTGATACAAAAATAAAAACAAATATTACCATTAATAATCAAGGAGAAGAACTATCTAATATTGTTAAATATCTATCAAACCTTGCTAAAGAACAAAACATAAAATGCAAACAACTTTGGATGCCAAAACTACCAGAAATAATATTAGTTGACAGTTTAAAAGAAAAATATAACTTTAAAAAAGAAAAATATATTCTTAATCCAATTATTGGAGAATACGATGTTCCAAGCAAACAAGAACAAAATATATTATCAGTACCCCTAACAGAAAACGGTAATGCAATTATTTATGGAGCAGCAGGAAGTGGCAAAGAAAACTTTATTTCAACAATGCTATACTCCCTTATGAACGATTATGGTTCCAGCGAAGTAAATGCATATATCATTGACTTTGGTAGTGGAGCATTAAATATCTTCAAAACAGCACCATTCATTGGAGATATTATAGAAGGATATGACGAAGACAGAATAGAAAACCTATATAAAATGATTAACACCACAATGGCAGAAAGAAAAAAAATATTTGCTAATTTTGGAGGAAGTTATACCAACTTTATAAAAAACACTAATACAAGTGTTCCCAACATAGTTATAATTATTAACAACTACGAAGCATACCTAGAAGCATACGATAAATATAGCGATATCCTAAACAGCATAACAAGAGAATGTTACAAATATGGAATATATTTTATATTAACCGTTAACACACCTAATGGAGTTAGATTTAGACTAAAACAAAATTTCGTATTAACATATGCATTAAATCAAAATAACGAAGAAGATTTTTCAAGTATAATTAACGGATTTAGAAAAAATTATCCAGCTAAAAACTTTGGTAGAGGAATTATTAAATTAGATGACATATACGAATTTCAAACCGCAGTCATAAGTGATAATAATATTAACGAAACTATCTCTAACAAAATTAACACTACAACCGACACCATTAAAGCTAAAAAAATACCAGTACTACCTGATATTATTAGCAAAAATGACATAATTAACGAAATAAATAAAACCAATGATACTATCATAGGCATCAATAAAAATACCTTGAATATAAGTAAATTTAATTTTGATAAAAATATTATTAATTTGATAAGTACATTAGATTTATTTTCTATTGATAAATTCATTAACCCTTTAATTAATCAAATTATATATAAACAAAACAAAAGACTAATCGTAATTAACAGCGATGATTTTAGAATAGAAGATACAAATAAAAAATATTATCAATACATCAGTAGTGATTTTGATAACTATATTAATAAATTATGTAATTATATTAACGAACTATACAATAAATATAAAGATAATAATTATAACAAAAATATATTAAAAGAAATAAAACCAATTTATTGTATGATAATAGGTATTGATGATTTAAGAAATAAGTTATCTAACGAAAATAAAAAAATATTTGACGATACGATTATTAAATGTAAAGAATTAGATATAATTAACTTCATTATTGTAGATAGTATAGATAAAATTAGAAAATACGAAAATGATTCATGGTTCAGAAATAACTGTAATAAAAGTTTTGGAATTTGGCTTGGTAACGGAATTAATGAACAATACTCAATTAACATCAGTCAAAAAGTTGAAAACATGAGAGAAGATATTCCAAATAATTTCTGCTTTGTAATTAATAGAGGAAAAGCAGAATACGTTAAATACATAGAAAATTTTGATATAAATAACTAAGGAGGATTATTATGTTTATTGTAATTAAAAATGAAAATAGTAATATTATAAATAATTTAAGCATTAATGTAACCAAAACACTAGTAGGAGAATTTACCAGAAAAGACCTAGACAACGAACTTTATATGGTAAATTATGAACGAGTTATTGTTGATGTTACATCAATAAAAAATTATTACGATGATAATTACCTATATAGTTTTTTACAATACTTTAATGATCCTTCTAAGATTATTATTTTACTAAATGATAGCTTTGTAGCAAACAGCAAACTATTTCTATCAAATTTAATCAAACATGGATATTATAACTTCGCAACAAGCGATAGTTCATTAAATAAACTTATTGAAAGAGAAAACACATTAGAAGATGTTAAAGACTTAGCAGAAGGATATGACTTTTTAAAAAGCGATACAATTGTATCAGGAAGAACAACAACCGGATTCGAAACAGATAAATATATTATAGGAATAGAAAATGGAATCCCACATTCAGGAGCAACAACCCTAATGTATATGCTTGTTAAAGAATTAAGCAAAAAATACAACGTCAAAGGAGTAGAAATGAATAAAGAAGATTCATTACTATTCAATGACGATAGAGTTATTAGCTGCGAAAGCAAATCACAACTCGAAACAATTATTATGAGTTTAAAAGACATTGACGTATTTGTAATAGATTTAAATGGTTCAGATGTTAAACAAATCTGTACTAAAATTATATATTTAATTGAAACCGGCACCATTAAAGTTAATAAACTCATGAAAGGTGAGAAAATTAACTATGAAAAATTAATAGGCACTAACATAGTCCTAAATCGAACAAACCTAACAGGTAATGAAGTAAAAACATTCGAATACGAAACAGGACTAAATGTAGTAGCCAGCATCGGTAATTTAAACGAAAGACAAGACTCCAATGAAGGATTAAAAGAACTAGTTAAATTCTTAGACGTGCATGTTAAAGGAACAAAAAAAGGATTCTGGAATATATTTAAATAGGTGAATTATGCTTAATATAAAAAACAACGAAAAAATTATAGGAGATTTTATTATTGATAATCCAAATATCCCGTACATGAATGCATACTTATTATTCTCTTCATATCAAGGTGGTAATAATCATAGTAACCTTCCTGATAATAGAGAATATCTAAGAATAGTTGGAACAGATAGCAAAGGAAACATAATTCAGTACGGATATATATATTTTACCCTACACATTGACAAAGATGGAATAAAAAAATCAAGCTACATAGGAGCAAAAGTAGAACCAGAATTTAGAGGAATGGGATTCGCCGATCTACTCATGAGTGTATATTTATATTTTAGCTATGACTCCGGATATCACATTATAGATTCAGTTACCAAACAGCGAAAACTAGATATTTTATCATTAATGAATAGATATGGTTTTATGGTAGCCGATCAAGATACATATCAAAATGGAGAAAGAATAACAGTTAATGGCAATAAAATGGTTATTGATATTATGAAAAGTAAGAAATTCGAAGGAGTTTACTATAGATTCAAAACATATAAACAAGAAAACTTATATAGAGACAACAATATTAAAGTTGCCAATAACTATAACTATTTAGATCCTTTAGATACACAAGATGATTTTGAATTAAGTAAAATGAGATTTAAAAAAATAGGATGGGTTGTTCCTTATGAAGATTACATATTAGATACAAGAAAAAAAGATGAAATAGAAAAAAGAATTAAAAACAATCTAAATAAAGCAAGTTTTAGCAGATAATCAAAGTATGAATTGAACTCATACTTTTTTATTAAAAACAACATTAATTATTAAAACCTGAAAATTGTATATCAAAATGCTTGAAAATTGTATATTAAAATACCTGAAAATTGTATATTAAAAAACCTGAAAATTGTATATTAAAATGCTTGAAAATTGTATATTATTATGATATTATGATTAAGGAAGTGATTCTAATGAATGAAACAATAATAAAAAATTACAAGAAAAGATTATTAGATACAAAAATAAAAGATTATCTTAATTTATTTGGAACAATTGTTATTGAAGGACCAAAATGGTGTGGAAAAACATGGTTTTCTTTACATCATGCTGCTTCAGTCTCATTTGTTACAGATAAAAGCGTAAGAGAACTTGCATGTATAGATCCAAAGCTTATATTTAATGAAAATAGGCCACAATTAATTGATGAATGGCAACTTGTTCCTACTATTTGGGATGCAGTAAGATTAGAATGCGATTTATCAGGAAAAAAAGGTAATTTTATTTTAACAGGATCAACTTCTCTTTTAAAAGAAGAAGACTATAACAATATAGTATTTCATTCAGGTGCTGGTAGATTCTGCAAATTCAAAATGCTACCTATGAGTTTATACGAATCCGAAGATTCCAATGGTTCTGTATCACTAATGGACTTATTTAATGAAAAAAACATTTCTGGAAAAACAGGAGATATAGATTTAAAAAAAATTGCATATTTAACATTAAGAGGCGGTTGGCCTGCTAATATTGAAACACCACCTGAAATGGCTTCTATTATTCCGCGAGAGTATATTGAACTTTTATTAACAAAAGATATTCACGAGAGAAAAGATAAAAGAAGAGATGAAAATAAAATGAAGATGCTACTAAGATCATTAGCAAGAAATGAATCAAGCATAGTTTCAATTAATACTCTTATAAATGATATATTTGAGTTTGAAAATGAAAATGAAAGAATAGAAAGCAGAATTACAGTTGAAGATTATTTAGGAGTTTTAAATGATTTATATATTACTAATAATCAAGAAGCCTTTAGTGTTAATTATAGATCTTCAGCCAGAGTTGGTAAATCTGTAAAAAGACATTTAGTTGACCCATCATTATCATGTGCTTTACTTGGACTTAATGTTGAAAAATTATTTAATGATTTAAACACCTTTGGACTTATGTTTGAATCACTAGTTTATCGTGACCTTTGTATATATATGAATTATATCGGAGGTAAGGTTTTACAATTTAGAGATAATGTTTCAGGTGATGAAGTTGACGCAATATTAGAATTAGATAATGGGGATTATGGAGCTATTGAAATAAAATTATCATATAATGAGGAAAGTATTTCTCAAGCAATGAAAAATTTATTAAAATTTTATAAAAACGTTAAAAGAAAACCTAAATTTATGTGTATCATAGTAGGCAATTTAAATGTATACTATAAAGATAAAGAAACCGGAATATATGTTGTTCCAATAAATGGCTTAAAACCTTAATGTTAAAGTTTGAATATTAATAGAAAAATAAAATATATTCCTAATAAAAAATCGAGAAAATTAATTAATCAATTTCTCGATATTTTTATTTACTTATCCAAATCCATTACAAGGATACCAATATTAATCATACTAGTAAGACCAACCAAAGAATAAATAATTCTTGATATAATAGACGAAACTCCAAATATAGCCTCAACTAAATTAAAATCAAGAAGACCAATTAATCCCCAGTTAATCCCACCAATAATCGTAATACATAAACAAATTTTCTGTAATGTTGTCATATAAACCTCTTTTCCATTACTAGTCTTCCCTAAAAATTAAAAAATATACATAAAATTAAAAAATAAAAATACACTTATTGTAGGAGGAATAATGAAAAAATATATAATATTACCAATAATGTTATTACTGATAACAGGATGCACCTTAAAACAAGAAACAACAACAAAAGAAAACTTTATAAAAACATATGGAAAAAAAGATACATACCTAGTAAAAGGAACTATGGAAATAAATAGTAATGAAGATACATTTACATACGATATAACAGCAGCAAGAGAAAAAACAAACTACAGAGTAGATTTAAAAAACAATATAAATAATCATGAACAAATAATACTAAGAAGTAATGATGAAGTATACGTCGTAACCCCTAGCCTAAACAAAAGCTTCAAATTTCAGTCAGAATGGCCAGACAACGGATCACAAGGATATCTAATAGATAGCCTAGTAAACGATGTAAAAAATGATTCAGAAAGCACTATAGAGACAAACCAAGAAACAAGCATCATAACAACAAAGGTAAATTATCCAAACAACATTACTTTAGAAAAAGAAAAAATATATCTTGATAAAGACAATCAAATAACCAAAGTAGAAGTACTAGATACAGATAATAATATTAAAATAACAGTCAAATTCAATTCAATAGATTTTAAACCAACATTTAAAAAAGATTACTTCGATTTAGATACACTTATAGATACAACAGTAACTAAAGAAGAAAACGTAAGTAAGACAATAGATGAAATAATATATCCACTTTATTTACCAACAAACACATACCTTAACACAAAAGATACAGTAACAACAGATGAAGGTAACAGGATTATCTTAACATTTACAGGAGATTCACCATTCACACTAGTAGAAGAAAAAGCAACCATAAAAGAAGAATTTGAGATAATACCAGTATATGGAGAACCACTAATGCTAAGCGATACATATGGAGCACTATCATCAAATTCACTCTATTGGACCAGCAACAATATTGATTTTTATCTATCAAGTGATAAATTATCAGCAACCGAACTTATGACAATCGCCCAAAGTATATCAGGAACAACCTTAACCGTAGTAGGAGAAAAATAACGTACTATCGAGAAAACATCTCGATAGTTTTAAATTATAAATTGATATCAAAAAATATATAAAACTTGGTTAATCATAAATAATTGATATAATAATTATGTTGAAAAATTTCTTTATATTTTACTATACTAAAAAGCAAACAAAAGCTTATTAATTGTAATAATATGAAATTAACAACATTGATAGGAGATTATGATATGGAAAAAGAATTAGTATATAATATAGGAATAAAAGGTCTAGAAAATAAAATATGGCGTAAAATAGGAATAAAAAACAGTGATACATTAGCAGATTTAGTATATATTATTTTAACATCATTTGAATTATATTCTAATGAATTCTTTACAATTACGCATAGCAATGATACATACGATAGTGCCAATATAATATTTAATAATAATCAATATAAATCAGCTATGGGAGTTACATTAAAAGAAATTAATTTTAATACAGATAAAATAATGATTTTGGAATATAATTATCAATGTAAGATTGAATTTATTATTACTTTTATTGAAAGTAATGATATATCTTTGAATGATAAATATCCTAAAATAATAGATGGAGCTGGAAAAGGAGCAATTGATTATATTAGCAGTTATGAATTAAAACAAATAGTAGATGAAACAGATACATTAGGTTATTCAAGTTACTCAACAACAATTTATATTGATGATGAAGAGGAAGAAGAAGAATTTGATTATCGTAATTTTGACTTAAGTGATAATAATTTTATATCTAAAATAAATTTTGATTCAGTAAAAGAAGAATACGAAAAAACTAATTTAGCTGATATATTAAGAATTATAAAAGAAAGAACAATTATGTATTATAAATCAGATATTCAAAGCATAGTTAAACCATATGATTATATGAAAAAATATATTCCAGATAACTATGGTGAATTATCCGATGAAGAAATAAAAAAATTAAATATACCAGACTATGAAGATTTAAATATTTATATGCTTCCTAATTATAAAGAACTAAATCATAAAGATATAATGACATCATATGTAAAAAGAAATATTAATGACAAAGAAATAAGACAAGCCTTATTTAATGCACTTAGAAATTATGATTATATGGATAAATTCTATAATAATTTAAGAAGATTTGGCTTATTTAAAGAATATTTGGAATTGTCAAATTATTACTATGAACAAATAATAAAAGAATGGAAAATAAATAATAATATAGAATAAAAATGAAAATGAGAAATTATATAAATTGCTAAATTATTAATTTATTTTGAAAATTTATATAATATAAGACAAGAAAGGAAAAGTTATGAGTTCAGAAGTTATAAATTTATTTAGAAAAACAATTACTTCATTATCATGTATAGAAAAAACTACAACTGATGAAAACTTAAAGAATGAAGCCAATGAATATTTAATAGATTTAATAAATCAATATAAAAAGATTATTGAATTAAGTGATATCAAAAAGATAATATTTAAATATACTGAAGAAGATTTAATTTATTTTTCTTATAGATGTATTGAACACAAAGACAATGATTTTGTAAAGTTAGGAGAGGATATCCAAATTGGAATTATAGAACTTACAAAATTATTAAAATAATATAAAATGTAGGAAGGTATAACCACACAATGAATCTAGATAAAATGTGAATAACATACAACTTTTCGAACATAAAAAAACTTGTTTTGAATTTATAGGTGATCCACTTTATGAAAAAGATAAAGCTGAAGGGAAAAATTAGTTTTATATAAACCTAGTCATAAAAGATTTTGGTAATATAAACAAGTAATAAATTAGCACTATCAGAATAATAGTGTTTTTTTATATTAATAAATTCTTTATCTAATAATATAGATAAAATTAATTGTTGAAAAATCAAAAGAAAAACTAAAGAGAATTACCAATCTTATGATATAATACTATATAGAAGAGCAAAGGAGATGAATAGTCTTATGAAATGTATTTTAATGAATAAAAATACAGAAGTTTTATCTTGTGAATTTAATGAAGTTTCAAAGTTCTTTGATAAAATTTATGAAGTATATAATATTGATTATGCTCCATATATTTTAAAAAGTTTTTATATTAGTGATGATATTAATGACACTCCTTTTAGAACTAACTTAAGTGAATGGTTTAAAGGAAGAGGTATTCCATCATGGAGAGATAAATTAGATATGCTTTTACTTAGATTAAATATAGTAGCACCTAGTGAATTATTAGATAAAGCATTTGGATTATCATTATCAGATCAATATTGGTTAAAGCCAGTTGGTACAG
>CAZTEJ010000029.1:0-11964 GCA_964612605.1 uncultured Clostridium sp. | reverse complement strand
TTAAAGAATTAGTTGATGCAATGAAGGAGGAATTTGGAGTTGATCCATCAGCTGTAGCTGTTGCTGCTGCACCTGCTGCTGCTGTTGAAGAAGGACCTTCTACAAAGACTGTTGTATTAAAAGATGCTGGAGCTGCTAAAATCGGTGTTATTAAGGTTATAAGAGAAATTACTGGTTTAGGTCTAGTTGAAGCTAAAGGTTTAGCTGATAAGGGTGGAAATATTAAAGAAAATGTTTCTGCTGATGAAGCTAATGAAATTAAGGCTAAATTAGAAGAAGCTGGAGCTACTATTGAATTAGTTTAATTCTATTTAAACTTTCCGAAAGGAAAGTTTTTATTTACTTATTTATGTTATTATTGATATAATTAGTTAGAGGTAATAGATTATGAAGATTAATAAAAATGGTTGGGGTTTTAGAATGATGTTATTGTTAATGGGGATACTTATATTTGCGTTATTGGTTGCAATTTATTATATATATAATTATTATGATAAGATTGTTGAATCTTTTAATAATGAAATAAAGGTTGTTGATGTATTATGAAAAAGAATATGATATTAAGTGGTTTTTTAGTTATTCTTCTTACTTTAACTTTAACTGTTATTGGTTTAAATCTTAAAAAGAATAATAAGGATTATAAGGAATTAGAATCTAAATTAGAACAGGTTGCAATTGGTTATTATGGTGAAAAACCTGGTTTGTTATCTAATAATGGTACTATAGATAGTGTTGAGTTAATTAGTTATGATAGTTCTATTAATATGGTTATTAATGATGATACTTGTGTTGGTTATGTTAAAACTACTTCTAATATGGGGATTTATGATTATAAGGCTTATATATCATGTGGTAATTATGTAACTAAGGGATATGATAAATAGTTTTCAAGTCAATGACTTGATTTTTATTTTGTTTTATAGTATAGTAAAACAAATTTTTTAAGGGGGAAATTAGATGATGGATTTAGAGGTAAGAAATAGGTTAATAGAGGATAATTTGGCTTTAGTTGGATTTGTTGTTTATAAGAAACTTGCTCCAAATAATTATGAAAAAGAGGAATTGATTTCGGTTGGTATTATTGGGTTAATTAAGGCTGCTGATAATTATGATGTTTCTAAGAATAGTAAGTTTAGTACTTTTGCTATTAAGTGTATTTATAATGAGATTTTAATGTATATGAATAAGTATAATAAATTAATTAATAGTATTAGTTTAGATGATGTTATTTATGTTGATAATATAAGAATTAATTATGCTGATATTATTGAGGATGAAAGTATTAATTTAGAAAAAGATTTTATGGATAAAGAAATTATTAGTATTTTATTAAAGCTTTTAGATAAATTACCTGAGAAACAGAAAAAAGTATTAAAAATGTATTGTGGGTTTGATTCTAAACCGTTATCTCAGTATGAAATTTCTAAATTGATTGGTGTAAGTCAACCTGAGGTTTCTAGGATTATAAGTAGAGCAAGGAAAAAAATAAAGAAAAATATGTAGTGAAGAATTAATCTTTTTCACTATTTTTTCATATATTTGTTATAATATTATTTAATTAGAAGGGTGATTGTATTGAAAATATTAATTGTTGATGATGAGTATTTAATTAGGAATGTAATAAAAGAGTATTGTCAAATTGATGGATATCAAACTGATGAGGCTTCTAATGGAGAGGAGGCTGTTGATAAGGTTTATGAGAATAGTTATGATTTAATTATTATGGATGTTATGATGCCTAAATTGGATGGGATAAAGGCTTCTAAGGAGATAAAGGAGATTAAAGATATTCCGATTATAATGTTATCGGCTAGAACTGAGGAAGAGGATAAGTTAAATGGGTTTGATATTGGTATTGATGATTATATAACTAAACCTTTTAGTCCTAAGGAGTTGATGGCTAGAATTAAGGCTGTAACTAAAAGGAATGTTAAAGAAGATGTTGTTGTATTAGATGGTATTAAATTAAATAATACGACTAGGGTGGTAAGTATTGATAATAAAGAGGTTGAGTTAACTCATACTCAGTTTGAACTTTTATATTTGTTTTTAACTAATGTTAATATTGTATTAACTAGGGAGGATATTATTAATAAGTTATTTGGTTATGATTATGAGGCTAATGATAGAACGATTGATGCTCATATTAAGTTGTTAAGGAGTAAGTTAGGTAGGTATAAGGAAAATATTAAGACTGTTAGGAAAGTGGGTTATAAATTTGAATATAAAGAGGGATAGTTTAATTGTAAAGACTTTAACTTATTTGATAATATTTTCTATTACGATATTATTGTTGTTATGGACTTTTCAAATTGGTTTTTTAAAGATTTTTTATAAAGAGTATCAGATTAAAGAGATTAAGAATATTGCTAAGGAGGTTCAGAAGACGAATAATTTGGCTGAGCTTGAGAAGCTAGCATATACTAATAATATTTGTATTGAAATAATTATTAATGATGAGGTTATTGATTATAATACTTTAAATAGGAATTGTATATTGGAATCTAATTCTAATATTGTTATTAAGGCTAAACAGACTTTAAAGCAGTTGAATAAGAATAAGTTGTTACCTATAAGGAATCCGAATGATAAGAGTAAGAGTTTATTGTATGGTATAGCTTATAGTGATAATACTTATATAATTCTTAATACTACTTTAGAGGATGTTAATTCTACTAGTAATATATTAACTGGTCAGTTGATATATATAACTATATTAGTAATAGTGTTATCTATAATTGTTTCTTATTTTGTATCTAAGATGATTAATAAACCTATTTTGGAAATTACTAGTAAGGCTAAGGGGATGGCTAAGGGGGATTATGAGGCTGATACTAATTATTATGGTATTAAAGAGATTGATGATTTAAATGAGGTTTTAAATTATGCTAGGAGTGAGATTAAGAATACTGATGAGTTAAGGAAGGATTTAATGGCTAATGTATCTCATGATTTAAAAACTCCTTTAACTATGATTAAAGCGTATGCTGAGATGGCTAGGGATATTAATAATTGTAATGAAGAGAAGAGGAAAGAGAATTTAAATGTTATAATAGAGGAGGCTGATAGGTTAAATATTTTAGTTAATGATATTCTTAATTTATCTAGGTTAGAGAATCAAGAGGATGAGATAGTAGTTGAGGAATATGATTTGATAGAGGAATTAAATGATATATTAAAGAGATATGAGATAATAAAAGAAACTGAGAATTATAAGTTTGAATTGGATATTCCTGAAAGTGCGATGGTAAGGGCTGATAGGAGTAGGATTGATCAGGTTTTATATAATTTAATAAATAATGCGATTAATTATACTGGGGAGGATTTAACTATAAAGATAAATATATTAGAGTTAAAGAGCAGGTATAAGGTTGAGATAATAGATAGTGGTAAGGGGATAAGTAAGAAGGATTTAAATTTAATATGGACTAAGTATTATAAGAAAGAAAAGAATCATAGGAGAAATGTTGTAGGGACTGGGTTAGGTTTATCTATTGTAAAGAATATTTTAGAGAAACATAATTTTGAATATGGAGTAGAGAGTAGGAAGAATAAGGGGAGTAAATTTTATTTTTATATTGATAAAAATTCATAATATTTTCACAAATAAATATTATTATGTAGGTGAAGAAGAAAAAAGATATAAAATAAAATCATATAATCTCAAACTCACACTACTAAAAACAAAAATTTCTTCTTCGTAAATAGGACGTTTTAAAAGCGTCCTAATTTTTTTATTAAAAAATGATAAAATATGGTTGCATTTAAATCTTTTAAATGATATTATTTAAGTATAGTAAAGGAGGAAAATAAAAGATGAACGAAAATGGAGGAAGAAGTACTAACATATTACTTACAGTAATAGGTATAGCAACATTATTGGTTGTTGTAACAGGTGCTACATTTGCATACTTTGCTGCTATTATTGAAGGAAATGATAATCCTACATCAGTATACATTAAGGCTGCAAATCAAGGTGCTACAGTAACACAAGTTGAAACTGAACAATTAGAATTAACTGGTATTTATCCAAGAACTGATGCTTGGGCTCATCAAATCGTAGGTTTTACAGTTGAAGGCGACGAATCTGATGCTACTCAAACTATTAATTGGAGTCTTATTGTTGAAACAAATGATTGGGCATCATCTACAACAGATAAAGATGATATTAAGTATACATTTACTAATAGAACTTCTGCTAGTGAAGATGGCAATTTATATTCTGCAAAATATACAACAGTTGAAGGATATACTGAAACAGAAAACACTGCTTCAACTAAGACCACTGTTCCAGCAGCAGGTACTTATAATGTTGTTACTGCAACAAGACCTCATAAAAACGGTGGAGATATAATTTATGATTTAAAAGTATATTATGTTGAAGACGCTACTAGAAATCAAAATAATGGTACTTCACGTACTGTAAGATTAAAAATGTCTGGAACTTTAACAGACTAAGAAAATATAAAAGGAGGAAGAAATGGAAACAAATAAACAAAATACAGCTTTATTGATTGTAATTGCTGTTGCAACTTTATTGGTTGCTGTTGTTGGTGCTACATTTGCATACTTCACTGCAACTAGTAACAAAGCTGAAGCTTCAACTGTTCAAGTTCAAGCTGGTACAATGAAGATTAAGTTTACTGATGGCGATAATGGTATTACTGTAGATGATTTCCAACCAAAAGAAGAGGCAATTGCTGAAAAAACATTTACTCTTACTGGAACTAATACTACTCAAGATTTAAAAATGCCATTTACAATTGATTTAGTTTATAATAATGGGTTTACAGCTGAAAAAACTGAAGGAACTCCTTCTGGTAATGGTGGTATTACTTATACATTTGAGCAAACTCAAACATCTGCTGATGCTACTATAGATTCAATTGAATCTGCTGGTATGTTAACTACTGGACAAAATACATTAACTGTTGCAAAAGGAAGTTTTGCTGCTAATAAGTCTGAGGTTACTATTGGATTTAAATTAACTTTATACTTTAAAGATACTGGTGTAGCACAAGATGATAACAAGGGTGCTGAATTAAGAGCATATTTTAAAGTAAATCAAGATGAATCTCAGAATATAGCTAAATAATAAAGTTACAAATTAAAAGCCTAACTCAGGCTTTTTTTAGTTGTATTTTTTTAATTGTTATTATATAATTTTAATAGAATAGAAAGTAGGATTATAAATATGAATATTGCTATAAAAAATATATTTAATAAATTTAAGATTGAAGATTCTGATAGTAAAAGTAAATTTAATAAGTATAAGAAAATATTAAATTATATTGGTAAGGTAATATCTAGTGCGATTATTGTTTTATTGGTTTTAATTGGTGCTTTTCTTGTTTATTATGTAGTTGCTGCTCAGAAGTATAAAAATGATCCTACTCAAAAACCTGCTATTAATATGTATACTATTATTTCTGGTAGTATGGAACCTACTATTCATGTTTATGATGTTGTTTTTGATGTTGCTCCTAAATCTCCTCAGGATATTAAGGTTGGTGATGTTATTACTTTTACGTCTACTAGTAGTATTAGTCAAGGTCTTCTTGTTACTCACAGGGTTCAGGATATTAAAATTGTTAATGGTAAGTATGAGTATGTTACTAAGGGTGATTATAATCCGACTGCTGATTCTTCTACTGCTAAGTATGAGGATATTATTGGTAAGGTTGCTTTTAAGATTCCTCAACTTGGTAGGGTTCAGTTTTTTGTTTCTAGTAAGGCTGGTTGGTTTTTTGTTGTTTTGTTGCCTGCTATGGGTGTTATTGTTTATGATGTTATGAAGTTGATTAAGCTTCTTTCTACTAAGAATGTTTCTGATAAGGTTGAATCTAAGGATTCTAAGTCTTCTGGTGATATTAAAATTGATAATATAAGATCTGTTCTTAAGAAGAAAGATTATCAGGATAATTTTAATAAGTTAAAGAGTATTAATTCTAATAGTAATGTTAATGATTATGAGGGTAAGAATATTAATAGGGATGATTATCTTGAGAGGTTAAAGAATTTAAAGAATAAAAATACCAAGTAGTGGTATTTTTATTTGTAAAGTTTTGTAAAGTGATATGTTATTAAATTTTATTATTTTTTAGAAGTGTTATAATTATTTTTGTTAGAGGGAATGGTGTTTTTATGAAGAAGTTTTTAAGTATTGTATTATTAATAGGTTGGATGTTAGTTATATTTTTGTTTTCTAATTCTCCTGGTAAGGATTCTACTGAAACTAGTTCTAGGGTTATTACTACTTTTATTGAGATTAGGGATAATATTACTAATAATAGTACTTCTGAATTAGATAGGACTATTATTATTGAGAATTTGTCTTTTATTGTTAGGAAGTTTGCTCATATTTCTGAGTATATTATTTTAGCGATACTTATGTATAATGTTTTATATAATTATAATATTAAGGATTATTGGATTGTTTTGTTGTTGTGTATATTGTATTCGTGTAGTGATGAGTTTCATCAATTGTTTGTTCCGGGAAGAAGTGGACAGGTAGTTGATGTTTTGATTGATTCTATTGGTATTGTTATTGGTACTTTGTCTTATTATTTAGTTAAGATAAAGTAATAATATAGGTAATTGATTTATTTTGGTATAAATCGTATGTAAATAGTGTAGGTTGAACTTGTTTTTTATTTTGATGTTATGGTATACTATTTTTAGAATAAGGTGGTTGGTAGCTATGGTAGAATTAGTTAATCAAGTTAATAGTAAATTAAATGAAATTATTGAGGAGATAAGTACAGAGGTAAATGATCTTACTTCTGATTTAGAAGTTGTTCAATCTAATATTGATTCTAAAATAGAAGAGGCTAAGGGTTATAAAGTAAGTGTTGATGAATATAAAGAGAATATTACTAAGATAGAGTCTGAAATTTCTGAGTTGGAAAGTGATTTAAATAGTTTGAAGGAAAATTATGGTAATAAGGGTTTAGATGCTATTGTTGAGGTTGGAACTAAGGAGATTAATAATAAAATTGTTTCTAAGCAGATTGAGGTTTCTAAGCAGGCTCAAAAAATTAATGAATTAACTGATAGGGCTAGAACTATTAAGGAATTGCTTATTAATTTAAAAAAGGATAAGAAAGAGAAGAAGGATAGCTTAGATAATTTGAGTGTTGCTTTAGAGTATTATAGACAGGAATTTGGTAAGATTATTGAGTATTCTATTAATAATGTTGATTCTCTTGTTTATATTCCTTCTAAGGATGTTGAGGTTAGTTATGAGGTTCCGGTTATGGATGAGGCTGCTATAGATAGTCCTATATTTGAAGAGATTGAATCTATTGATAAGGATGATACTGTTGAACCTGTTGTAGATAGTGTTGTTAGCAGTGATGATAATATATTTGATGATGTAGATAATCAAGTTGTAAATATTCCTGAGTTTAGTGTTGAGTCTGATGAGATGGTACCTGTTTCTGATGTTATTGATAGTGATAGTTTAGAGGAAGAACATATTGATGATACTATTAGTTCGTTGTTTGCTAAGGATATTGATAAGAATATTGATTTTAAGGCTTTGAGTGAATCTATTGATGCTGAGTATGAGAATGTTTTTGGAAATGGTTCTAGTGAGGATATTGATATTGGTAGTGATGTAGATAATGATTTGTTTACTGGTGTTGATAATACGAATATATTTGATAAGTATTCTTTCTTAGATGAGATTGTTGATAGTTCTAATGATGTTGGTGAGGAAGAGTCTGATATTTTTGGTAATGATTATAAGCCTTCTTATGATAAAGGTAGTAGTAATGATGATATTGTTAATAATTTCTTTATTACTAATAAGTTAGATTTTAATAGGTTTAGTGATGATGATAAGGACTATATTAAGAAAATGTTTAATCCGATTGGTTTTTCTAAGATTATTGAGATTTTAAAAAAGCATAATATTGATAGTAATGGTTTGTATTATAATCCAAGGATATTTGAGATGGATGCTTCGGAACTTGATAGTGTTATTTCTAAGTTGTTGGTAAGTGGTCAAAGTACTCATAATGTTTCTTTGGTTCTTAATGCTTTATCTAATGTTTCTTTAATGGATATTAATGATGCGATTAGTAGTTATGGTAAGGATGTTAGTGGGGGTAATATTACTGATATTATTATTAAGGCTAAACATTTAAATGATATGGGAGGTAATAAGTAATGAATTATTTGAAAGATATTGGTTTAAGTGAAGAAGAAATTAGTAATGTTTCTTTAAGTTTAAAAGAATTGCTTGAATTGTTTCCTATGGTTGTTAAGGAGAATTATGAAATTATTAGGGAGTTAAATCTTAAGAATGAGCATGAGGTTGTTGTTAATCATTTAAGTATGCTTCTAATGAATCCGGATAAGCTTGTTAATATTTTTTCTAAGTATGATAGGGATGATTTGATTAGGTGTATTGAGAAGAATCATAAGGTACTTGAAAAGTTATAGGTGTATATTAAATGTATAATGTTGTAAATAATCCTTTATGGATTATTTTTTTGTGGTATAATTTATGTGAAGATGGTGAAGTAATATGAAATATATAAAGTATTTATTATTTGTTGTTATTTCTTTGTGTATAAATGTTTATGCTGATAGTACTTATGTTAAAGGAACTATTTTAAAAGGGGTAAATGATTTAACTGTAAGAAGTTGTGCTAGTACTAGTTGTAGTGTATTAAGAAGTGATACTAATAAGGGGATGTATTTATCTTATCCTGAAACATTTGAAATTATTGGGGAAGAGAATAATTTTTATAAGATTAAATTTCAATATAGTGGATTTATTTATGAGGGATATGTTTCTAAAGGTTCTTCGAGTAAGGATTATGTTAAGAAAGAGGAGTTTGTTATTAGTGATTCTTTGATTGAAGATTATGTTAAGGTTGGTTTTCCAAGGAGTTATGCTGAGAAATTAGCTATTCTTAAGACTGTTCATCCTAATTGGGAATTTACTCCGTATAAGGTTAATGCTAGTTTTGATGAGGTTGTTGCTGGGGAAACTAAGTATGTTAATATGAATTTGATTGATGGTAGTAATACTTCTTTAAGAAGTACTGAGGATGGTGCTTATGCTGATGGTAATTGGATTACTTTTGAGGGTGGATGGTATGCTGCTAGTAAGCAAACTGTAAGTTTTTATTTGGATCCTAGGAATTTTCTTAATGATGGTCATGTTTTTATGTTTGAGGAATTAGCGTTTAAGGAGGATATTCATACTGAGGAGTTAATTCAAACTATTCTTAATGGTACTTTTATGGAAGGTGTTTGTTATTATTATGATGATAATGATGAGAAGGTTGAGATTAGTTATGCTAAGACGTTTAGGGAATCTGGTAAGGTTAATGGGGTTAGTTCTGTTCATTTGGCTGCTAGGGTTATTCAGGAGCAAGGTAGTAAGGGTTCGGCTTTATCTAGTGGTGATAATAGTTCTTATCCTGGTTATTATAATTTCTTTAATGTTGGTGCAACTGGTAAGACTGATCAAGATATAATTAATTCTGGTCTTCTTTATGCTAAGAATAAGAATTGGAATAGTCCTTATGCTGCTATTATTGGTGGTGGTAATATTTTAAGTAATTATGTTACTAAGTATTATCAGAGTACTATTTATTTGCAGAAGTTTGATTTGGCTGGTGATACTTATTATAGTACTCAGTATCAACAGAATGTTAGGGCTCCTTATTCGGAAAGTTATAGTGCTTATAAGAGTTATTATGATAATGGTTTGATTGATACTAGTTTTTTGTTTTCTATTCCTGTGTTTGAAGGTGATATGCCTTTGTCTACTTCTTTGGATGTTAATTATAATGAGGATAATACTTTAGCTAGTTTGAGTGTAAGTGGTTGTAATTTGATGCCTTCTTTTACAAGTAGTGCGACTAGTTATACTTGTAATTTGAGTAGTGATGTTACTTCTGTTAGTGTTAGTGCGAATGCGACTAATTGTTTAGCTAAGGTTAGTGGTACGGGTGATTATGAATTAAGTGATGATGTTACTATAATAACTTTAACTGTTGTTAGTGCTTCTGGTAGTAGTAAGTCTTATGAAGTTAGTGTTTATAGACAGGATAGGGTTTTATATAGTCCGGATGAGATTTTATCTAAGTTACAGTTTAATATTAAGAATAATTATTTAAGTGGTCTTGATTATCAAACTGATGCGACTAGTTTGATTAATCAGATTGTATCTAGTTATCCTGATACTTCTGTAAGTGTTAGTGAGAATAAAGTTTTGTCTACTGGAATGAGTTTGAAGTTAAAGAGTGATAGTGAGAAGAATTATACTTTAATTATCTATGGTGATAATAATGGGGATGGTAATATTGATATTGTTGATTTGTTAAAGGTTCAGAAGGATATTTTAGGGGTTAATAAGTTAAGTGATGGTTATAGGGAAGCTTCTGATGTTAATAGAGATGGGGTTGTTGATATTGTTGATTTACTTAAGATTCAAAAGCATATTTTAGGTGTTAGTAGGATTGAACAATAGGAGGTATTTATGAAGAAAAGATTGTTGTTATTTATTTTATTGGTTTTACCGTTTAATATTTATGCTGCTAGTGGTTCGATTAAGGCTAGTACTAGTACTAGTAATATTACTTTAAATAATACTTTTACGGTTAAGGTAACCGTGTCATCTAGTGGTAAGCTTGGTTCTTGGCAGTTTGGTATTAATTATGATAAGTCTAAGCTTAGTTTGATAAGTGGTGATCAGAGGGTTGTTGCTTATGGTGATGGTTCTACTAGTTCGAAGACTTATACTTATAAGTTTAAGGCTATTGCTAAGGGAAGTGCGAAGATTTCAGTTGAGGATTCTAAGCTTATTGATTGGGATACTGAATCTAATATTAGTTTATCTTCTAGTTCTATTACTGTTAATATTAAGGAACCTGTTGTTGTTAATTATTCTTCTGATAATAATTTAAAATCTTTAAGTGTTGATGGTTTTAGTTTGAATCCTAGTTTTGATAAGAATATTTTGGAGTATACTGTAAATGTTTTAAATTCTACTAAGGAGATTAATATAGATGCTAGTTTAAGTGATAGTAAGGCTAAGGTAAGTGGGATTGGTACTTATGAGGTTAATGAGGGGACTAATGAGTTTAATATTGTTGTTACTGCTGAGAATAGTAGTTCTAAGACTTATTCTTTAAAGGTAATTGTTCCTGAGGCTGATCCTATTAATTATAGTTTTAGTAATGGTGAGTATACTATATTAAGAAAATTACCTGAAAGTGTTCCAGCTGGTTTTTCTATATCTAGTATTAAATTTAATGATGAGGATATTCCTTGTTTACAAAGTGAGATGCTTTCTTTAACTTTAATTTATTTAAGATGTAATGATAAAGAGGGATTTTATATTTATGATAGTAAGTCTAATAGTGTTTCTTTGTATAATGAGGTTGGTAATAATGATTTTAAGATTTATTTAACTAATAGGGAGGTTAATCTTGATTTAAGTAAAGAGGAAATTGTTATTAATGATGTAAGTGTTGATGGTTATAGGTTAACTAAGAATAGTTCTTATTATGTTATATCTGGTATTAATGTATCTACTGGTATAGAGGATTTTTATTTGTATGAGAGTAGGAATAATACGATAAGTTTCTTTAATATTGATGATTATAATGAATTAATTAGTAATAATGATGTATATAAGTTAATTTCTATATTATTAGGTGTTGGAAGTGCATTATTAACTATTGTTGTAATAGTTTTAAGTAGGAGTAAGAAGAAGTTAGAGGAAGTAGTTCTTAAGAGTAATAAAAGTAAAGATAATAATAAAGAAAAAGAGGAGGAAACAAAGTAAAATTATGACTTTGTTTTTTTATGGGAATAAAATTTAAAAAATTTGAGAATAAATGTCAAAAAATGCTTGAATTAATAGGGATTATCAGGTATAATAACTTAAGTTTGACTGGTTTAGATGTGCGAGGTTGCTGATACACTAGGAGAAGTTGT
>CAZTEJ010000028.1:0-12046 GCA_964612605.1 uncultured Clostridium sp. | reverse complement strand
GTTATACTAATACCTAAGGGAATTATTTAACAGCCCTCGTGCAGCCGCCTTTCCAGTGAAAGGAGGCTGATACTATGAGGATAACTAAAAAAGATTTATTGATTTTTTCATTAATTCTTATAATCTTCTTATTATTTGCTTTACTTTTTACTTTAGTAAAGAAAGTAATATAAAAATAAATAGCACTCAATCTAATTCAATAGATTAAGTGCTTAAAACAAACAATTTGTGGCAAGCACTCAACGTTAGAATGTTAAGTAACTTCCCTTTTTTATTTTATGTAAGTTATTACTTACATATTCATAATATCATATTTCATACTCTAATTCAATAGAGTTTTTTATATACTTATTTGAAAATGACTTCCACTAGTACCATATCCACCAGTTCTTATTACATCTGATTTAAGGTACAAGGTTGGACGTATATCACTAGCATCACTTACATCACCACCATAAAATACCTCACCAGTCTTACTTGCAATAATTGCAAAATTTGAATAAGCTGAAATAGGTGTTAAAAACCATTCATAATAATTACTCTCTATACTTCCAGATTTTTGACTAGTAAATAACCAATTATTCGTTTGGGCTCCAGAATCATTACATTTATATAAGTTAGTCTTACATGCTGAAACATTACTTGCATATCCCCAATCTGAAGGATACATTAAAGCAATTTTCCCCGTCCATGTAGTATTTCTTGTTATATCATCTCCAGTATAAACTTTTGCACCTCTTTCATAATCATACATATTTGAAGCACTTACAGCAGTTGCACTAGCACCTCCTAAATACCATGTTACTTCCGCAATTTGATTCTTTGCTGTTGTTGTTAAACTATTGTAATAATCTTCATTTAAATATATTTTTAAACTTGATGTTTCCCAGTTATTTATACTAGATGTATCCCAAGCATATTCTCCAATACTCTCTTCTTTTATTATCTTAACTCCTTCATCAAACACCCCAATTATTCTCCATGTTTCTCCATTAAAATCTATATAATTATTAGGACCATCTACATACCTTAAATTTCCATAACTATCTTCTATCAACCCATTCTCTGTTCTATCTAACTCTTTTATATAATCTATTAACTTATTACTAACTACTGTTTCCTTTTCTTTCAACACTATATTTATAATTACATTACTACTCGGCATAGTAAAACTAAAACTAGTACTAGCACTACAACTTATAGTCGAAGAACACCCTACACTCTCCAACGTATAAGCATTACTATCATAATCAAAACTTACATTAACAATATCTCCCTCTTGATACTTTCCACTTCCTTTAATATTCGTTACCCCATCACTACCACTTATACTAACAAAATGCTCATTACTATCTACCAAATCATTATTATCAATATATCTTATTGATAAATTATAATCATCACTTGAATTTCCAATAGGTAAATCCATTTTCAAAGAACTAATATTACTACTATTAACAACCTTAGATATTACCACATCCCTATTTGCACTAGGTAATTTAGATATCTCTCTTACAACCTGCATCTCCATTACATTACCTTTACCTCTTTTATAAGCCAAAAACCCTTTACCTTTATTTTGATAATATAATATATAAGCCTCATTATTCTTAACATCATCTTGATTATAAACTATCTTAATACAATAATATGGATTAATACTATTTAATACATTAGTAGGTAAAATCTGATTTCTATCATCACCATAAGCAGATAAATTACAATTAGTTGTTGGAGTATCAGCAAGCCCAAACGATTCCATATCCTTCTGAACCTCTCTAGCTATCATCGCTATAGTTAAATTAGTCTTATTAATATCCTCCTTACTATTCTGAGAATTTTGCATTGTTATTACCAACTGAAACAACAATATAATAACTATTGAAATAATAGAAATACAAGAAACTAATTCTACCAAAGTTAATCCTTTCTTATTCATAAACTATATCCTCCTTAATAATTCTTTCTCTTTATTCTGTTTATTCTCAATTGCAGTTCTTTCATTAATAAATAACAATAACAATAAATTAATCAAAAATGAACCACCATAACTTAAAAACGGTACCGGTACCCCTGTCAAAGGAATTAAAGCAGTTATACCTAAAAAATTAACTAATAAATGTAATATAATATAAGAAAACGTTCCATAAGCTATAATAGATCCCCTTATAGTATAAGATTCCTTAGCAATTTTTAACAACCTAAACAACAATAATATAAATAATAATATAATAACTCCTCCACCTATTACCCCAATTTCCTCAATTATAACTGGAAAAATAAAATCAGTATACGCCTCAGGTAAATACAAATGCTTTTGCGTTGAATTACCTAACCCACTTCCAATTAATCCACCATTACTTATTGCAATAAACCCATTACACACCTGATACCCAGTTTTCTCAGTATATCTAGTACAAGGATTCTTAAAATGTAACCTATCCTGTTGTTCCTTAGTTAATAATACATCAGAAAACAAAAACAAAGATAAAAACACAACTAATACAGATAAAATACCTCCAATTTTAATATAATTCATCTTCTTATTATTAATAGGTAAAAATAATATAACCAATCCCAAAATACCCAACACAATTAAAGCAGTACCTAAATCAGGTTGTTTATATATTAACAATACAGGTAATATTGATAAAAAAATAGGCAACAATAAATAAATATAATTATACTTTTTCTTTTGAATTATTTTCTCATAATAACATCCCAAAAATATTATAAGAGCAGATTTAAAAAACTCACTAGGTTGAATCGTTATAGGACCTATACTAAGCCATGACCTAGCACTATTAGTAACAACACCTTTAACCATAGTTACAGCAAGTAAAACAATTATACCTAAAAAATACAATAAATAAATATACATACTCCTATACTTCTTAGTTGGAAACCAAATAACAAAAAACATTCCAAATAACCATATAACTACAGCAAAAAACAATTGCTTCTTAAAAAAATAAGTTGGAGAATACTTATAATACAAAACAGCAGTATCAGACGATGCACTAAAAACACTTACAAGCCCAACTATAGTAAGTATAGCCATCAATAGTAACAAAAACAAATCCATTTTCTTACTCATCTTTTTCATATTCCACCTACTATTATAATTTTACCACAAAAAAACTTGTAATTAAATACAAGTTTATTAATTTTCTAATCTAATTTAACACTTACCAACTTAGATACCCCAGATTCCTGCATTGTTATACCATATAAACTACCAGCATACTCCATAGTTCTCTTCTTATGAGTAATAACAATAAACTGAGTCTTATCCTTATATTCCTTTAAATAATTTCCAAACACATCAACATTAGCCTCATCTAAAGCAGCCTCAGCCTCATCCAAAATACAAAAAGGAACCGTTCTAATATTAATAGTTGCAAACAAAAGCGCAATTGCAGTAAGCGTAGCCTCACCACCAGACAAAGTTTTTAAACTCTTTATCTCCTTTCCAGGAGGACAAGCCTTTATCTCTAATCCAGTAGTTAATATATTACTAGGATCAGTCAAAACTAACTTTCCTTCTCCACCTCTAAACAACTTTTTAAATACCTTACAAAATTCATTATTTAATAATTCAAACGTACTAGTTAACCTATCCTTCATAGTATCATCTAACTCATTTATTATAGATAACAAATCATTAATTGAACTATTCAAATCATTTTGCTGTTTACTCAAAAATTCATACCTAGTACTTACTCTTTCATACTCACTTATCGAACCAGTATTAACCTCTCCTAAATTCTTTATATCCCTCTTCAAACTATTAACCTTAACTCTAGCATCACTTACATCACAATCTAAACTATATTCCTTAGCCCTATCATAAGTCATACCATATTCTTCACTCAATCTAAGCAAATAAGAATCCAACTTACCTTCCTCTTTACTAACTATAACATCTAAACTCCTTACCTCATTAATCATCTTATTATATTCACTATTTTGTTTCTTATTATTAATCTCTAACTCATTAATTTCACTTTGAATATCATTCTTATTTAACTTTAATTCATTTATTCTTATCTCTAAATTCTCTTTATCAGAACTTACCCTATAATACTCATTTAATATTTCCTCTAACTTACTACTAATATCATTATTAAGCAACCCATTAATACCATTAATTTCATTACTAACACTAATTAAATTATTATTATAACTTTCCAATTCATTATTTTTTCTATTTAATACTTCCTTTAAACTATTAACCTCATTACCACTATCAAATACCTTCTTCTCTAAGATAGTTAAATCCCTATCATGCTCATTAATCTCTTCTTCCTTTAACTTAATCTCATTAACCTTACTATCTAATAACTTAATCTTACTTTCAAGTTCAAACTTACTACTTATAATATTATTACTATTCTTACCATTACCACCAGTCATAGAACCACCAGCATTAATAACATCACCATCCAAAGTAACAATCTTATAATAATGATTAATTAACTTACCAACATTACTAGCGTTAGCTAAATTATCAACAACAACAGTAGTACCCAAAGTATTCATTATAATATTCTTATATATTGGATTATACTTAACCAAATCAGATGCAATACCTATAAAACAAGGAACAACCTCTAACTTCTTCATAGTAGCATCATCAACCCTCTTAGGTTTAATAATATTTAAAGGATAAAACGTAGCTCTACCCAAATTATTTTGTTTTAAATAATAAATAGCCTCCCTAGCATTAATATCATTATCAGTAATAATAACATTAGAATTATATCCCAAACTAATATCAATCGCCGTACTATACCTTTCCTCAGTTTCAATAACCTTACCTAATATATTATGAATCCCATTTAACCTATGATTATTTAAAATATTCTTAACCGAATAAGGCAACTTATTATCATTCAAAGCATTATTCTCTAATATCTCAATCTCACTCTTTAAACGCATTTCCTCCCTATTCAAAGAACCCAACTCATTAAGAAGTAAATTCTTCTTAACATTCTCATTCCTATACTCATTACTTAATTCTTTATACCTATCATTTAATTTATTTAACCTATCAGATTCAACCAATATCTCTTCTTTAATCTTATTAATATTATTCCTTAATTTTAACTCACTTTCCTTCAGACTAACCAAATTATTTTGTAATTTAATATCATCAACCTCATACTTTTCTCTCTCAGCCATTATTTGCTTTTCACTAGCCAAATTAGATAACTCCTTAGTTACCTTAAATAATTCATCACTCTTATTAGATATCTCTTCCTCTAACTTCAATAAACTAAGCTTCAAACTATCTATCTTAGAAGAATCAACTAAATTATTATTCTGATTAACCATTAACTCATTAGACAACTTATCAAGCTTATCCTTATGTTCCTTATAAGAATTATTAATCTCAGTAATATCATAAGCAAGCAAACCAATTTCAGTATTCTTAAGCTCCTCTTTATACCCTAAATACTTCTTAGCAACCTCCATCTGTTCCCTCAAAGGCTCCAAATTAACACTAAGCTCATTAATAATAAGATTAATCTTATCCAAATTATCATTAGTTTTATCTAACTTCCTTAAAGCATCCTCTTTTCTCTTCTTATACTGTAAAACCCCAGCAGCCTCCTCAATTATCTTTCTTTTATCCTCAGGTTTACCATCAATAATATCACCAATCTTACCTTGAGAAATAATAGATAAAGAATTAACATTAGTACCACTATCCAAAAAAAGATTAGTTATATCCTTTAATCTACAAGAAGCATTATTAATAAAATACTCATTCTCCCCAGTAGAATAAACAACCCTTTTAATTTCAATCTCACTTAAATCACTTTTTAAATAATGATCACTATTATCAAACACCAAAGAAACCCAAGCCCTTGTTAAAGGGCTTCTAGACTTACTACCATTAAAAATAAAATCAGAAGAATTATTTCCCCTAATATCTTTTAAAGACTGTTCCCCTAAAACCCATTTAATCGCATCAACAATATTACTTTTACCAGAACCATTAGGTCCAACAATACCAGTTATACCATCTTTAATATCTAAAGTAATCTTATCAGCAAAAGATTTAAACCCATGTATATTAATTCTTAATAATTTCATTTATTCCCACCACTACTTTTCTTAATCGCATCCCTAGCCGCATTCTGCTCAGCTTCTTTCTTACTCCTACCAATACCCCTACCATAATTAATTCCATCAATATGTACTTCTATCTCAAAAGTCTTTTTATGAGCAGGTCCTTCTTCTCTAATAACTATATATTCAATAGTCTTTTGATTAGTTTGAACCAACTCCTGTAAATATGATTTATAATCACTCAAATAAATACATCCCTCTTCAATCTTAGGAATAATAATATCATAAATAAACTCCTTAGCCTTATTAAGACCATTATTTAAATAAATAGTAGCAATAATAGCCTCAAAAACATCAGCAGTAATACTTTGATTAATAAAATGCAAACCATTACCAATCTTAATATGTTCAGATAAATTAATCTCCTCAGCATAAGCATCCAAAGCCTCTTCACAAACATACATAGACCTCTTCTTACTCATCTGACCTTCACTTAACTTAGTATTTTTATATAAATAATCAGAAATAACAAGTTCAAGAACAGCATCCCCTAAATATTCCAATCTCTCATATGACTCAACATTATGTTCATTAGCATAACTAGTATGAGTTAACGCAATAGCCAATATCTTATTATCACCATCTATACCATATTTAGATAAATCCATAATCTTAATCACTTTCCTTACTCTTTACATTATAACTTAAAATATATTTAAATTCTAGTACAACAAGAAAATAAGTTAAAATAAATTTAACTTATCCCCAAACACATCTTATTTATTTTTACTATCTATTACTATAGTTATAGGACCATCATTCTGAATATTAACTAACATATCTGCTCCAAACACGCCACCATACGTCTTAACACACTCATTTAATCTTCTATTAAACTCTTCATACAATTTAATAGCCTCATCCCCCTTCATAGCGTCACTATAACTAGGCCTATTCCCATCCTTTGTCCTAGCCTGTAAAGTAAATTGACTTATTGATAATATTTCCCCATCTACATCCATTATACTTCTATTCATTACACCATTATCATCATCAAAAACCCTTAAATTTAATACCTTCTTTACAATATATTTCATATCCTCTTCAGTATCATCTATATTAAAACCAACCAATATAACAAACCCATTATTAATTTCATTTATTAACCTACCATCAACCTTAACAGAACCATACCTACACCTTTGAATTACAACCCTCATTTAACTATCTCCTTAACAAACCCTAATATTCTTATATCTTCAATCAATAAACCTAACTCCTCTTTATTTCTAACCTTAACAGTTACATCATAACATACCGATTCCTTATCATTTATTTCATTAATACTAGATATAATAATATTCCTAGTACTAGCTTTAGTTACAATATCCAATATATGATTATTCAAAGTATTAGAAATAATTCTAAACCTAGAATAAAATAACCTATCATTATTATTATTCCACTTTACATCAATTAACCTATTATTTATATTCTTTAAATTATTACAACTAACCTTATGAACAATAACACCTTCACCCTTAGTAATATAACCAATAATACTATCACCAGGAACCGGATTACAACACCTAGCTAAAGAAACCTTTATATTATCAGTACCAGAAACAATTATATCATTCTTATAACTTTCTTTAACACTAACCGTTCTATTTACCCTCTCAAGCATAATATCAGAACTAGAAACCTTATCATCCTTAATTAAATTAATAATATAATAAGGAGTATATCTTAAAGAACCAATACTTAAATACAAATCATCAATATCCTTTAACTTAGTAATCTTAAATATCTTATCCAAACAATCATCATAAAAAGAAGAAATATTAATTTTTTGTTTCCTTAACTCCTTTTCCAAAAGATTTTTACCTTCCTCTATATATCTATCCCTATCCTGTTTACTAAAATACGCTTTAATCTTATTCTTAGCCTGACTAGTCTTAACAAACTTAAGCCAATCAATATTAGGTTTAGCAACACTGCTAGTATTAATCTTAATAATATCATTATCATTAAGCTCATAATCCAAAGGAACAATATTATCATTCACAATCGCACTAACCATATGATCCCCAATATCAGAATGAATCCTATAAGCAAAATCAATAGGAGTAGAACCAATAGGAAGTTCCATTACATCCCCTTTCGGAGTAAAAACATAAATCTGCTTAGATAACAATTCCATCTCCATATTCTGTTCAAATAACTCTTCACTAGCATCACTAGCAGCAAGTTCAATCGTATTTCTAAATATCTCTAACTTCTGTTCCATTAAATTCTTAACAGTACCATCAGAATGTTCCTTATACGACCAATGAGAAGCAATACCATGCTCAGCAATATCATCCATCTCATGAGTTCTAAGTTGAATTTCAAATATATGACCATCAACCCCAAACACACTAGTATGTAAACTCTGATACATATTCTCCTTAGGCATAGCAATATAATCCTTAAACCTCTTAGGAATAGGTCTATATTTAGCATGTATTAAACCAATAACCAAATAACAATCCTCAGGAGTATCCAATATTATTCTTAAAGCAAGAATATCATAAATATCACTCCATTTTCTTCCCGTAGATAATTTATTATATATACTATAAACACTCTTAACCCTTGATTTAATATGAAAATTAATACCATGTTCAGTTAATATCTCAATAAGTTCATTCTGCATATCCTCTAACGATTCAGCAAGTTCCCTCCTAGTACCACTTAACTTCTCCAATATCTCATTATATACATCAGGTTTACTATATCTTAAACAAATATCCTCTAACTTAGACTTAATACTATTAATACCCAACCTATGAGCAATAGGAATCAATACATTCATAGTTTCATTTGTAATTTGTTTCTTCTCATCCTCACTAAATTCCTTATTCTGCATTTCATCCAACCTATCAGCAAGTTTAATAATTATTACCCTAACATCCTCACTTATTCCAACCAATACTTTCCTCATATAAACCGAAGAAGATTCATTATAATCATTCAATTTAATCTTTCTTAACTTAATTAAATTATCTACCAAATAAGCTATATTATTTCCAAACTCCTCATCAATTACCTCATAACTTATTTTCCCCTTAGCATAAGCATCATGAAGCAAAGAAGCAATAATCATAACCTCATCACTATTAAGTTCCGATACAATTAACGCAACCCTTAAATAATGCTCATCATCGCTTATATCCTTAACCAAATTATAAGCCTTATTAACTACATCTAACTTCTTACTATCAATATCATTCTCAATTAACTTATTAATTATCTTATCAAACATTCCTATCATCCCTTTATTTCTTAGAAATAATATAATTAGTTATATCTATCTCCGATAACGTTATTATATCATTAACCATCTCACCTAAAGTTAAATTCTCTTTCCTAATCCAAGTCGTATCCTTTAAATAATTCCATATATCTTCATTACTAACTGTAGTAATATTATTTCTTCTTAAATCATTTATTTTAACCCTAAAAGCCGGTAATAACTTCTTATACAACTCCTCTAAAGATTTAAATTTAAATTCTTCCATACTAATAACCTCAATCTAATTATATCAAAACTAATTAAAATAATAAATAACTCATATAATTAAATATGAAAAATAAATTTATAAAAAGTACTTTAATATTACTAATAGGAGGAATAATAACTAAGTTATTAAGTTTTATTATAAAAATATATTTTACCAGAAACATAGGAGATGGAATTCAAATATATTCCCTAATTATGCCTACATATAGCCTACTTATTACCATAACCCAACTAGGATTCCCAACCGCAATATCAAATATAATTGCCAAAGGAGAAAAAAGTGGTAAAAACATAACCTCATCTATTATTCCAATATCAATATTACTTAATCTATTATTAATTATAATAATACTATTTAGCGCTAAATTCCTAAGTTATAATCTATTAAACAATAAAGACACATATTACCCCTTAATAGCAATATCACTAGTACTACCGTTTATATCCATAGCATCTATACTAAGAGGATACTTTTTCGGAAAACAACAAATGCTACCTCACACCATATCCAATATAATAGAACAATTATTTAAACTATTTATAGTATTAATCATATTACCTAAAATAATAAAATACGGAACCATATTTGCAGTTACCGGTTACATACTAATATCAATAATATCAGAAACCATATCAATAATAGTGTTCCTATTCTATCTACCTAAAAACTTCACAATAAAAAAAGAAGAATTAAAACCAGATATAACTACCATAAAAGAAGTATTAAGTATAGGTATACCATCAACATCATCCAGAATAATTGGAAACATAGGTTATTTCTTAGAACCAATAATCTTAACTAACTTATTACTTAAAAACGGTTATTCTAATACATACATAATAAACGAATATACAATATATAATACATACGTTATAGGTTTATTAATTGTTCCAACATTCCTACTAAACGCAATAGGAACATCCCTATTACCAGAATTATCAAAAAATATTAATAATATAAAAAAAGTAAAGAAAATATTTAACAAAGTATTAATATTTTCTTTAACTTATGGACTAATATCAAACATATTCTTATACTTTAACTCAGATATAATACTTAAAATAGTATTTAATACAACTAAAGGATATAATTATATAAAATTTTTATCGCCCTTTTTTATACTATATTATTTAGAAATACCATTATCAATAATTCTAACAGTATATAATAAAACTAAAACAATAATGAAAACAACAACAATAAGTATAATAATAAAACTAATAAGTATGTCTATATTATGTTATTTTAAAATAGGAATATATTCATTAATAATATCAGAAATAATAGATATATTAATAGTAATAATAATAAATGGTAGAGTTGTTAAGAAAGAGATATTTGATAAGGGTTAGAAGAAGTACCAGTACCACCTGTGATAAAAGTGTTAGAGGTTAGATAGAGGGTAGGACGGACGGCACGAGGGTTGAAGGCGCTGCTGTTACTGAGATAATCACCGAATAAACTGTAAAATTCCCATGATGATACTAAAGAAGCTGAATTGGAAATCTCAAAAAGACTTATAGTCCATTCACCTGTATCTTTACTCATCCAGTTATATGTTTTTAAACAATTAGAACCACTAGAAGAACCCATATTACTTGAGCAATTATTACTTTCATTATCTTTTGCTGCAAATCCAAAATCACTTGGATATGGAAGAGCAATTTTGCCATCCCAGTAATCTTCTCTAACTACATTGTCATTGCAATTTGTTTCACTTATACATGTTTTCCCTGGTATTGTTTTGTATGTATTATTTCTTTCACATGAATACCCATTTGCAGCACTTACCTTAGTACTTTTATATCCTCCGAGATACCATCTTGCATTCATTATATATTGTTGATATTTATCACTTATTGTTTGGGTATATTTAAACGTTGCATTTTGAGTATTATTACTTCCGCTATACCATAATTGATTTGTTATTAGATTTGTATCTAAATAATATCCATTTAATTCTTTCATTAAATCAGCATCATTCCATGCGTTTACTCCATATCCATTATTTATACTTGATTTTGAAGAGTCCCATGAATAGCCTGTATAAGATGTATAAGGTACATATGCTAAGGTTGAATCTACTCCTAGGTAACTATTTCTTATTATCTTTACTGCTTTCTCTATATTACCTGTATCAACATTATATGTATCAAATACACCTATTATTCTCCATAATTCATTATTAAATGATACATAGTTTGGTACATCATCTGCATTAGTTCCTGATCCATAATATCTTATATTATGATCTTCTGTTTCATCGTCTTTAAGATAGTTTTTACCTTCTTCACTATTATATAAACTTACTATATAATCACTTAACAAAGGTTTATTCATTACCTCAATCTTACTATTAAACTTCATAGTACCATCTTCACCCTTATTTAAATTCTGAATCT
>CAZTEJ010000027.1:0-12778 GCA_964612605.1 uncultured Clostridium sp. | reverse complement strand
GAGCGTTAGACTACGGATCTAAAGGTTAGGGGTTCGACTCCCTTTGGGCGCACCAGATTAAATTTTACTTGAACATTCTAATTAATCTAGAAAATCAAGTTTTATAAAATAAATCACTAATCTAAAAAAGTGATTTTTTATTTTATAACATATAAATAAAATATTAAAAAATAATATTTAATAAAGAAAAACACACTAACATTAAGAAATATATCTAAAATTAATATCAAACCTAATACCAAAAACTTTACGCAATTATATAAATTTTAATTAATTTACCCTAAAATATGATAAAATATTAACATAAAAGGAGACACTATTTATGGAAAGAAAATTTGAAAAAGGAAATATCGTACAACACTTCAAAAGAGAAAAAGCAACAAAAGAACAACTAACAAAAGAACCAAATTTATATCTATACGAAATAATAGGTACCGCAAGACATACCGAAACAAAAGAAGAACTAATGATATATAAACCACTTTATAAAGTAGACTGTGCAACTGGAGTTGATTACATGGTAAGACCATTAAATATGTTTTATTCAAAAGTAGATCATAAAAAATATCCCGAAATAACTCAAAAATATCGCTTTGAAATAAAAAAATAAAAACATTCGAACCTAATCGTTCGTTTTTATTATCTATCCAAACACGAACATTCATTTGCTTTTTCTCTTTCTTTATGTTATAATATCATTAACTAAGGGGGTATACAAAATGAATGAACATTTAGATTCAATCGCTTCATTATACAAAATAGAAGCAGAATTATTAGAAATAGAAAACTATATAAAACAATCATCCGAAATAAACAACATCCTAGGATGCTATAACAATATAAAACAAAATAACCAAAATCTTTACGACATTAAACAAGACATAAAACAATTATACCAAGAATACTTTACCATAAGCAATATACTCTATTACCCACTCAATATATCCAAGTGGAAATTCAAATCAAAAAAACAACTAGCAAACCTCCAAACCAAAGAAACCATTTCCCCTTTTGATATACCTATTACTAATTACGAAATAATATCCGAAATAGGCGGAATAGTTCACGGAGGAAACAGTACACACAATAACACCCCAGTTAGATTAGTTAAATCAATCTCAATTACAAACTGCGACATATCAAAAGAAATATATGCACACGAAATCGCACATACACAACAACTAACCGAAGACCATACCCTAAACTATTTCAACGAAGAAGTATTATCTATATTTCTAGAAAGATTAGCCCAAGATTACTTTAACAAAGACAACAAAATGATATATTTTAGACTAAACGACCTCCTAACAAAAATTAATATCTTAAAAAAAATAGGCTACACCGATGACGAAGTAAGAATATATCAAAAATTAAGATCACTTGTCTACATAGAAAGTACTTTAAAAGCATATCTACTCTACCACCTATACCAAACCGAAAGTTTATCAAGCACTAAAGCTAGAATAATAGACGAAATAAACCAAGTATTTAATAAACAACAAACAACCGAAGAAATACTTAATAACCACGGAATAACAAAAGAAAATTACAAAACAGAATTCACAAAAATACTTGTAAGGAGATAAAAATGAATGAATCCATATTTAATTACGCCATAAACTATCAAGCAGATTACTCAGAAAAAGAAATACTTAATCAAATCAAACAAAAAGATAACTTCGAAGAAATATCTAATTTTTTCAAAACTAAATTCAAACCAATTTATACCAAAAACCAAATACAAGATAATAATAAATTATTTTTTAGTGAATACTTTACCTTAAAAGATATAATTTATTATTACAAAGCAAACCTTTTAAGAAAAAACCAAACTATAACAACATCACCATTATATATACCAATTACATTAAATAACAAAGGATACGAATCCCAAGTAATAGGCATAGGAACAAGAGATAACACCTACATAGTAAGCGATATAATTATAACCAGCGGATCAATCGCCTTAGAAACATACGCCCACGAAATCACACATACCCAACAAAATGTATCCTTTTACGATAATGAAATAATCCCCATTTTCATCGAATTACTTGCAGCAGATTATTATAATAATCAATCAAACAACATATTTAGATTAAATACATTATATACATACCTAAACGAACTACTAAATTCTAATATTAATTTCAAAGAAAAAGCCAAGAATATACAATACATAGAAGGAACACTAAAAGCATATCTACTCTACCACCTATATAAAACAGAAAGTTTATCTAGTTCCAAAGCCAGAATAATAGACGAAATAAATAACTTATTTAACCAAAATATTACACTTACCGATATACTTAAAAACCATGATATAACAAACAATAACTACAAAAAACTAATCCTAGAACATAAAATCATATAGAACTTACCTAACCGTAAGTTTTTCTTATATATTAATAAATAAAAACCATAATAAAATGTGATACAAATGACAAAACTAAATAAAATATTAAAAAACTACCCAAACATCCCCGATTTAAAAACAAGAACCATTAAACACAATAACCATAACATATTTATAATATACATAGAAACAATATGTAACACCAATCAAATTAATAATTTTATATTAAAAAACATAACAAACAACCAAACAAACACAAAAATACCAAACAACCTAGCCGTTCCAAATCTAACTAATATAAAAGAAAAAGATATAGACAACTACCTATTTAACGGATTTACTATTTTAATATATAAAAACAAAATATACGCCCTAGAAACCAAAGCAGAACTAGACAGAAGCATAACAACATCTGAAATAGAACCAGATATCTACGGACCAAAAGATGCCTTTATAGAAAACTATCAAAAAAACATCGGATTAATAAAAAGAAGAATCAAAACAAAAGAATTAAAAATAAAAGAATACACCATCGGAAAATATACAAACACAAAAATCGGTTTACTTTATATAGAAGAAATAACCAATATAGATTACATTAACAATATAGACCAAAAATTAAAACAAATAAATACATCAGGAATAATAGATTCCGGAGAATTAAAACAATACCTAATAAAAGAAAAAATAACCCACTTCCCAAGAATAAAACTAACCGAAAAACCAAACACAGCAGTCCATGCCCTCCTAGAAGGAAAAACAATCATCATAACAGATACATCCCCTTTCGCCATAATAACCCCAGCCGTACTTGCCGACTTCATAAACCCAATATCCGATAACTATATGTATTCAAATAACATAAACTTTACCAAAATACTACGACTACTATGTTTATTTATAACCATCTTTACCCCATCATACTATATAGCCGTAGCAAACTTTAACCAAGAAACAATCCCCTCAACCTTATTAATAAGCTTTATAACCCAAAGAGAAGGAGTCCCCTTCCCAACAACAATAGAAGCACTTATAATGTTAATAATATGTGAAATACTAAGAGAAAGCGATCTAAGATTCCCGTCCAACTACGGTTCCGCAATATCAATACTAGGAGCACTTATCATCGGAGAAGCAGCCGTAAACGCTAATATAGTTAGCCCGATAATGATTATAATTATATCCCTAACCTTTATAACCAGTATGATATTTAATAACCCAGAATTAACATCCAGCCTACGTTCCTGGAGATTCTTTTCACTAATATTATCATCAATATATGGACTATTCGGACTATCCATCTCTTTTATACTACTTATGATAGATATAACAAGCATATACTCTTTAAATCTCCCCTACACCTTCCCCTTTGCACCTTTTAACTTACCATACTTAAAAGAAACAATAATATCCAGCAAAATTAAAAACAAAACCAAAAGATCAAAATACCTAACCAATAACATAAGAAAGAAAAGATAAACTATGAAAAAATTACTTTTAATCCTATTACCCCTACTACTATCAGGATGTTATAATCAAACAAGTTTAAACGACATTGCTATAGTATCCCTAATAAGAATTGATTATAAAGATAATTATATTATAACTGTTGAAATAAGAGAAAATGAAAAAGATAACCTCAATAAATCTAACTTTATAACTAAAGAAGGAACATCTATAGAATCAACTTTAGAATCATTAAATCAATCATTAAATAAATCTTTATATCTAGTTGATATAGACACCATGATACTAACAACAAATCTATTAAACACTAAACTAGAATCAACTTTAGACTACCTAACAAGACAAAATAATATAGGAAACAATTTCAACATATTAATATCAGACGAAAATATCAATGATATAATCAAAATAATTAAAAATAAAAATAAAATTGTAGGAAATTACTTAAAACAAACACTAATAAACAATAAAAACAATTCCATTAATATTAAATACAATCAACTACTCAAAACATATCTAAACGAATACAAAGATATAATCCTTCCCTACGGAACCATTCAAGACAATGAATTCAATATAAATAAAGCCTTAATCAAAAATAACGATAAAGAAATAATACTAACAAATAATCAAATAAACGTATATAATATATTAACAAATAATAACAAAAATACCATATTCCAAATAAATTATAATAATAATATCATAATCTATCGAATAAAAAACATTAAAACAAAATTCACCTATAATAATAATACAATTAATATCAACATAAATTTAATTGGAAACTATAACGAATTAGAAACAACAACCCTAGATACACAAACAATAAATAATTTAACCAACAAAACAAAAGAAACAATAAATAAAGAAATATCAGATTTACTCAACATATTAATTAATAATAATATAGATATATTCGGATTAAAAAAAATAATTTATAACAAAACAAGAAACAAAATACCTAATATCAATAATATAAATTACAACATAAACACAAACATCAAAATAGAACGAGAAGAATTAACCTTTAATCAAATCGGAGAAAAACAATGAAATATAATAAATTAGAATACAATTCAAGCCTATTCCTATCAAGCATATCACTATTCCTAGGAATAGGAATAAGCAAAATAATAAACACCTCCATGCAAGATTCATGGATATCAATCATAATAGGAACCATTTTAGGTCTATTAATAATAAAACTATTTACAACCTTACCTCAAAAAGAAAATAAAATACTTAAATACACCTATAGTTCAATAATCTTAACAATAAATTTACTACTAGTTACAAAGTTAATATCCTCAATATATTTAAATAAAACCCCTGATATACTAGTAATAATACCCTTAATAATATTAATATACTATACAACATCTAAAGATATAAACCTAATACTAAAACTATCACAAATAATGTGCCTTATCTTCATACTATTTGCCCTATTCCCAACAATAACCCTAACACCAAAAATAGATATAGACTACTTCAAACCAATACTAACGACAAATATAAAAAACATAATTATATCAAGTATAGACTACGCATTAATAAGCACAAGTCCTTATATACTATATCCAAATCTAAAACAAAATTACAATTACAAAACATACCTTTTATCATCCCTAATGATATTTATTATTATTACAACTACTATCGGAAACCTAGGAATAAACTTAGCAAAATTATATAGATATCCAGAATATATGATATTCAAAGAAATATCTATCCTTGGATTTATTGAAAATATCCAAAACATCCTATCATTTCTATGGTTATTTGCATCATACACCCTATCATCAATAGCCACATACAACATTAAACAAACAACAAATAAAAAATATTTTATAATTACTTTAATACTAATAACACTACTACTAACAAATATATTACTAAATAACTACATATATACAGAATATCTAACAAAACACTATGGAATAATACTACTATCAACTATAATACTATATCTAATCTCAAAAACTTGACACACCAACATCCGTTTGCTATTATATACAACTAAGAAAAGAGAGATAACATGAATAAAAAAAGATTAATAGCGTATACCCTAGCAATAACAAGCCTATTAGGCTGTAACAAAAAAGAAAAAATAACCGAAACAACTTCTCCATCTATTGATAATATCATAGAAGAAACAACACCAGAACCAGTAAAACTAGAAATAGCAAAATACGCTTTCGCCATTTGCGATATAGAAATAAAAGATGAATACAACAACACAATCAAAACAATAAACAAATACGATACCCTAACAATATTAAACTATAAAGAAACAAAACAAGGAAAAGCAGAAGTAGTACTAGAAGATGGAACATTCGCCTACATAGACTATATGCTACTAGAAATACTACCAGAAACATACGTTGAAGTAGACATAAGCAAACAAAAACTATATTGCTACTACAACAACGAACTAGTACTAAAAGCAGATGTAGTAACAGGAAACCCAACTATAGGAACAACACCAGGAACAAACCTAGGATACACCGAAACAAACGGTAAACTATATAAAACATACCTAATGAACAAAACATACGTAGATATATTCATCTCATTTAATCAAGACGGTGAAGGCTTCCACAACGCCCCATGGCGTCAAGAATTCGGAGGAGAAATATACAAAACAAACGGTTCCCACGGATGCGTAAATATGAAATACGAAGATGTTGTTATTTTAGACAAATATACTAATAACACCGGAACAAAAGTATTAATTCATAAGTAAATGTAATTCCCATTACATTTTTTATTTGATATAATAAACGAAGAAAAGAGGTTATTATGAATCCAATTCAAAAAAGAAAATTAATCCAAATCTTAACACAAGAAAAAATTCAAAACGATATTATAAATTACACTAATAATAATTTAATTGAAATAATTAACTTAATAACTAAAATTTATAAATATATAGATGAAACAAATAATATAGAATCACTATACTCTAAAAATATGTTAGAAACAATAACCAACTACAAACCTAAAAAACAATTATTTTTAAAAGTTGAATTACCAAACGAAATAATTAATCACTACCAAAAAAAACATCTTGAAGAAAAAAGAAAACAAAACAATATTAAAATTCAAACACCATTTTACTATACAACCTATGAACTACTAACAATAGATAATAATTTCAAATATCAAGGAACTAAACTAACAGGAGATATCCAAAAAGACTATAACAAACTATCAACCGATGAAAGAAACAACCAAATAAACTCCTCATATGATATAAATATCCAAAATATAATTAATAATCCAAACACAATATCATTAATACAAGAAAACAATACCTATACCGTTGAAGACGGAAGACACAGACTAACTTATATATTAAAAAATGGTAAACCACAAACTATTCCAGTTAAAATCAAAAAAAGTTTTCCTAATCAAAACATAAATAAAATATTAAATATCCTAAAGAAAAAATACAACACATTAATAATTAAAAACAACCCCTCAAACAACGATATTAATTTATTACTAATAATTAAAAATTCCTATTACAAAATAGAAAACGAAACACAACTTTACGATTTCTTTAACTTATTAGATAATAACAACAACATAAACAAATACTACCAAGGAACATTCAATAAAATATTAAACCCATCACTATACAAAGAATATCAACAAATAATCAAACAAAAAGAACAACAACTAGGAAAATACATTTATACATTAAACTACGACGAAATAATAAAACTATTCAACATAAACGACATAACATTCTATAAAATATTTACAATATATCAAGAAAACTACCTATACGAATCATTAAAACAAAATAAAAATGTTCACACCAAGTGAGCATTTTTTATATTAAATTACTAATCAATCCATAACTAACAATCATCATAATAATACTAGCCATAATAACACCTAAAACACTAGCAAAAAAAGCCTTCTTCCTATCCATCCTAAGCAAAGTAGCAATCAAACAACCAGTCCAAGCACCAGTACCAGGAAGAGGAACCCCAACAAAAAGAACCAAGCCCCAAAAACCTAACCTTTCAATCTGCCCCTTCTTCTCATTTCCCTTCCTCTCACAAAACTCAATAAACTTAACTAAAATATTATGCTTCTTCATAAAACCAAATACACCATCCAAAAACCATAAAATCAAAGGAATAGGAATCAAATTACCTAACATACAAATCAAATAAGCAGGAAGAGCCGGAACCTTAAGTAAACTAGCAGCAAGTAATCCTCCCCTAAGTTCTAAAATAGGCATTAAAGAAATAATAAATATAACAATATACTTCATAGTTAAAGCACCACTACTAACACCAAATAAACCAATTATAAAATTAACAATCTTATCTACCATTTAAATCATCCTCACTAAATATATTCTTTACAATATTAATAATTGCAAGCTTTCCATACTCATAAGATAAAGAACCTTGCAAATAAGCAATATAAGGTGGCCTAATCGGCCCATCACAAGAAAACTCAATACTAGAACCCTCCGTAAAAGAACCACTAGCCATAATAATCTGATTATCATACCCAGGCATATCCGTAGGAACCGGACTATAACAAGAATCAATCGCACTCTCACGTTGCACTCCCTTAACAAAATCAATTAATTTATCCTTATCATTAAAAACAATACCAAGTACAATATCATCAAGACCACTATTTATAGTCTTAAAACCTAACTTATTAAACAAACAATTAGCAAATACCTTAACCTTAAGCGCATTACCAACAACCATAGGAGCCTCATAAAACCCAAACATAAACGACTTAGTCATCCCAAGACTAGGACCAACCTCAGAACCAAGCCCTGGAGAAGTTAACCTCTCAGCACAAAGTTCAACAAGATCACCCCTACCACAAATATAACCACCATTACTAGCAATACCAGCACCTAAATTCTTAATCAAAGAACCAACAACCAAATCAGCACCAACTTCAGTTGGTTCCATAGTCCCACACATCTCACAATAACAATTATCAACCATAACAATAATGTTCGGATTAATATTTTTAATAAACTCAATAACCCTCTTAATTTTATCCAAAGAAATAGTACACCTATTATCATACCCAATACTTCTTTGAATATGAACCATCTTAACATCCAAATTATCTTTAATCCTATCATAATCAAAATCATTACAAATTAAATCAATATATTTAAAATTAACCCCAAAAGACTTCAAAGAACTACTATTATCCTTAATACCAATAACCTCATGCAAAGTATCATAAGGAATACCACTAATAGAAAGCAACGTATCACCAGGCCTTAAAACCCCAAAAAAAGCCGTAGAAAGAGCATGAGTCCCACTAACAAACTGACACCTAACAAGTGCTTTATCACACCTAAAATAATCAGCAAACATCCTTTCCAACTTATCTCTACCCAAATCACTATAACCATAACCTGTAGAAGAAACAAAATCAGAAGACAAAACCCTCTCTTTATGAAAAGAATCAATAACTTTCTTAGAATTACACATAATAACACTATCAATATATTTAAATGTTTCACTAACTTCCTCTAAAGCATCATAAATTAACTTATCCAACATCATTACCACCTACTCTAATAACTTGATCATCAATATCTTTATTTATAGCAACCCTATAAACAAGCAACGCCAAATCCTCTTTCTTAATAAACTTAATCCCCTTCTTATACTCCTCATCCATCAAACCAACAACATCAGTATCAATCCAATCAGGACAAATACAATTAACCCTAATATCACTCAAATACTTAGCAAAATTATGAGTTAAAGAAATAACACCAGCCTTAGAAGCATCATAATCAATAGACTCAGGATAATAAGTATCAATCCCATTAGTACTAGAAATATTAACAATACATCCCTTATCCATCTTCATAGAACCATACTTACTTACCAAAAAAGTACCAGTCAAATTAGTATGAATAACCCTATTAAACTCATAACCACTCTTCTCATACAAATCCTTATCAACACTAATAGCTGCGTTATTAATCAAATAATCAATCCTACCAACCCTATCAAACATATCCCTAACCTCATCCTCATTAGAAACATCACACTTAACAACTTCAACCTTAACATTACTAATAGAATCAGCTAACTTATAAGCATCATTCTCACTATGATTATAATTAATAACAACATCATAACCATACCTAGCAAAAACCTTAACAATCTCAGCACCAAGTCCCCTACTAGAACCAGTAACCAACACCTTCATAACATCACTTCATTTCCTTAACCATTTTACCAAATAATAACAAAATAAAATAGTCTTTATGACCATTTTATTTAATACTTTAATTAATCACATAAGGATATTCCAAACTACCATCACCAGTACTCGTTAAAACATCTGAATACAAATACACTACAGGTCTAATAGCAAAATTATTACTTACAGTATGATAAAGATTAATTCCACCAGCATCCTCAAGATAAAAAACTTTATCAGTATCCGTTTTTGCAGGAGTAAGCAACCATTCATGTTTTCCAGAATATAACCAATTATCAGCCTTAGAAGAATTATAATTATAAAGCCCACTAGATGCAGAACACGAATTACCTTTACACGCATAACCATAATCACTCGGATACATTAACCCAATTTTACCAGCAATAGTCGTGTTATGACCACTCGGAACATTATTTCCTCTTTCATAATTATACATATCATACCTTGTAACCACCGCACTATTCCATCCACCTAAATACCACGTAGTTTCAGCACAAGGGGCATCATCAGATGGAACAAATGTTTCCAAAAATTCTTTTAAACTAGATTCACTATAATCATTTGTATACTTCCCATCAGAATAATCATCAAAAGAAAAACCAGTATATATTTCTTGAGTAATTAATTTAACCTTTTTACTAGTTATTGATAACTTATTACCATCTATATCATAATCATCAGTATCAAAAATCCCAATTATTCGAAATACCGTATCATCATATGTTACATAATTCTTAGGACTACTTCCAGCATATCTTAAATTACCAAAATCATCTTCTTGTAACCCATTAATCTCCTTATCCAAACTCTCTATCAATTCAACTAAATTAGTTCCCTGTTTACTTGTAAAATATATTTTAACCTTATTAGGTATCTTATTAACTGTTATATTCCACGTATTATTAGCCCTATTACAAATCAAAGTAACAACACTATCAGTAGATTCTACCCCATTAACATAAGTTTGCGTTGAATAATTATAATTACACCCATTAGGCATTTCCGATTGCTCTATTCCATCTACATAAGCAATAAAATCAATATCCTTATGATACTCTTCTATCTGATTTACAAGTACCAAATCATTCCAAGAATACCCAGCATTCAAATTCAACTTAATATAATAATCTTGTGAAGTATTATTCAAAGATATTAATAAAATATTTTTTGCATTAATTACCGTTATTGTATCACTAATACTATCAGTAACTTCCCTACTTACCCCAAAAGAAATATCATCAGGTAACTTATCTAAAGTACTTGAACAACTACTATCACTACATACCTCATATATTAACTCATACTTAACATCCATACTATTTAAATTAGTAAGAACAACACTAAAACTCTCAAAAGTATTTGCTTTTAACTTAAGTATCCTATCATCACTTTCACCACTATTAGTAGTCATATTAAAACTTAAACCATTAACTTTTATATTAGCAATATTATCTTCCCTACTGTTACTAAACATAGATAAAGAATAAGATAAAGTACATAAAAATAAAACACCAAGAGAAATAACAAAAAGAACTTTACTCTTCTTATCATTCTTTATTATATCTATAAAATCTTTCATAACTTATAAATTCACCTATCTTACAGCAAAATTTTACCATAACACCCCCCCAAGTCAATTCCGAACATTTGTTCGTATATTTCCTACACAAAAATACCTAGTCATACGACTAGGTAATAACTATTTCTACTTCTTATCAGTAGAACCAAAACCACCAATTCTTACTCCATCTGCATCATCTTCATCCGCAATCAAATACTTTTGAAATATCGCTTGACCAATAACATCCCCTTTATGAATAACTAAATCTTCATCTTTAAAATTCCAATACTGAAAATAGAAATGTCCATCATTACTCTCATTACCATAATAATCATGATCAACAACACCAATCGAATTAGGTAATACAAAACCTTTCTTAGGACCACCACTCCTATTAACAAGCATAATCCATTCATCTTCTAAACAATAAGCCTTTAATCCAGTAGGAACCAAAACAGGTTTCATTCCCTCCTTATAAGGAGGGATAACCATATCCTCACCTGCCTCTATATCATAACCAGCTGCATACTTAGTCTTCCTAACAGGTAAATTAATACCTTTATCTTCCCATCCCTTAGCAACTTCAAAACCTCTAGTCTTCATATAACACTACACCTCCATTTTCTAATGACTTCTTAACATCAATAACTCTTTGATTACTAGAACCCTTATACTTCAAATTAGGATTCTTTAACTCTTCAACAAATCTACCATCAACAATTACATCAACATAATTAATTGCATCCTGTTTACTCAAATAATCTTCAAAATTATATCCACTCCAAGACCATATAGTCTTATCAGAATAAACCTCTTTAAATCTCCTCACCAACTTATAAGTACCATCTACATTTAACGGATGCCAAGGTTCCCCACCTAATATAGATAAGCCTTTTATATGAGAAGGTTTACACAACTTAATTATTTCTTCAATTACATCATCAGTAAATTCCTTACCACCATCAAAATCCCAAGTTTCCTTATTAAAACAATTCTTACAATGAAAAGCACATCCCTGCATAAATACAGATACCCTAACCCCTGGACCATTAGCAATATCCATCTTTCTTATCTGATTATATCGCATCCTTATGCCTCTTTATTATCTAAATGAATTACTCTCTCTTTAATCTCTTCAGTTCTACCCT
>CAZTEJ010000026.1:0-12779 GCA_964612605.1 uncultured Clostridium sp. | reverse complement strand
CCACGCATACCGGAGCCACAATCCGGCGTGTTAACCACTTCACCAATTCCGCCATCAACAACATTATTTTATCAAACATCTTGCATAATTGCAAGAAAAATTGTATAATTTATCTTATGAGGAAATTTTATAAAGAAAATAAAGAATATTTAATAAGTATAATAACGGTGCTTGGACTTAATGCAATATCATATTTCTTGATTAAATTATTTATACCTAGTTATAATTTAATTACATCCCATATAGATGAAAAAATACCATTAATACCTATATTTATAATTATATATATGTTATGGTATCCATACTTATTTATATCATATTATATGGTTTATAAAAAAGATAAACTTAAATATAAAAAATTAATTATAAATACAGCTATATCAATCATAATAGCTAATTTATGTTATATTATATATCCAACAATGGTAAATAGACCACAAATAGATAACAATGGAATAATAAATAAAATACTAATATTAGTATATAAATTAGATACACCAGTAAATTGCTTACCATCAATGCACTGTTTATTATCATTTCTAATCATGTTTACAGTATTGTTTGATAAAACAATGAGTAAAAAATCAAAAATAACAACAAGCATAATAAGCACCTCAATCGTGTTATCAACCCTATTTGTAAAACAACACGTAATAATTGATGTTTTACTAGCACTAATTATTGCACTAATATTAAATATAGAAAGAAGGAAAAACTAATGTTTAAATTATTTAAAAACCTAACCAAAAAAGACGTATTATTTACAATACTCAGCAGTATACTAATACTACTACAAGTAGCCTTAGAACTAAAAATGCCTGACTACATGTCAGAAATAACAATCCTAGTACAAACAGAAGGATCAAAATTCGCAGATATACTCATCAATGGAGGATATATGCTACTATGTGCCCTAGGTACATTACTATTATCAATAATAACCGGATATCTTATTGCCAAAGTAACAAGCAACTTCAGCATGAACACCAGAAAAAAACTATTCCAAAAAATCATTGGACTAGATATGGACAACATAAAAAAATTTAAAACTTCCTCATTAATTACAAGAACAACAAACGATATAACACAAATAGAAAATCTACTCGGATTCGGAATGCAAATGCTAATTAAAGCACCAGTTACCGCAATATGGGCTATCACCAAAATACTAAATAAAAATGTTGAATGGAGTATAGCAACCATTATAGCAGTAATAATATTAATAGCATCACTCGCATTCGTTATGATAAAAGTGCTACCAAGATTTAAAATAGTTCAAAATCTAATCGATAGATTAAACGGCGTAGAAAGAGAAAACCTACAAGGTATAAGAGTAGTAAGAGCGTTTAATGCCGAAAAATACTCAGAAGACAAATTCGAAAACGTTAATAACGAACTAACAAATACCCAATTAAAAAACCAAAAACTATTCGCTATCCTAAGCCCAATAATGTACTTTGTTATGAATGGCTTATCCCTAGCAATATACACCATAGGAGCAATACTCATAAGCAACTCAATCCTAGTAGAAAAATTAACCCTATTTAGTAATATGGTCGTATTCTATTCTTATGCAATGCAAGTAATAATGTCATTCCTAATGTTAGTTATGGTATTCATGATGCTACCAAGAGCTCAAGTATCAGCAAAACGTATTAACGAAGTACTAGAAGAAGAAAATAAAATCCTAGAAGGAAATATAGACAAAGGAATCGAAGAAGGAACAGTTGAATTTAAAAACGTATCATTTAAATATCCAGATGCCGAAGAATACGTTTTAAAAAACATATCATTTAAAGTTAACAAAGGAGAAACAATCGCATTTATAGGATCAACCGGTTCCGGTAAATCAACCCTTATCAATTTAATTCCAAGATTCTATGATGTTACAGATGGAGAAATCTTAGTTGATGGAATCAACGTTAAAAACTATAAAAAGAATACTCTAAATAATATTATTGGATACGTATCACAAAAAGCAGTTATATTTAAAGGAACAATAAAATCAAATATCAAATTTGGTTCCGGTAAAAAAATAATTAGACAAAAAGACGTTGAAGAAGCAGCAAACATTTCTCAATCATACGAATTTATTAATAAAATGGAAGATAAATACAGTTCCAAAATAAGCCAAGGAGGAACAAATATCTCTGGAGGACAAAAACAAAGACTATCTATTGCAAGAAGTATAGCTAAAAATCCAGAAATACTAATATTCGATGATTCCTTTAGTGCCTTAGATTACAAAACCGATGCAGTATTAAGAAAAGAATTAAAAGAAAAAAGAAACAGTACAACAATGATGATAGTTGCTCAAAGAATAGGTACAATACTAGATGCAGATAAAATAGTTGTACTCGATAAAGGAACATGCGTAGGTATAGGAACACATAAAGAATTAATGAAAAATTGTAAAATATACCAAGAAATTGCTTTATCACAATTAACAAAGGAGGAGTTAGAAAGTGCATAATAAAAGAAGAATTAATAATAGTAGTAATGATAAACCACAAAACGTTTTAAAAACTCTTCTTAGATTACTAAAAGAATTAAAACCATTTAAAACTATTATTATAATATCAATAATAGTATCAGTTCTATCTACAATATTAACTATTTTCTGTCCAAATAAAATAGCAGATCTAACCGATGAAATAAGAAAAGGATTAACAGTAGATACAACAACATTAAAAGAAATAGTTTCTAAAGTAACGTATAATCTAGAAAATAATATAATAGAAGATATTAACGTTAATAATCAAACAATAACAATTAAAGAACAAACAGAATTTATTCAAATAATATCTAACATAGATCAAAATAATACCACAGAGTTCTATCAAAGCTATGAACTATTACCAGAAAGCATCAAAGAAGCAATAAAACCACAAATGGATTTAAACACCATAAAGAATATAGTAATACTACTAGCAAGTTTATATATAATAAGTGCAATATTTAACTACATAGAATCATATATAATGACAATAGTATCAAACAAATACGCTAATAGCTTAAGAAGTAAAATTAATAGTAAAATAAATAAATTACCACTAAGTTATTTTGATAAAACCCAGTACGGAGACGTACTATCAAGAGTTACTAACGACGTAGATACAATCTCATCATCACTTAACAACTCATTATCAACCCTAATAAGTGCCATCGTATTACTAATCGGAATAACATTCATGATGTTTAAAACAAACTACATGATGGCCCTAGCAGCAATCCTATCAAGTATTATCGGATTTGCTTTAATGATGATAATAATGGGAAAAAGTCAAAAATACTTTGACCTAAGACAAGAAGAACTAGGAAACCTAAACGGACACATCGAAGAAGTATATTCAGGATTAAACATAGTAAAAACATACAACGGAGAAGAAGAAGTAACCGAAAAATTTGATAAATTTAATAAAAAAGTATATACAGCAAATTTAAAAAGCGAATTCCTATCCGGACTAATGCACCCATTAATGAACTTCATAGGAAACCTAGGATACGTGTCAGTATGCGTATTAGGAGCAATTCTAACCAACAAAGAAATAATTACCTTCGGAACAATAATCGCCTTTATATCATACTGTAGACTATTTACATCACCACTAACCCAACTAGGACAAATAATCTCCTCACTACAATCAGCCGCAGCAGCAAGCGACAGAGTGTTTGAAATATTAGACGGAGAAGAACTAAGCGATGAAAGTCATATAACAACATATCTACCAAAAGATAAAGTAAAAGGAAATATTGAATTTAATAACATAAGTTTTTCATACAGCGAAGATAAAGAAATAATTAAAAACTTCAGTGCAAAATGCAATGCCCATGAAAAAATCGCTATAGTAGGGCCAACCGGAGCAGGTAAAACCACAATGGTAAATTTGCTAATGAAATTCTACGATATCAATAAAGGAGATATATTAATAGATAACGTAAGTACAAAAGAATTAACCAGAGAAAATATTCATGATTTATTTACTATGGTACTACAAGATACATGGTTATTTAACGGAACAATAAAAGAAAATTTAATATACAATAGAGAAAATATAACAGATGAAGAAATAAAGAAAGTATGTAAAACAGTCGGAATAGATCATTTTGTCAAAACATTACCAAAAGGATACGATACAATCATTAATGATCAAGACGAAATATCAATTGGACAAAAACAATTACTAACTATTGCAAGAGCAATGTTATCAGATACCCCATTTATAATCCTAGACGAAGCAACATCCAACGTAGACACAAGAACAGAAGAATTAGTTCAATCAGCTATGGATAAATTAATGAAAAATAAAACATCATTCATCATTGCGCATCGTTTATCAACTATAAAAAATGCCGATCTAATATTAGTAATGAAAGATGGAAATATAATTGAAAAGGGAAATCATGAAGAACTAATCAAACAAAATGGATTCTATAGCGACTTATATAACTCACAATTTTCTCAAAAATAAAAATATTATAATATCTAAAAGCACTTAATCTACCGAAAGATTGAGTGTTTTTTAATAGGTATAATACGAACAAAAGTATTGATTTTCTTATCTTTTTATGATATTATATAACTTAATTAAAGGGGGATTTTTAATATGATAAAAGATAAAGAATACTACTATAATTTAAGACAACAATGCTTATCAATGAAAAACAATCATCAACTAACCTTCGGACAAGATATAATTAAATATATATATCCATTCATAAGAAACTATCAACTAGAAATACAAGGAGAAGAAAACATACCTAAAAACACCAACGTTATATTCCTAGTCAACCATAGCAACTCACATGACTTCTTCACCGCATACGAAATGTTTTCACTTCTAAATAGAAGAGGAAGCGTAATGGCTGCAACAGACTGCTTAACCCCAATCACAAAAGAAATATTTAATATTTCTAACGCAACCTTGCTAGATAGAAAAAATAAAAAAGAAAGAGAAGAATCTATCCTTAAACTATCAAATAAAATACTATCAGGTTATGACGGACTAATCTTCGGCGAAAGCACATGGAATATCCATCCAACTCTTCCAATGCATAACATACGTACCGGAGCAACACAAATTGCCTTAATTACAGATACACCAATCATACCAACAATCTTCGAATACGTTGAAGAAAAAGGTTTATTCAAAAAAGAAACAGAACTATACAAAAAATGTATAATCAGATTCGGAAAACCAATTACAATTGATGACTATAATAAACTAATAAACAATACTAATAATATTAAAGAAGAAATGATTAACCTAAGAAAAAACATTTGGCAAGATTATAATATCATTAAAAACATAGATGAAATAAACAAAATAGAATATATTAATCATACATACTTAAAAAAATATAAAGCACTCGGATTTACCTATGACTCAGCCAAAGAATTTGAATATATCCTATTCAAAAACGGCGAAGCAAAAGAAAACGAATACACCCTAGATACAAACGGCAACCTCATACCAGGTATTACACCAAAAAATTTTCAAATGAATAAAATCCTTAGACGTTAAATACTAATATTTATAGTTAATATCTATAAATATTTTTTATTCCCACAAAAGTAAACAAAATGTCTAATTATGATTGAGTTTATAAAATTTTATGGTATACTAAAAAATGTAAGGATTTGATAATTATGCAAGAAATACTAAAAAGAATACACGAATACAGTTTAGAAGAAATAATTGGTTCCAGATTCGCTAGATACTCAAAATACATTATACAAGATAGAGCAATCCCAGACGTACGTGACGGATTAAAACCAGTTCAAAGAAGAATAATATACGCCATGTACCGTGATAAAAACACCTATGACAAACAATTCAAAAAATGTGCCAACGCAGTTGGAAACGTACTAGGAAAATACCACCCACACGGAGATTCATCAGTATACGAAGCACTAGTTAGAATGAGTCAAAACTGGAAACAAAACCACATCCTAATTGAAGTAGATGGTAACAACGGATCCATTGACGGAGACGGACCAGCTGCCTACCGTTACACAGAATGTAGACTAGCTAAAATAAGTGAAGAACTACTTAAAGACATCGATAAAGATACCGTAATAATGGCACCTAACTATTCAGATACACTAATGGAACCAACCGTACTACCAGCAAAATTTCCCAACCTACTAGTAAACGGAACAAGTGGAATATCAGCAGGTTACGCAACCAATATCCCACCACATAACCTAGTAGAAGTAATAGATGCAATAATAAAAAGAATAGACAGTCCAAACTGCCATGAAGATTCAATCTACGATATCATCAAAGGACCAGACTTTCCAACCGGAGCAATAGTTGAAGGACTAAACGGAATAAAAGACGCTTTTAAAACAGGTAGAGGAAGACTAATTGTAACAAGTAAATATACATTTGAAAAAACCAAAGGAAAAGACCAAATAGTCGTTACCGAAATACCTTTTGAAGTTAACAAACAATTACTTGTTAAAAAAATAGATGACATAAGATACGAAAAGAAAATAGATGGAATAGCAGAAGTAAGAGACGAATCAGATAAAGATTCCAATATCAGAATAGTTATTGATATTAAACAAGGAGCAAATAAAGAACTAGTACTTAAATATCTACTTAAAAATACCGAACTACAAACAACATATAATTACAATATGGTATGTATAGATAAAAGAAGACCGAGACTACTTGGAATCATCCCAATACTAGATGCATATATAGACCATCAAAAAGAAGTACTTACCAAACGAACCAAATTCGATTTAGACTTCGCAACCAAAGAAATGCACATCACCGAAGGACTAGTTAAAGCAATCAGCATCCTAGATGAAGTTATAGCCTGCATTAGAAACTCTAAAAATAAACCAGATGCAATCTCAAACCTAGTTAAAGAATTTAACTTCACCGAAGAACAAGCAACCGCAATAGTTATGTTACAACTATATAGACTAACAAATACAGATATAACCGTACTAAACGAAAAACTAGCTAACCTAAGAAAAATAATCGAAGAATTAACCCAAATCCTACAAGACGAAAACAAACTAAAATCAGTTATCAAAGACGAACTAAGAAGAATAAAAAAAGAATACGGAACACCTAGAAAAACAGAAATAAGATCAGAAATAAAAGAAATAAAAATAGACGAAAAAGATCTAATACCTAAAGAAGACGTAGTAGTTATACTAACAAAAGAAGGATATGTAAAAAGAGTATCACTTAAAAGTCAAGCAAGCAACGAAGAAGATACCCTAGTCAAACCAGGAGATTACGTTATATCATATTATAAAACTAATACAATTAACAAACTATGCATTATAACATCCAAAGGAAATTATCTTTACATTCCAATACATGAAATTCCAGTATGCAAATGGAAAGAATTAGGCAAACATATAAGCAATTTAGTTACACTACCATCAGAAGACAAAGTAATATCATCATACGTTATCAACGAAGATATAACTAATCCAATAATAACTATATTTACCAAAAACGGAATGGTAAAAAGATGCAACCTAAATGACTTCATAGTATCAAGATACAACAAACCATACACCGCAATGAAACTAAAAGAAAACGACGAAATAATATCCACAAGCATTAACAAAGAACAAACTATTATAATAACAAAAGAAGGATATTACTTAACATACAACACCGAAGAAATACCTATAGTAAGTCCAAAAGCATCAGGAGTTAAAGGAATAAATCTAAAAGAAGATACCGTTATCTCTGGAATTAATTATAACAACGACGATGAATACATTAATATATTTACAAACCAAAAAACAGCCAAAAGAATTAAACTAAAAGAATTAAATTCATTATCAAGAGCTAAAAGAGGTAACACCCTAATCAAAAAAGTAAAATCAACTAACTACGAAATAATCAACGCATTCTTATCTAAAACAAAAGACCTAATCGGATATATCAGTGGCGAAGAAACTAACGAAATAAAAAATACAGATATTCCTATCATGGATATACAATCAACAGGAAGTATATATACAAAACTAAATGTATCTAACGTATTTATAATTAAAGATATGAAAAACATAGACGATACAAATTACGTTGATAAAACAACCAAAGAAGATACCATAGAAGAATTAACTATAGATAACTTCATAGATGACTTTAAACTTTAGAATTATTAAACCACTTATTTAATATAATATAATAGGTGGTTTTATAATGGATAAAAAAGAAGAATTTAAAGAATTTATAAAAACAAAACCAGAACTAATAGACTACGTAAAAAATAAAGAATATACATGGCAAGACTTCTACGAAATATATGACCTATACGGCAAAAACGAAGAAGCATGGAATAAATATAAAAAAATAGAAGATAGAAAAACAGCCTCACTAGAAGAACTAACCAGTTTAGTTAAAAATATAAATATAGATAACGTACAAAAATATATTAATAATGCCCAAAAAGCAATAAACGTTATTACCGAACTAACAACCAAAACAAAAGTAGATAACGTTAGCAACATAGTAACAAAAACACCTAGAGTAATAAATAAATTTTTTGGTGATTAATGAGAGCAGACTTAATAATTAAAATTAATAAAGATATTAAATTAAAAGAATACTTAAATAACAATTCATATTGGTATAAATACTTAAATAGAAATCCATTATACTATAAAGATTTTCTAGAAGCATATAAACAAAATAAAAAACAAGAAAAACTAAACAAAACAAATAATACATTAGAAACAATTGACACTATTAGCAACATTTTAAAAATTATTAAATAATTTAATTGACAATAATAAGATTAATTTTGTATAATAAATATGTAAAATATAGAAAGGATAGAGATGTATATGAAGAAAATGAATAAGAAAGGTTTTACATTAGTTGAGTTATTAGCCGTAATCGTTGTTTTAGCAATTATTATGGTTATCGCTGTACCATCAGTACTTAATTCAATGAACGCTGCAAGACAATCATCATTCCTAGTTTATGCTGAAAAAATGATTAACTCTGCACAAGCAAAGTATCAATCAGATTCATTAGTTAATACAATGCCACAAGAATATTGCTATAATTTATCTGAATTAACAGATAATGAATCAAGTCAATACAAAGGCTTTGTACATATTCAAGGTGCAGCAACATCAAAACCAACTTATAAAGTTATCATGTTTGACAGTACTTATTCAGTTGGAATAGTTACCGATACAACTATTGGTGATAAAGCAGGCGGATTAACATTTAGTGACATTGAAACAATTAAAACTAAATTAGGTGACAACTCTTTATATGATGGTGGAGATTATGAAGTATCAAGCCCTTGCGGTTCAGATACAACTAAAACTAAAGGTGCAGTATCAATCACCGGTGAAAAATCAACATCTGGATTAACAGCAAGAACAACTGCTGCTAACTAAAAAATCAAAGTTTAAACTTTGATTTTTTTATGGTACAATATTCATAGGTGATGAAATTATGATAATAGGATCTCATGTTGGATTCAAAGAAGAACAACTACTAAGCAGTGTTAAAGAAGCAATTAAGTATAACGCAAATACTTTTATGTTTTATACAGGTGCACCACAAAACACCTTAAGAAAACCAATTAATAAAGAATATTTAGAAAAAGCCAAAGAACTAATGATTAATAATAATATCAATATTAACAACGTAATATGTCATGCCCCTTATATTATTAATCTAGCTAACAACTTAATAAAAGAAAAATATGATTTCAGTAAAAATTTCTTAAGACAAGAACTAAACAGATGCGAAGAATTAGGAATTAAATACCTCGTTTTACATCCAGGATCAAGTGTTAAACTACAACCAGATATAGCTATTGACAATATAGTTAACGCACTAAACGATATCTTAAAAGACAATGATCAATGTATGATTTTATTAGAAACTATGGCAGGCAAAGGAACCGAACTAGGTAAAAACATTAATGAATTAAAATATATTATCAATAACGTAAAATACCCTTTAGGTATCTGTCTAGATACCTGTCACCTTAACGATTCAGGCATAAATCTTAACTATTTTGATGACTATTTAAATACTTTTGATAAAGAAATAGGTATAGATAAAATTAAATGTATACATATTAATGATTCTAAAAACGATATCAATACACATAAAGATAGACACGAAAACATTGGTTTTGGAACCATCGGATTTAACACACTACTTAATATCATTAATAACCCATTATTAAAAGATGTTCCCAAAATATTAGAAACACCTTACATCGAAGAAAACCCACCATATAAATATGAAATAGAAATGATTAAAAATGGAAAATTTAATCCAAACCTAAAAAATATTATTATAAATAATTAATATACTCATTAATTAACTTATTAATCTTATTAAAATTTTCCTCAGAAAACTTATCTCTATAATCATTAAAATTATATTTAAACTTATTATTCATAACTTCCTTATAATGACCTTTAATAAATTCATAAGTAAAATCTAATTCACTATTAGATAATCTTATGTCTTTTTTATTTGCAAAATTAACTATATCCTCTTTTCTTAAATTATTTATATAAATATCTATAATATTCATAACTTCCTCCTATATATTTTATGATTTAACACATAATAGTATTATGAAAAATAAAACAATTTATATATTTATATTATTTACTATTATATCTATAATTAAAATTATTAATCTTCAATATAATAATACCTATACAATTAAAGACAATTATATATACGGATTAACCGCACCTAGAGGAAGAATACTAGATATTAATGGTAATATACTAGTAGATAATAAATCAGTTAAATCCCTAATATTTAATAGTTATAATTTAACCAACAACGATATCATAGAAAGCGTTAAAACCATCAGTACCCTTATAGATATAGATTATAATATAACTAATTATAACCTCAAATACTATTATTACATAACAAATAAAGAAACCATTAACAATTTAGTAGATAATAATATACTAATAAAATATAAAGAAAGAAAAATCAATAACAATGAACTATTAGACTATAAACTAAGTTTAATAACAGAAGATATGTTAAAAAGTACTAACCCCAAAGAAGCATATCTATACTATCTGTTTAATAAAGGTTACTCCTACGAAGATAAAATAATAAAAACTAATTTAACAGACGAAGAATACATAAAAATAAATTCAAACAAAATAAAAGGAATAAGAACCGAATTAACATGGGAAAGAATATATCCATATCAAGATACATTAAAAACAATATTCGGAACCGTTTCAAGTTACAAACAAGGAATTCCATCAGAACTAAAAGAATATTATCTCAACAAAGGATATAACCTAAATGATAGAGTTGGTATAAATAACCTGGAATACATATATGATGATTATTTAAAAGGAAATAAAGCAGTATATAAAAATAACAACGGATACTTAGAAAAAGTAAAAGAATACGAAAGAGGAAAAGATATAGTAATATCAATAGACATAGAACTACAATTAGAAATAGAAAAAATACTAGAAAAAGAAATGATTATAGCCAAAAAAGAATACAATACCAAATACTACGATAAATCATATCTTATAGTAAGCAATCCAAATACAGGAGAAATAATCTCTCTAGTAGGCAAAAAAATAAACAAAGATAATACATTTACAGACTACTCATACTATAATATATTAGATTCATACCCAGTAGGAAGCGTAGTAAAAGCAGCATCAATATCCGTAGGATATAAATACAACCTAATCGATGAAAACCTTAAAATAAAAGATTCCTGCGTAACATTATACGGACAAAACCCAAAATGTTCCTGGAAAGAACTAGGATACATAGATGATATAGAAGCCCTTAGAATGAGCAGTAACTATTACCAATACCTCATAGCAATAAAACTAACTAATAACAATTACTATAAAGGAATAAAACTAAATGCAACCGAAGAACACTTTAACAAATACAGAGAGATATTTTCATCATACGGATTAGGAATCCTAACAAACCTAGACCTATCAAACGAAGCAACTGGAATAAAAGGAACTACAATATCCGACGATTTACTTCTTAACTATTCAATCGGACAATATGACACATACACCCCAATCCAACTAAGCAGTTACATAAACACCGTAGCAACCGGAACAAGAAAGAAATTAAACTTATTAAAATACGTCTTAAAAGATGATGGAAGTATATACTATGAAAACAAAGTAGAAACATATAACAAAGTAGAATTAGAAACCAAATACCTATCAAGAATAAGACAAGGATTTTACGAAGTAAACGAAACAGGTACAGGATATAATTACGTAAGTCATAAATTTAAAAGTGCTGGTAAAACAGGAACAGCAGAAAGCATGCTAGGAAATATATCAACTATCAATACATCATACGTAATGTATGCACCCTATGATAATCCAAAATTCAGTATCGTAATGGTTAGCCCTAATATAAAATATCAAAACAAAATAAGTTCTTATAAATATCCTATAAATGCCAGAGTAGTAAAACAAGTTAGTGATTTAGTATATGAATATACAAAATAAAAAACAATCAAAAAAATCTCTATTGAAATAGAGTATGAAATGTGATATTATGAATACGTAAGGGAAGACTTACATAAAATAAAAAAGGGAAGTTACTTAACACCTCATAGTTGAGTGCTTACCACAAAATATTTGTGTGAACACTTAATCTATTGAATTAGATTGAGTGCTTTATTTTTATATTATTTTTTTTACTAGAATAAATAGTAAAGAAAGTAATAGGAAGATGATAAGATTTAGAGAAATAATCAATAAATCTTTTTTTGTTATC
>CAZTEJ010000025.1:0-12880 GCA_964612605.1 uncultured Clostridium sp. | reverse complement strand
CCATTTTATTATGGTTTGCGAGTTTTTTTAATAAAAAAAGTGTTTAAGTTCCGAATCTTATTTTCATTATCAGTATCCATAGATAGTTTCACAGTAGGTTTAAGCCTAAATGCATTAACAAATAAAATTATAATCCCACCAATCATATTTTCAATATGTTCCGGAACAATAACATATATCGGATTAATCCTAGGAAAATATTCACAAAAAATATGGCAAGAAAAATCTACCAACATAGCAGTAATACTATTATTACTAATTTCAACAGTAAATATGTGTCAAATTCTTGTCCAATTATTTGACTAAAATCATAATACATAATATATTAATGTTAGAAAGGTGAACTATATGAAAAAATTAATAATAGAAGGACAAAAAGAATTAAGCGGAACAATCAAAATCAGTGGAGCAAAAAACAGCATAGTTGCACTAATCCCAGCAGCTATCCTAACCAAAGGAAAATGTATAATAAAGAATGTACCAAACATAAGTGATGTTAGACTCCTAATAGAAATAATGAAACTCCTTGGCTCAGAAATAGAACTACAAGAAGACGTATTATATATAGACAACAAAAACATTAAAAATTGTGAAATAAATACAAAATACGCATCAAAAATGAGAGCATCATACTACTTTATGGGAACACTACTCTCAAGATTTGGAAAATCAAAAGTAGCCTATCCAGGAGGTTGCACCATAGGAGCACGACCAATAAACTATCACATAGCCGGATTCACAAAACTAGGAGCAAAAATAAATATAGAAAATGACATAAATTACATAATTGAAGGAGAAAACCTAATAGGAAACAACATATTCCTAGAGTTTGCATCAGTAGGAGCAACCCTAAACATCATGTTTGCATCAGTACGTGCCAAAGGAACAACAATAATCCATAACGCAGCAAAAGAACCAGAAATAGAAAACGTAGCAAACTTTCTTAACAGTATGGGAGCAAAAATAACTGGAATAACAACAGACACCCTAACCATAGAAGGAGTAGAAGAACTAGGAGACGGAGAAATAAGCGTAATACCAGATAGAATAGAAGCTGGAACTTACATAATGATAGGATCACTTTTAGGAAACAATCTAACAATCGAAGGAATAATAGAAGAACACCTAACAGCAGTACTGTCAAAACTTAGAGAAGCTGGATGTAATTTAAAAATAGAAGGAAATAAAATAATACTAAACAAAGTAGAAAAATTAAACCCAGTAAATATTAAAACACTAGTATACCCGGGATTCGTAACAGATTTAGGACAACCAATGAGCACATTCCTAACCCAATGTAGCGGAACAAGCATCTTTGAAGAAACAATATATGAAAATAGAATGAGACACATAAAATATCTAAATCAAATGGGAGCAAACATAGATTTAGACGGAAAAGTAGCATACATTCATGGAAAAACACCCCTACAAGGAAGTAAAGTTGAAGCAACGGACCTAAGAGCTGGTGCTGCAATGATGCTAGCAGGAATGCTTGCCAAAGGCACAACAGAAATAACAAACATAGAACACATATTAAGAGGATATGAAAACATTGTAGAAAAACTATCAAATGTAGGAGCAACAATCAAAATAATAGAAGAATGAAGCTTTTAATGTAAAAAAAGACTGAATAAACTTGCAATTTAAAAAAAATGTGATATACTAACGAAGTAACGAATTTCTATGATTAATATTAATCATGGCGGAAGGAGAAAATAAGATGAAAAAAAATTTACATCCATCATTTGTTGAATGCACAGTTACTTGTGCTTGTGGAAACACATTTAAAACAATGTCAAACAAAGCAAGCCACTTTGTAGAAACATGTAGTTCATGCTCACCAGCATACACAGGAAAAAACAAAACTGCTAACAGAACTGGTAATGTAGAAAAATTCAACAAAAAATATAATTTAAACTAAAATAAGTCCTCAAACCAGAGGATTTTTTATTAAACGTTAAACCAATGTCAAAAAAATAAATTTAATAAAAAAATTATAAACTAAATATGATAAAATAAAACAAGGAGGAATCAAAATGAAAGTAGCAATAGCAACAGACCATAATGGAGAAACAATAAAAAAAGAAATAATAAAATATTTAAATAATCAAAACATAGAAGTAATAGATTTAAGCAAACACAACACCCCTTTAGACGATTATCCAAAATACGCTTTCGAAGTAGGAAAAATAGTTTCTAACAAAGAAGCAGATTACGGAATACTACTATGTGGAACAGGCATAGGAATGTCTATAGCAGCAAACAAAGTAAAAGGAATAAGATGTGCACATGTAACAAGTACAAGCGAAGCAATGCTATCAAGAAATCATAACAACGCAAACATAATCGCCCTAGGAGTAAATAACAATGCAGTTAACGATTTAATTAAATGGATAGATCTATTCATAAATACAAAATTCAAAAACGAAGAAAGACACATAAGAAGAAATAATCAAATAATGGAGTACGAACAATAAAATGATAAATACACTAATATATATGATATCTGTACTACTTTCAGCATATATTTTATCAGGAATAAATTTTAATAATTTCTTCAAAAAAAATCACATAACCGAAGCAAGATTATTTATAATAGTTATAAGCTTAATAATGGGATACCTACTAGGAAGCTTTATCATTGAATTCATAAACACAAGCAAGTTAATATAGGAGAAACAAATGATAAAAAAATTAACAATAACAATTTTATTTATACTACCAATATATATAAGCAGTTTTAATAAAGCTGCTTTTTTAAATAAAACAAACGATTCAAACATAATCATTCATATAAAAGATTTAGACCAATACATAGACCTCAACGACTACATAACAGGAGTAGTCGCATCAGAAATGCCAGCACTATTCGAAACAGAAGCACTAAAAGCCCAATCAGTCGCATCACGTTCATACGCCTTATCCAACCTAACAAATAACATAGTAGAAATAACATCAAACAAAAACGACCAAGTTTATACACCAAATTACATCTTAAAAGAAAAATGGCAAAATAACTATCAAACATACTATCAAAAAATATCATCTATAGTAACCTCAACCACAACAGAAGTTATAAAAAGAGATAACAAAATCCTTAGAACATATTATTTTTCAATGAGTAACGGATACACAGAAAATTCCCAAACCGTTTTCAGTGAAAACACCTTTCAAAGCGTAATCTCTAACGAAGATCAAAATATAACAAATTACAAATACACAACCACATTCACCGAAGAAGAATTAAAATCAAAACTTAACTTACCAACAATAAATATCGAAGATATAAATAAAAACGAAACTAACCATGTATCAACCATAACAATATCCAACAAAACTTTTACAGGAATCGAAATAAGAAAACTATTAAATCTAAGATCAACAGACTTTGAAATAATTCAAGATAACACAACATATAAAATAACAACCACCGGTTACGGCCACGGAGTAGGCATGAGCCAGTACGGAGCAAACTATATGGCAAAACAAGGTAAAAATTACAAAGAAATATTAGAACATTATTATCAAAATACACAAATCTCAAAATTATAAGTATAAAAAAACAAAAACTACCCAAAATTTAATTAGGAGGAAACATGAAAAAGAAATATAAATTAAAAGGATGGGTAGTTATATCAATTTACATAGTATCATTAACAACAATAATATCAAGTCTTTTCCTAGTAGGAAAAACCTTACAAAAAATGGTATATAATACAGACAATTTATCATACGTATACCGAGACCTAATCGAAGATTCAATCCCAGTAATAAGTACAACAAATAACACAATCATCAAACCATATGAAGATGAACAAGTAACTATACTAAAAAATTATTACGAAAAAGATTCAGACTCTAATCTTCAAGAAAATTCCTTAATATATTATCAAAATACATACATACCAAATACAGGAATACTCTATGGAAATGAAAATCAATTCGATATACTAGCAGTCTTAGAAGGAACAATAGAATCAGTAACCCAAGATGACATAATGGGAAATATAATAACAATAAGACATTCAAACAATCTAACAACAACATATCAAAGTCTATCTTCAATAGATGTACTAGTAGGTCAATCAGTTAATAAAGGCGATATCATAGGTAAAAGTGGTTCAAATAAAATAGAATCAACTACTAACAACATGCTTCTATTTGAAGTAAATCATAATGGAGAACATATAAATCCAAATAATATATATGATAAAGAAATAAATGAAATAGAATAATGTATGCACTAGAACTAACAGATAAATATATCTTACTATCTTCCTTAAAAACAAATAAAATAATTAAAGAACCAATTCCATATAACATAATAAAAGAAAATAAAATATATGATATCAAAAGATTAAAAAAAATCATAATAAACATAATAGATAAACATAAAATACTAAACACACTTTTCAAAGTAACCATCAAAATATTAATATTTGAAAAAATATCTCCATCAGAAACATACTTAGTAAAAAATATATTGAAAAATTACTCAAATATTAACATAGAAATTATCCATCCTTCAACATACTTTGATAATAATCATCTATTAATAAGTGGCAATAAAATATATAATAACAACAAAGAAATAAAAGAATATACAAAAGAAGAATATATCTTAATAGGATACAATGATAATTATAATAAAATAATAAATGATATAACATCAAATAAAAAAATAAAAATCTATAAATACGAAAATTCCAAACAAATAATTTTCGACAAAATATTCTATTTACTTTTAATAATCTTAATTGTATAATTAAGAAAATAAAGGGTGATGTATCATGGAATATAAAACACAAAAAGACATATATATTCTAGTTATTCTAATAACAACAATTATACTAGTTAGTGGAAGTTACCTAATATTTACAAAAAGTAAAGAACTATCTCAAAATCAACAAGTAACATTAAAACAAAATACAATAGGTACACTAGAAGAACCAAAAGAAGAAATAAAATTAACTGATGAACTAAAACAAACAATTAAAGATTTAATTCCAACAGATTCAAACTGTAATCAAATATATAAATATGAACAATTTAATAACTCTAATTATATTGATATAACAAATCCAACAGACGAAACACAATGCAATAATAACATAAAAATATTTACATACGATTACAAATGGGAAACAACAGATACAGAAGTAATATTATACAGCTACATTCTATTAACAGACGGAGAAAAATACGGAACATCATATAACGATTTATACATTTCCTCAGAAAATATCAAATATGATAATGAAACAAATTTAACCAAAGAAACACTTATAGGTTACGGAGGAAAATACAAATTTAACTTTACTAAAATAGGAGAAACATTTATCTATACATCAACAAATTATATAAAATAATCTTTAATTTTAAGATTATTTTATTTTGTTTTTTAAGTAAATATAATATAATTAAAATAGAAAGAAAAGTGATAATAATGAAAGTATTAGACGGAAATACAGCATGCTCAAACATAGCATACAAATTAAGCGATATAAGCTTTATATATCCAATAACCCCATCAAGCCCAATGGCCAGTAATATAGATTCATTAAAAGAACAAAACATCAAAAATATATTCAATGACCAAGTTAACGTAATAGAAATGCAAAGCGAAGCCGGAGCCGCAGGCTCACTACACGGAGCCTTAAATGCAGGAAATTTAGCCGTAACATTTACAGCAAGCCAAGGACTATTGCTAATGATACCAAACATGTATAAAATAGCAGGAGAACGCTTACCAGCCGTAATCCACGTAGCAGCAAGATCCCTAGCAACCCATGCCCTAAGCATATTCGGAGACCATCAAGATATATACGCCGTAAGACAAACCGGATTCAGCATCCTAGCAAGCACAAACGTACAAGATGCCCAAAACCTTGCACTAATCGCACACCTAAGCGCAATAGAAAGCAGTATGCCATTTCTACATTTTTTCGATGGCTTTAGAACAAGTCATGAATACAATCAAGTAGAAGAAATAAAAGACGAAACAATAAAAAAACTAGTTAACTATGATAAAATAAAAGAATTTAGAAAAAAAGCATTAAACTCAGGAAAAAGCATAACCAAAGGCACAGCCCAAAACGAAGATATATACTTCCAAAGCGTAGAAGCAAAAAATCTAGATTATCTAAACTTACCTAACATAGTAAACAACTATATGCAAAAACTAAACAAAGAAATAGGAACAAACTATAAACCATTTAATTACTACGGAAATAAAAATGCAAAAATAATTCTAGTAGCAATGGGATCAGTATGTGATACAATCAAACAAGTAATAAAAACTAATCCCCAATTCGGATTAATCGAAGTACACTTATATCGTCCATTTAGCAAAGAATACTTTCTAAAAGTACTTCCCAAAACAACAAAAATTGTAGGAGTACTAGACAAAACAAAAGAACACGGTAGTACAGGAGAACCATTATATCTTGATATCCTATCAACCTTACAAAACCAAAATATCCAAATATATGGTGGAAGATACGGACTAGCAAGCAAAAATGTAACCCCAAACGACATCTACGATATCTATATGAATCTCCTAAACAAACCAAAAAACAATTTCACAGTAGGTATAACAGATGATGTAACTAATACATCATTAAAACACTATAAATACACTGAAGAAACACCATACGAAGAATTAAAAATATATGGCTATGGTTCCGATGGCTTAGTAAGTGCATCAAAAGACATGATTAAGATATTAAGCAAAACAAACTACATCCAAGGATACTTTGAATACGATTCCAAAAAAAGTGGAGGAGTAACAGTATCTCATCTAAGACTATCAAACGAACAAATAAATGCACCATACTACGTTAACCATCCCAAACTAATTGCCGTAACCAAAGACGAATACTTTCATAAATATAATATGTTAGAAGGACTTAAACCAAACGGAACTTTATTAATAAATACAACCAAAACAGAGCAAGAACTAAACAACTTTTTACCAAATAACGTTAAAGAATACATAACCAAAAACAACATAGAAACCTACACAATTGATGCAACCAAATTAGCCGAAGAAAATAACATAAAAGGTAAAATAAGTCTAATAATGGAAACATCAATCCTACATATTCTAAATATCTCAAACTATGAAAAAATATTAATAACAAACATAAAAGAAAGATTTAAAACCAAAGGAGAAGAAATAGTAAATTCAAATATAAATGCTATTAAACAAACACTCCAAAACCTAAATAAAATTAATATAACCCCAATCAAAACATTTAATCTACAACCAGAAACAACCATATTCGAAACAATTAACAATCGAAAAGGAAATACCCTAACAGTCAAACAACTACTACCTTATAAAGATGGAACATTTGAAGGAGCAACAACAAAATTCGAAAAAAGAAAAATAACTGATACAGTCCCAAATTGGAACAAAGAAAAATGTATCAAATGTGGAATCTGTTCACTAGTCTGTCCACACGCAGTTATAAGGCCATTTGAAGAAAACGGTGAATTTAAAATTATTGTAAGTGAAGCAGATTGCACAAGTTGCGGATTATGTATAAACAATTGCCCAAAACAAGCACTTAAATTCGGTAAATACAACGAAGACAAACAACAGGAAGCAAACTTCTACTTCAATAACTACAATAATCCCAAATATCCTCTAACAACAATAAAAAATATTCAAATGAGAAAACCACTATTCGAATTTTCAGGAGCTTGCGCAGGATGCGGAGAAACACCATATATTAAACTATTAACACAAATAGTAGGAGAAAAACTAGTCATCGCAAACGCAACAGGATGTTCAAGCATCTACGGAGCATCATGTCCAAATACACCATACAACCTATCATGGAGCAATAGTCTATTCGAAGATGCAGCAGAATACGGATACGGAATCTTACAAAGTTATAATAACTTAAAAAATAGAATAATAACTATTCTTCAACAAAAAAAAGATCCAAAATCAAAAGAATTATTAAATTACCTAAACGAACATAACAACTACGATGAAATCAAACAAGAACTTAATAAATATAAAGATATCATCCCCGAAGAACTACAAGACTACATAACCCCAAAAAGCGTATGGACAATAGGAGGAGACGGTTGGGCCTACGATATCGGCTTTAGTGGATTAGACCACGTACTATCAAGTAACGAAAAAGCTAGAATTTTAGTCCTAGATACTGAAGTATACTCGAATACCGGAGGACAATCATCAAAATCAAGTCACATTGGACAAGTATGCGAATTCGCTAATACCGGAAAAAAGACAAACAAAAAAGATCTATTTAGAATCGCTATGTCATATCCTAACATATACATAGCGTCAATAAGCCTAGGAGCAAACATGATGCAAGCAGTAAAAGCAATAAAAGAAGCTGAAGAACACAACGGCCCTTCTCTAATAATTGCATACTGCCCATGCATAGAACAAGGAATTAAAGGTGGAATGTCAAATTCAATAAAAGAAGAATCACTAGCAGTAGATTCAGGATACGTATTATTAATGAGATATCAAAACGAAAAATTAACAATAGATTCAAAAGAACCAAACTTCGATAAATACGATGAATTCCTATCAAACGAAGTAAGATATAACTCATTAAAGATAAAAGATAAAAACAAAGCCGAAGAACTACTTAAACTAAACAAACAAAATGCAATTAAAAGATATAACTATTACAAAGAAATTTCAAACAAATAAAAATAGAGGTTGTCCCCCTGGAACAACCTCAAAGAATAAAAAGGGGTTGGCTAGTGTGATACTAGCACCAATTCGCCTATAAGTGAATTGGTAATTGTTATACTAAATGAAAATGAACTAAAAGTCAAGCAAAATAAACTAAAAAATTAAATTTATTGAAAAAGGTGAAGAAAATGCTAAAAAATATAAAAGGAATAGGCCCCAAAACAACAAAACTACTCGAAAAATTAAACATAACAACAAAAGAAGAATTAATAAATTACTACCCATACAAATATAAACTATATCATCCAACACCCCTAACAGAAACCGAAGAAGAGCAACTTATCAACGGAACCATCTCCTCAATCCCAAAAGTATATTACATCAAAAGAAATATAAACACCTTAACATTCACACTTAATACCAATAATAAACTAATAAATATAAAAATATTCAACAGAGCATATCAAAAACCACAATTAACATTAAATAAACAAATATCAATTATAGGAAAATATAATCCCAAAACAAATACCCTACTTGCAACAGAAATAAAATTACCCCCTATCACAAAAGACAAAGTAGAGCCAATATACCATACAACCCAAGGACTAACCCAAACAACAATAAAAAAAATAATAACCACAACTCTACAAGAAACGCAAACAATACCAACTATAATCCCTTCAAATATATTATCCAAATACAATCTAATTGATAAAAAAGAAGCTCTAAACGAAATACACAACCCAACCAGTACAACGAAATTAAAACAATCTCAATTAATGTTAAAATATGAAGAACTATTTGAATACACATTGAAAACTAATTACTTAAAATTACTAAAAGAAAAAAATAATAAACCACCAAAACAATTCAATCAATCCCAAATAGATGAACTAATTAATAAACTACCATTTAAACTAACAATATCCCAAGAAGAAGCATTAAACGATATCAAACAAGATCTTCAATCAAAAAAAATAATGAACAGACTAATACTAGGAGATGTAGGAAGTGGAAAAACTATAATCGCATTTATATCACTTTATATGAATTACTTATCTGGATACCAATCAGCCCTAATGGCACCAACAGAAATTTTAGCACAACAACACTATAACAACATAATAAATATACTCCCTAATCTAAAAATATCATTACTAACATCATCAACAAAACAATCAGAAAAACAAGACATTATTAAAAAAATAAAAACAAATCAAATTGATATACTAATATCAACCCATTCAATACTTAATAAAGATATAGAATTTAATAATCTAGGATTAGTAATCACCGACGAACAACATAGATTCGGAGTAAATCAAAGAAAAATCCTACAAAATAAAGGAAAAAATGTAGATGCACTATACATGAGCGCAACACCAATACCAAGAACCCTTGCCCTTACCATATTCAAAGACATGGACATAACAGAAATAAAAACAAAACCTCTAAACAGAAAACCAAAAATAACTAAATTATATCATACAAAAGAAATAAAAAAAGTATTATATGAAATGGTAGAAGAAATAAAACAAAATCATCAAATATATGTTATATCACCATTAATAGAAAATACCGAAGAAACTCTATCACTATCTAGCGTAAAAAATTTATACACTAATTTAAACATTGCATTAAACAACAAAGTCCCAATAGAAATACTACACGGAAAATTAAAGAACAATGAAAAAGAACAAATAATGCAAAACTTCAAAGAAAATAAAACCAAAATATTAATATCAACAACCATTATAGAAATAGGAGTAGATGTATCCAACGCAACAATGATAGTAATATTCAATGCAGAAAGATTTGGCTTAGCAACACTACATCAATTAAGAGGAAGAATAGGAAGAAATAACTATCAATCAAAATGCTTACTAATAAGTGATTATGATACACCAAGATTAAAAATATTAGAAGAAAGTGAAGACGGATTCTACATAGCAGAAAAAGATTTTGAATTAAGAGGATCCGGAGATATTTTTGGAATAAAACAAAGTGGAGAGACAATATTCAAAATAGCAAATCTTAAAACGGATATTAAAATATTAAAACAATGTAGTAATGATTCATATAATTTTCTAATTAATCATATAAATGAATTAGATAAATACCCGGAAATAAAAAGAATAATTTCTAGTATTCAACAACTAAATTAAATGATATAATATTTAAGAAAGGAGCATATCATATGAATAGAAAGAAAATAAAAGAGCAAGCTAAAGAAATAATTAACGGAAACCTATGGACAATATTAAAACCATATATGATAGTACTGATAATAAACATATTAGTAGAAATAATAACAGGAACAATAATACGAACAGATACAGTCTTAGGAAATCTATTTGAAACACTGATAGAACTAGCACTAATCCCACTATCATATGGATACACAGCATTTCTACTAAAATACGTAAGAAAAGAAGAAGTAAATCAATCAGAAGTATTCAAATACTATAAAAATTTTGCACCAATAATACTTTTAACAATACTAATATCAATATTTACAACACTATGGACATTATTATTGATAATCCCAGGAATAATAGCAGCAATATCATACCAACAAGCAATGTTTATAATGATAGATGGAGAAGAAGATCCAAAACAATGTATAAAAAAATCAAAAGAAATGATGCAAGGATATAAAATGGATTACTTTACATTTATATTAAGTTTTATAGGCTGGGGATTATTAACTATAGTAACATTCGGATTAGCAGCAGTATACGTATTTCCATATATATCAGTATCACAAGTTTTATACTATGAAGAATTAAAAAAAATACAAAATTAAAAAAATTACAAAATATTAATTGACAAACTTAATAATATTTTATATTATTAAATAGGTAAGGTACTAAACCTTACTGATCCTCTCTAACAACTATAGTTAGAGTGTATCAACCAAAACCCCCTGAAAGTCGGCATTTAATCGTGCCGACTACTTTTTTTGACTAAAAATAAGGGATTGTGAGGTGTTGCTGCTTTTAAAATATTCTTTTAGGTAGCAAATAGGTAGCATTTTTCTTATTTTTTATAAAAAAATTTTCTGGTTTTTATAAAATAATTGTGACTTTTAAGTTAAAATGTCCTGTTTTTAAAATAGTATTTACAAGTAGAAATGTCCTATTTAAAATAAGTTATTTTTAGTGGAAAAAGTGTTTTTAAATAGAAATGTCCTCTTGAAATAATTATATTATATTGTATAATATTTTTGTTGCTTAAAGGACAAGGCACCGCTGAGGAGCGACCTGAGTATTAAGCAATGATTAGACGAAAAGGAAGTCATAGTACTTCTTTTTATTTTGCTTCCTTTTTCGGCAATCTTTTTCGATAAACCTCTAGGGGGTTGGGGACAGGTCCCCAATTATTAAATTCTAAATTTTTTCCAAGGATTATTTTCATTTGGTTTAAAACCATTTTTTGAAGCTTTAGATGAATTATTTTGCTGTTCTACTAAAAGCAAAGAATAAGTCTTTTCATCAATGATCCCAAATAAATTATTATCAAATGTATCTACAACCATACATTTTGTTCCACTTTTAAATGACATAACTTCACCAGTTTCCTCATCAACAGGTAAATAGTAGTTATTAAAATATTTAATTGAAGAAGCGTTGTCTATAGTTCTTTCGTTTCTCACAGAAATAATAAAATTTAATTCTTTAATACTATAATTATTTTTCTTTATAATATTTTTATTCGGATTAATATCATAAGAGAATCTTTTGTTTATTTTAGGAATAAATACTTCATTCAAATATCTATTTGCTTCATCTATTGTAGTAATATCTTCATGCCTTAACTCAGCCTTTAATCTTCTTTTAAAAGTGCCATTTTCCCTTTCTGCATTTGGCTTAAAAAGTGGATCGCTACAGCATGCCAAATTAATTTCTAAATCCTCGCATATTCTTCCAAATTGAGTAACATTGAGTTTTGACTTAGAACTCTTAGCATTATTAATAGAAAATGAGTTCCTTTTGTCGGTTTTAATTTTTTCAGGTATTCCATGGCTTATTATCATATTCATTAATACAACCATATATGCTTTAGTTGTTTCTTCATAATCAAACCAACCTGATAATACTTTCTTAGTTGCTTTATCAACCGCAAGATGTAAAGCGGTTTCTTCTTCACCAAACCAAATCCAAAATGCAGCATCCATTTGAACTTCTTGAC
>CAZTEJ010000024.1:1229-13453 GCA_964612605.1 uncultured Clostridium sp. | reverse complement strand
CCATTTTATTATGGTTTGCGAGTTTTTTTAATAAAAAAAGTGTTTAAGTTCCGTTTTTATTCTTTAATAAATATAATTAAACATTGTTATAAATTATATTAACTAGTATAATTAAACTAAAGAAAAGAGATGAACCACATGATAGGTAATGATTGGGATAACATATTAAAAGAAATATATAATAAAGAATACTTCAAAACATTAATAAATAAAATAAATAAAGAATATGAAAATAAAATAATTTATCCAAAAAAAGAAAATATCTTTAACGCCTTTAAACTAACACCATTTAAAAATACAAAAGTAATAATAATAGGACAAGATCCCTACCACGGAGAAGGAGAAGCCCATGGATTATCATTCTCAGTTCAAGATGGAATCAAAATCCCACCAAGTTTAAAAAATATATATAAAGAATTAAATGAAGACCTAGGTATACCAATTAGAAATAGCGGAAACCTAGAATCATGGGCTAAACAAGGAGTACTATTACTAAATTCAACCCTAACCGTTGAAAAAGATAAACCAAATTCACATAACAAAATAGGATGGCAACAATTTACAAACGACGTTATCAAAATAATAGATAATAATAAAACAGACGTAGTGTTTATACTATGGGGAAACTATGCCAAAAGCAAAAAAGAACTAATAAAAAACAATTACGTTATAGAAAGCCCACATCCATCCCCCTTTAGTGCAAGAACAGGTTTCTTTGGTTCAAAACCATTTTCAAAAACTAATAAATATTTAATTGAAAAAGGATTAAAAGAAATAGAGTGGTAAAAAATAATATAAAAAATATTTAATATTTTCTACAAATACAACTAAAAACATCTAAATTAACAAATAATATTAAAAGAAATGTTGATTATTTTATTAAATGATGCAAACAGTATGGATATGTTAGTAGGAGATTATTTATTTGATTTAATGAGCGGTTCAGAAGATGATATAGAAGTATTATCAAGTTACGTGGAGTAGAATTAACTGAAAAATAACAATTAATTCATAGTAGACAAACAAGTTAATTCTTTGCTATAATTAATTTGTTAACAAAGAAAGGAAGTTACGCCCCTGGAGTTAAAACGTTTATATCACGTTACGATAAATGAGAGTATGAATGAAAGTTCATAAACTAAGGTGGTACCGTGCTTTATAAAGCATCCTTAGATTATTGAACTTTTTTATTATAGAAAGGAAAGAAAAAATGAAACTATATGACGATTTAGTATGGAGAGGATTAATTAAAGATATATCATCTCCAGATTTAGAAGAAAAATTAAACCAAGGAGGAATGACCTTCTATATAGGAACAGATCCTACAGCCGATAGCCTACACATTGGACACCTAAGTTCATTCCTAATCAGTAAAAGACTAGCAGATGCCGGACACCATCCTATCTTACTAATAGGAGGAGCCACCGGCTTAATAGGAGATCCAAGACCAACAACAGAAAGAGAAATAAACATAAAAGAAGAAATATTTAAAAATGTAGAAGCCTTAACAAAACAAGTAAAAGAACTATTTAACTTTGAAGTAGTAAATAACTACGATTGGATAAAAGATATAACAATAATAGATTTCCTAAGAGATTACGGAAAATATTTCAACGTAAGTTATATGATAAATAAAGATATCATAAAAAGAAGACTAGATAGCGGAATTACCCATTGCGAACTAACATACATGATACTACAAAGTTTAGACTTTCTACACCTAAACCAAACCAAAAACGTTACCCTAGAAGTCGCTGGAAGCGACCAATGGGGAAACATAACCTCAGGTATAGATTTAATCAGAAAAAAAACAAAACAAGAAGTATACGGATTTACCATGCCTTTAGTTACCGACAAATACGGTAACAAATTCGGAAAAAGCGAAGGAAACGCCTTATGGTTAGATCCAAATAAAACATCATCTTATGATATATACCAATATCTAGTTAATTCAGACGATGAAATGGTCGTAAGCTATCTAAAAATATTTACATTCCTAACCCATGAAGAAATAAATGCGCTAGAAGAAAGCGTTAAAAACGAACCAGAAAAAAGACTTGCACAAAAAACGTTAGCCTACGAAGTAGTTAAATTCATCCACGGAGAAGAAGCCGCAATCAAAGCAAAAGAAACAAGCGAAAAAGTATTCAGAGGAGAAGTTACAGACGAAATGCCTACACTAGAAACAACTGAAAATAATATACTAAATATATTAGTAGATACAAAAATATTACCATCTAAAAGCGAAGCAAGAAGATTGGTAATTCAAGGTGGAATCACTGTAGATAATGAAAAAGTAACCGATCCTAATAAAGAATTTAAAGAAAGTATTATCCTTAAGAAAGGAAAGAAAAATATATATAAGATAGTAATAAAAAAATAAGTATTTACAACAAATATATTTGATAAAGCACTTAATCTATTGAATTAGATTGAGTGCTATTTCTTCTTAAACTAACACTATAAAAAGAAATATTATTATAAATAACTATAAAATTGTAAACTAAACAATACAATTTTTTTGTTTGAAAAAAAGTATAAAATAATTCGCAAAAAATCGAACAAATGTTCGGAATTGACAGACGGGGGGGTGGTGCTATAATTTTCTTAGAGTAGGAGTTGAAATTATAGTTTATGAGGGATTTTATAGATATAATAAAAAGTGATAGGAAGAGTAAAGTATTATTTATTATTACAATAGGAGTATTATTTATATGTACTTTATCTTATTCTTTATCTATGTTTAATAATAGCAAGGAAGAAAGTATTGCCAATATAAAAGTAAATGGATTAAGTTTTAATATGACTACCAATACCGGAGAATCAGATGATAGAATATTAAAACTTAAATCCAATACCCTAGAAAGCTTTAATGTAGTACTAACTAATTTAAACACAATGGACGTTAAGTATGAATTAATCTACGAAGTATGTACCGATAGTACTTGCACAAATACTTTAGACAAACTACCTGATGATGTCGTATTTGGAATACATACAGATTCAGTAGATAAAACAACCGATTTAATAACAACAACCAATACAAAAATAATACTACTAATGTCTAATAACACGACTGATACTGATTATTATATTAAATTAAATCTTAATGCAGGTTACTCATGGAATGAACTTGCTTTAGTTAATCAAATAGAAGAATATCATAAAGATATAGATTTTATAGCGTATGTAGATGGAGTAGAACAAGAAGAATTTCCAACTTCTTGTAATTATACTTATACATATAAAACATATACAAAAGGAGTAGAAACAACAGACTCAGAAGTAACACTTACTTGCTCTAACGGAATATGGGATATAAATGTTAAGAATGTTCCTAATAAGGTTAAGGTGTGGTTTACAGAGAAATTGACAGAAACATTAAAGGAATATATAGCATCCTTAGGAGAGACAGAAGAAACTAGAAATGCAAATGGATTAGAGTATGATGATACTGCTAATAAAAATTTAAGATACGTAGGATCAAATCCAAATAACTATATCAAATTCAATGATGAAACATGGAGAATAATAGGAATAGTAGATGGAGGAGTAAAAATAATAAGACAAGATAGAGTAGAAGATGCAGATGGAAATAATACAATGAAATGGAATACAGCAGGTACAAATGATTGGACAACAGCAAGTTTACAAACATATCTAAATGGAACATATTATGAAAGTTTAACATCAACAGCAAAAGAACAAATAGAAGAAACAACATGGAACCTAGGAGGATGGAGTACAAATGCAGTAAGCGCATCAGATATGTATACATATGAAAGGGGAACAACTGTATATAGTGGAAGACCAACAGAATGGACAGGAAATATCGCCTTAATGTATCCATCAGACTGGGGATATGCAAGTACCAATACATCATGTAGAACAGATATTAATTCTTCAAATTGCTCAAACTCAAATTGGCTATACACAAGTAGAGTAGAATCTGGAAATGACACATCACAATATTATGAATGGACTATGTCGCCGTATTCCTATGACTCCTACGGTGTGCTGGGTTGGAATTCGTCCGGGTATGTCGACAGCTACGTGGGCAGCCACTCCTGGGGTGCGCGCCCGGTTGTTTATCTAAAATCTAACATCCAAATCAGCTCTGGTAACGGAACTTCATCTTACCCTTACCAAATCCAACTAGATAACTAAAACAATAAAAAATACATAAGTTACTTCATTTCACTTATGTATTTTTTTAATGTTTTAGCATCAGGACCTAGTATTATTTTTAATTGATTATCAATTTCAACAATACCTTTAGCCCCTAACTTTGTAATTGCTTCCTTATCCGCTAACGATATATCTTTTAATGTTACTTTTAACCTTGATACATTTACCTCATAATCTAAAATATTATCTTTTCCACCTAAGGCTTGTATCAATTTGTTTATTTCAAAAGTAAAATTCTTCTTATTTAATTTAACTATTACTAAAGATATAACAAATAAGATAAAGAAAATTATAATATATTGCCATAACATACTTTCATCACCTAATCTTATTATACTAGAAATTTATCAAAAATAAAATCACTAAATTATAACTTAAACATAAAATATATTGAGTAATAATGAAAGGGTGAAATATTATGTGTAATAACAATAACGAATCAAACGACAGAAGTTGTATCTCCGAAATACTTAAAGTGATATTACTTCTTCAACAAAATGCCTGTCCAGATAACTGCTTAGATTCATGCGATAGACCAATGCTTGGAGGAGGAACAAACTGTTTAGTTTGTAATACCAGACCAGTAATGCTATATACATGCTGTGGGAACGGAGTTCCCATCAGCATGCCAACTACTAAAGACTCTACACAAATCTGTTCTAATACATCCTTAGATAGTTCATGTCAAGGATGTTCCAATGTATTTAGAGTTGAAAAATTAGAAGGAAATTGTGCTACCTTTAGAGTACTTGCAAACAATCCAGACCAAACCTGCTGCAATAGCCAACCTTATATTGCAACCAATAGTTTCTTTACTATGAATTTAAACTGTGCTTGTATTATTAGATGCTTAAACGATTGTTATGTAGACTGTGTTTGCTAAAAAACCACTAACGTGGTTTTTAATTTATTATAAAAATTAAAAAGAAACTATTTATAAATAGCTTCAATTATTTTAATCATACTAATTTTTGCTTGTTTACTACATTTTGTAGTTGGACTTCCTCCGCCACCACAATTGCAGTTACAACTCCCACAATTACAAGAACTTGCATAAAATTTTTCATCAGTTTCATATTTTTTTCCAATTTTTGCTTTCTTTAATTCAAAAAAATTCATTAAGTATCCCTCCTAAAATAATTATAAATAATTCTTAATTATTTGTCAAATACTTATAGGTTTGTTATAATATCTTTGGTGGTGAGTTATTAATGCTTACAAAAAAGGAATTATGTAAAAATTTGATTATAAAAAATGATATATTTATCTGCCCATTATGTAAAGAAAAATTATACTTAAAAAATGATACTTTATTATGTAAAAATAATCATTCTTTTGATATATCAAAAAAAGGAAATTTATTTCTAATTAAAACAAACAACTATAAACCTAGTTTAATATATGATTTTACTTTATTTAAAAATAGAAGAAATTTCATTAGTCATAATTTTTATAACGAAATATATGAAGTGATTAGTAATTTTATTAATTCGCTTAATTTTGATAAATTAAATATCTTAGATTTAGGATGCGGAGAGGGAATACATACCAAATTAATTCAAGAAAAAATAAATATTAATAATAACATAATTGGAATTGATTATTCAAAAGATGCTATTAATATGGCTACTGATTATTTACAATTTGGAAATATCTATTGTGTAGGTGATATTAATAATCTTCCTATACAAGATAAAACAATAGATTTAATTATAGATTTCTTATCACCTTATAATACGTTAGAAATCAACAGGATATTAAAAAATGATGGATATTTTATTAAAGTGGTTCCTGGTGATAACTACCTAAAAGAATTAAGAGAAACTTTTCATATGAAAAGTTACGAAAAGAAAGAAGAAGTAAAGAATAATATATTGAAAAATTTTGATATAATTCAAGAATACAACGTTAATAATGTAAAGAAAGTTAATTTAGACGAATTTGATAATTTAATTAATATGACTCCTATGTTAAATAAAACTATTTCAAAAAACATATCAGAAATAACCATTGATATGATTATATATATTATGAAAAAGAGGTAAGTATGAAAAAAAGTAAATATATGAAAATTATTAAAATTGATAAAAATGTATATGCCGTTTTTAATAATTTATTGTTACAACCTGTTTATTTAAATAAAAAAAATTTATTTAATTTACTTATTAATAATTATAAACATTTTAATGACAATGAAATTAATATTCTTAAAACTAATGGTATTATTATTAACAGTAAGGAATATGATCACAAGGCAATGAATGAAGTTTGCAAAACAGTTAATGAAAACATTAAAAATAAAATTTCTTTAATGTATATTATTCCAAATAACAATTGTAATTTAAAGTGTAAATATTGTTTTATTGGTAAATTGAATAATAAGAATCCGAAACAAATGGAATTTAATACTGCAAAAAATGCAATTGATAAGTTTGCAAAGCATTTAAACCAAATAAAATTAGAAAAAGGTGAAATTGTCTTTTATGGTGGAGAACCATTAATAAATTTTGAATTAATCAAAGAATGCATAGAATATTCTAAAGAAAACCATTATAATTTTAAATATTCAATTGTAAGTAATGGAACTTTGATTAATGAAGAAATAGCTGAATATATTCATGAAAATAATATAGGTTTAGGAATTTCAATAGATGGTCCTAAAAATATAACCGACAAAAATCGGGTTTTTGAAAAAGAAAATTCTAGCGTATATGATATTGTAACCAAAAAAATAGATTTATTAAAAGAAAAAAATGTTGAATTTGGATTATCAATAACTATAGCTCAGGAATTTCTTGATTCACAGGATGATTTTATTGAATGGATAAAACAACTTGACGTAAAGGGAATAAGTTATAATTTAATGCATTACACTTCTAAAACAAAAGAATGGAAGAAATATTATAAAGAAGCAACAAAATTTATCATTAAGTCAAACAATGAACTATATAAATTAGGTTTTAGAGAAGATAGAATAAAAAGAAAATATTATGCTTTTTACGAAAGAGATTTTAAATATAGTGATTGTGGAGCTCGAGGAGGAAATCAAATTACTATTAAACCTAATGGTGATATAACAATTTGCCATGGATATTGGAATACTGAAGAGAATGAAATAGGAAATATAAATGATATTAATATAACTGAAATTTTTAATAAAAAGAATTATAAAAAGTGGAATAATAACATACCAATTAATAATAATTATTGCAAAAATTGTAATGCATTATTTATATGTGGTGGAGGATGTGCAATGCAAAGTAAGGCTCTTTTTAATAGTGAAAACAAAATTGACAAAGGCTTTTGTATACATAGTAAATTAATGTTAAAATATTTGCTAACAGAATTATATTTTGAAGAAATTAATAAATAAAAAATACTAGAAACAACTAGTATTTTTTAACATTTAACTATTCATTATAAAAATTCTTAATATAATTACAATAAGCATCATTTAATATCTTAATCTCATCATCATGATAAACCATATTCTTTCTCTCTAATATATCCTTTACTATCAAATTCATAAACCAAGGATTTCTAATTAACAAAGGACCAACCATATAAGTTCCAATAAAATTCTTCTCCCTATACCCCTCATAAGAACTCTTATAATTATCAGCTAACCCCTTCTTAACCTTAAACAAATGATTACTATTATTATTAACAATATATCTCCTATTTTGAAACCCAATAACATCCCTTCCATCATATTCCATTAAACACTCAGAAACATCCTTCTCCTTACTAACAGAATAATAATCAAATATACCCAAAGCCTCCTTATCATCTATCTTACTACCAAATAACAAATACGAATTACCAGTTGCAATAACATAATTATTATCATCAATAAACTTTACCAACTTCTTTTTAAACCTATTTATATCCTCCAAAGCAACCATCAAATTATCAACACAACCACATCCAATATAAACAATATCATACCTATTAAAATCAATCTTATCCTTAACAGACAACAAATCAACCTCAACCCCAACATTCTGCCTTCTAAAAGCCTCCCTCAAAGCCAAAATATTACCTTGCTCCCCATACAAATTTAATAAATCATAATACAAATGTAACACTCTAATCATTCTTATCCTCCATAAAAATCTTCTTAAGAATAGCAGTCATATCAAAACAAACCATAGTAAATATTTTTCCCTTACTCATCTTTAACAAATCAGTTATCTCATTTATATTATCAACAAGAACCAACTTATCCTTATCAATATTAGCAAGAATCAACCTAGCATAAACATCATACCTAAATCTACCAATACAATATATTTTATCAATCATATCCTGCTTAAGAACCTCAAAATCAACATCATACAACCATGATATATCATTATAATTATATCTTCTAGAAACATTATCAAACCCCAAAATAACCGTTTTAATCTCATTATAATTATTAATATAATTAAGAGACTGAATATAACTCAAATTATTCTCATTCTTAGACTCCAACATCTCAACAATTCTACCATTATATACAATTTCCTTTAACCTCTTACTCTCAACCTTATTCTCATTTAACCCCTTCAAAATCATATCCCTACTTAAACCAATTTCACTACATAGAGCATAAGCAGCCAAAGTATAATAAGCACAGAAAAACACATCTTTATTTAAACAAACTTTACACTCATTTATCACCATACTCTTATCATCTAAATTAACATCATAACCAACATAATTAATATTCCTCTCAAAATCCTTATTAGGACAAGAATAAGATCCCAAATGACCATAATGATAAAATTTATACTTAAGTTTAGAATGACAATAAGGACAATAAACAAAATCCAAATTATTTGATAACGGCTTCTTTAAACTATATTTAGTCTTATCAATCCCATAAGTTATTACATCATAAAAATCATCAGACAAATACTTAACCAAAGGATCATCAACATTAATAATTAACTTAATATCACTATGCAAAGAATCCCTAATCTTATCTAATATTATATTAGGTTCCCCATTCCTAGCAGGTTGATCCCTAGTTATATTAGTAATAACCATATGAGTTAAAATATCCTTACCAAACGTTTCTTTAATATAAGATTCATCCATCTCCAAAAGCAAAATATCCCCCTTAACCTTATGAGAAAACACCCCAGTATTATTAAGAATTAAAGTAGTAGTGCCATTAACCACATTAGAGCCACTCTTATTCCATATTACCTCATAATTATTAACCTCCAAAATATGAGCTACCAAAGACGTAGTAGATCCTTTCCCAGAAGAACCAGTAACCCCAATTACATATTTAGGATACTTTAACCTATCAAGTATTTGCCTATCATACTTTCTTACAATACTAGCGGGAAATACCGAACCATTAAATCTAAATAACTTACATATCTTAGTTATGACTTTACATAACATAATTAAAAAACTTGTTTTCATATACATACCTCATAAGTATTATAACATTTTCTTTGAAATATATAAATAAATATAGTATAATTCATAATAGAAAGAGATATAGGTATTATGAGAAAGATTTTTAGTGCATTAGACATAGGTTCTAATTCAATTAAATTAGTTGTTGGTGAGTTTATTAACAATAAACTTAACGTTTTAAGTGCCGTTAAAGTACCAACCCACGGATATACATCAAACTACATATATAACAAAGAAGATCTTATCTTATCAATCAAAGATACAATAAAAAAAGTAGAAGAAGATCTCCAAATACAAATAAAAAGAATCATCCTTAACATACCAACAAATGAAGTAAACTATTTACTAACAGATGAAGTAATCAGCATCGACGGAACCGTAAACAGCAACGATATAGTTAAACTACTACAAGACGTAAGTAAAAACAAAATAAATAACAAAGAAGAACTAATATGCACCTTACCAATAATATTTAAAACCGATGACGAAGAAACAACAAAACCATTTGGAAAACATTGCACTAGATTAGCAGTAAAAGCAATCCTTGTTAGTACCGATAAAAAAACAATATACGATCTAGTTCAAGTAGTTACAAACTGTGGACTAGACATAATAGACATTACAACCACAGGTTTAGTTGATTACTATAACTTTAAAAATAAAGACCTAGATTCTAAAAACATAGCAGTAGTTAACATAGGTTACACAACAACCAATATAAGTATCTTCTCTAAAGGAATATTTATTAATAACAAAGTAATAGAATACGGTGGATTCTATATAGATAAAGAAATATCAAATAAATATAAATTAAAAAGAAATGAAACAGAATACCTAAAAGAAAAACTATCCCTTGCCGTTTTAAATAACGCTTTAGATAACGAAGTTATTAAAATGACTAATAAAGACGGAGAAGAAGTTATTATTAACCAATTAGAATTAACTGAAATAGTCAGTGAAAAGATGAATAATCTTATGAAACTTATAAAAAAGAACATAAACCTCTTAACAAAAAAAGAAATTAGTTATATAATTATAACAGGCGGTTTATCTGAAATAAAGGATATAAACATTTTAATTAATAATGAATTTAATAAAAATGGAAAAATTGGTAAGATAAATAATTTGGGAGCAAGAAATAATACCTACAGTGTTGCTCTCGGAATGCTGAAGTATTTTAATGAAAAATTAATATTAAGGAATAAAGAATTTTCTAGTTTAAATGAAGAAGAAATAGATGCAATGTGCAGCATCAGCATAAAAGAAACCGGAAAAAACACACTTATTTCTAAAGTAGTAGGATACTTTTTTGACGATTAATATAGATATAAAGGAGAATTGAAAATGTTTGGATTAGAAATGGATCAAATAGCTAAAATTAAAGTAATAGGTGTTGGTGGCGGAGGCAACAACGCCGTTAACAGAATGATAGAATCAGGAGTTAAAGGAGTAGAGTTTATAGTTGCAAATACAGACCTACAAGTGCTTAACGCATCTAAAGCCAGTAATAAACTACAAATTGGTAAAACCATTACCAACGGATTAGGAGCAGGAGCAAATCCAGAAGTAGGAAGAGAAGCCGCAATCGAAAGCAAAGACGAAATAAAAGAAGCACTAAAAGGTGCCGACATGGTATTCGTAACCTGCGGAATGGGTGGAGGTACTGGAACAGGAGCTGCACCAGTAATCGCTGAAATAGCACAAGAACTAGGCGCATTAACAATTGGAATCGTAACCAAACCATTCAGATTTGAAGGAAGAAGAAGAATGGAACACGCCATCCTTGGTATAGACGAATTAAAAAAACATGTTGATACCCTAATTGTAATACCTAATGATAGATTAAGAGATATAATAGATAAATCAACACCAATGCTAGAAGCATTCAAAGAAGTAGACAACGTATTACACAGAGGAGTTCAATCCATCAGTGATTTAATAGCAGTATCCGGATTAGTAAACCTAGATTTTGCTGACGTAAAAACCGTAATGGAAAAAAGAGGAAGTGCCTTAATAGGTATCGGATTAGGAGTAGGAGAAAACAGAGCAATAGAAGCCGCTAAACAAGCCGTTTCATCCCCATTACTTGAAACAAGCATCGTTGGAGCAACAGATGCAATCATCAACGTAACAGGAGGAACAAGCCTAACCCTATTCGAAGCAGAAGATGCAGCCGAAGTAGTTAGACAAAGCGCTAATAACGATATTAATATTATTTTCGGTGCCGTTATTAACGAAAACCTAAATGATGAAGTTATTGTAACAGTTATAGCAACCGGATTCGAAGACGAAGAAAAAGAAAAAAATACCGAAATAGAACAACCTAAAAGTAGATTTATGACTGATGATAATGATTATGATATACCTCCATTTTTAAGAGATAGAGATAATTTCTAAGAAGCAATAGCTTCTTTTTAATTAATAATATTAATTATGATGAAAAAACTAATATACATTATCTTAGGAATTATCATTGGTCTACTATCTAAATACAGTGATATAGCCTATTGTAATTCCCTATACTATTACCTAGGACTAATATCAAGTGGATTAGTAATATGGTTATTTATCTATATAATTATTATAACTAAATCAACTAACAAAACAGATTGTTTAAT
>CAZTEJ010000024.1:0-1129 GCA_964612605.1 uncultured Clostridium sp. | reverse complement strand
TATTTATCTATATAATTATTATAACTAAATCAACTAACAAAACAGATTGTTTAATCAATATAATATTATTCATAATACCAATGCTTACTTCTTATTACTTATTTTCTTACTACTTTATACATTATTTATATAAAAAAATAATATACTTCTGGATAATTATCTTCTTATTATCACTATTTATTATTAATATAATATTTAACAAAATAAATAATAAACTATTTAATATAATATATATATTACTATCTATTATACTAATTATAATAGATTCATTATACATTAACGGTATCAACATAATAATAATTACAATAGAACTAATCATAACAATACTAGGATGGAGGAACTTACATGAATATAGAAAATAATTATTTCCACGGATTAGCTGGAAACATAGTAGTATATAATCCCCAATTAATAGTTAATACAAGTTTAAAACAACTAGATATGATACTTAAAACAAAAGGAATATATTCTAGAAATAAATTAAAAGAATTAGGAATAGATTATCTAAAACATAAAGGAGTATTTAACGGAGAAGATTATATATCAATATGTATAAAAAACATTCCAACTAACGAATATACCGGTAAAAACGAAGGATTAGAATCAAGTTATATAAAATATACCGAAAATACAATATCAATTATAATAAGTAAAGATATAGAAGATATATATACATTTAGAAAAGGAAATTATGACTACTTACCAGGAGAAAGACAAGTTAAAGACGGAATTAGTAGTGAATACTTTATTGGAATTAAAGTATCATTTAAAAATAAAGAATTAACAAAAATAGTTGGAGAATTAGTTAGCGAAGTACTACAAAATAATGGAATAGATTTACCTATTTATGATAATGAATTAAATCTAATTAATAATAAAACAAAAACATATTAGAAACACGGAAAAACGATGACTTCTCAAACTAAAAACACGCAGCAAATGCTGTAAATATAATTCTCAAACTAAAAGCACGAATAATTTATATATATAAAATTTATAAATTATTATGAAAAAACGTGAATTCTCAAAGAGAAAACACGTTTTTTTAATTGCTATTTTATGAATGATATATGTGCATTTTTTATATCTTTATCAGATAAATATTTTTTGATATTTATAATGTTTTTAT
>CAZTEJ010000023.1:0-13580 GCA_964612605.1 uncultured Clostridium sp. | reverse complement strand
TCTTAGCTCTGACGTCTTAATAGAATCAGGAGATGGCACAAGCTCTAATCCTTACACAATTGGTTAAATTTAATTGATTATAAATTATATTATATGTTATACTTAAAATAATAATAGGAGGAATAAAAATGGGAAATTTAATGACAAGTATAAAAAGATTTTTAGGAAATAAAAATACAGTAACTATATTAGGTGTTTTAGCAGGTATTGTAGTTCTCTACTTCGGTTATAACATAAGAGTTAAACAGGCTGTTGAACCACAGTCTATACCTTATGCTAAAGTTGAAATAGCTGCTAATACACTAATCACAAGAGAAATGATTGGTACTATTAAAGTTAGTAAAAGCTTCGTAGATCAAACACCTAACCTAATTACAAATATGGGACAAATCGTTGGTAAATACGTTAGCTATGATACAACTATACCAGAAGGAGGTTTGTTCTACGGAAGCGAAGTAATGACAGAAGAACAAAAACCTAACTACATAACAGTTGACTTAGAAGAATGCCATACAGTTTACAGTCTAGCAGTTAATATGCATACAACCTACGCCAACTCAATTATGCCAGGAGACTACATCGACCTATACGTTTCAGCAACAAACGACAACGGAGAAGTAATTGTTACTAAATTTATTGAAAGTATTAAAGTAAGAGACGTTAGAGACAGTAACGGTATTAGCGTATTTAGTTCAGCTTCCAACGGAAGCGAACCAGCTGAACTAATATTCTCAGTACCAAATAATATGTTTGTACTATTAACTAAAGCAGATAACATCAGAACCAATTCAATTAAGATATTCCCAGTACCAAGAAACCAGGAATATACCGAAAACCACGGAGATACTAAAATAACAAGTACCGAAATGAAAGACTTCATCGAAAGCAAAAGTGATGATAGTTTCAACGTTATCATTAGTGATATAGATCAAAAATGCTATGAAAATTAGGTGATTTAAATGAATAATTTATTTGATGAATTAGATTTTGGACCCCTAAACGAATTTTTAAACGACGATAATATTACAGATATCTCCTATAGCAACGGAGGACAAGTTTGGCTTAAAACACTAGATAAAGGAGTTTACAAAATAGATAGACCAAACATAAATAACGCATTACTAGAAAAACTTGCATTTCAATGCTCAAACGTTATGGGTAAAACCTTTAACATGGCCCATCCATTTCTAGATGCAGAATCAACCGAACTACGTATGAACTTTATACACGAATCAATTGCTACCAATGGAATAGCATGCGTTATCCGTAAAACACCAGCTAAAATTAGACTTAATAAAAACAAACTACTTAACGAAAAATACTGTACAGTCCAAATACATGATTTCCTAATGAAAGCAGTAGAAGGACACTGCAACATCCTAGTTGCAGGAGAAACCGGTTCCGGTAAAACAGAACTCGTTAAATACTTAGCAAGTCATACAAAAGAAAATGAAAAAATTATTACAATAGAAGATACCCTAGAACTACACTTAGATAAAATATTTCCAACCAGAGATATAGTTGCTATGAAAACAAATAACATAGCATCTTATAGTGATGTTCTAGTTACCTGTATGAGACAAAATCCAAAATGGATTCTACTTTCCGAAGTACGTTCAGCCGAAGCCGTTATGGCCGTTAGAAACTCAATATCATCAGGTCATAACATATTATCAACAATACACGCAGATAAAGCCAGCAGTGTTCCAATGCGTCTATATTCACTTCTTGAAAGTAATCAAGACGTAACCCAGTTCTTAACCACTATCCATAGATACGTACAACTTGCCGTATGCGTTAAAGGATATATGTCTAAAGAATTAGGACGTTTCCAAAGAGAAATAATGGAAGTATGTGAATTCTACGTTGATGAAAACAATCGTCCTTGTTCCAACGTTATCTATAGAAAGAACATTGGAGGCGGATTTGTTATCAAAAATCCAACCAAATACCTACTAGAATACCTAGATTTACAAGGAATAATTCTACCTCGAGATACATTCGGTTTAGGAACCGTAAACAACGGAGATTCAAAAGAAAACATAGTTGAAATAGAAGATAAAAAATAGAAAGGGATATTTATCATGGAATTAGTTATTTTAATCGCAATCGGATTATTTATTATAACTTATAGAAAAAATGAAGGTGAAAAAATCTACGAAACATTCTTAAAAGGTGTAACTAGTATCTATGATAAGTATGCACCATACTCATTCAAAACCGTCAGAGCAAAATCAATCGAACTAGGAGAAGAATACACAACCAAACAATACATTACCCAAGTAGTCCTATTTGGTGGATTTGGTGCTGGAGTAGGTTATCTATACTTCTACAGTATATTCTGGGCAATCTTCTACGGAGCAGTCGCTATCATATTCATTCCTTACCTAGCATACCTTAGATGCCAAAGAATCTATAGCGAATTTATCTTCGAACAAATACAAGTCTATACCACAAACGTCATAATGGAATTCAATACAACCCAAAGTTTCGTTAAAGCCCTGGAAGGAGTAAGAGACTCAGGAGTCCTAGAAGATCCAGTCCTAAGCGATGTTAAAGCAATGATTAAAATGAGTTATGACAACGGTACAATAGATGAATCAATTAGTTACTTTAATCAAAAATATCCTTATTACATGGTTAAAAATATGCATCAATTATTCCTACAAATAACAAAAGAAGGAGCAAGAGATTCAGGAGAATCCCTAGAAAATATGTTACTCGATATAGACCAACTAGTTGAAGGAGTTTATAGAGATAAAATGGATAGAGAAACCTTCCACAAAAGATTCCTAACCTTCGGTATCGCACTTTATCTTCTAGTAATGCTTACACAAACACTTCTAGGAGTTGAAAATTATATTAATATGTTAGATAAAGGTTATGTCTTAGTCATATTACATATTATTATAATAGTTAATTCATATTTCCTACTTAATGGTGAAAAATACTATAACGAAGATACAGGAGGGGAATAAATATGCTAATTGAAGTTATTATAATCGGTATACTCTTATACGTTATATTAGAATACAACGGAAGTATAAGTACCAATAAATTCCTAAACGACAATAAAGACCTATTCGCAAAACTAAAAGAAAAAGACTACGATTTCTACCTTAAAGCAAGATACGGAGACGCAGTAGACACCGAAGCAATATACAACACCAGATTAAGAAACGCAATGCTAGTTATGTTTATCCTAGTCCTAGTCTTTATAGCAGACCTATCATACGTTAAAGTAATTATAATACTCCTATTTGGATACGGAATGTTCAAACTACCATACCTAGAAACCAAAAGATATTACAAAGCACACCTAAGCCAAATAGATATGATGTTACCATACTACCTAAAAAATTTAGAAATCCTAGTCCAACACTACACCGTACCCGTTGCCCTAGGCAAATCAATAAACGATGCACCAGAAATATTTAGAGGCGGATTACTCGAATTAATCGAAAAAATTAATGCCGGAGACTCAACAATTAATCCCTATATGGACTTCGCAAAAGAATATCCAGTAAGAGATTCAATGAGAATGATGAGACTTCTATACAGACTTAGTTTAGGTAGTCAAGAAAGAAAACAAGAACAACTATTAACTTTTTCTAGAAATATTTCAAGTTTACAACAAAAAGCAAGAGAAACTAGATATAAAAACAGACTAGAAACAATGGAAAGTAAAACAAGAATTATGCTTGTTTCAACAACAGTTGGAGTAATGATTCTACTTATAATATCTATTATGATGTTATTTACAACAGCATAGGAGACATAAACATGAATATATTAAATTCTATATATCAAGATAATAATCTAACTTTTTATATAGTTCTTACTATAATATCATTTTCCTTCATAGTTTTAATCAGTTTATCTATGACTAAGAAAAATAAAAAAGAAACTAAACAAGAAGATGCAATAGAGCTACCTAAAGTTAAAGAAAAAATAGAAACACTAGATAGCGATACCTTTATAAAAAGATTAGAAGATTTAAAGAAAAAATAAAAAAGATGATTATCTCATTGTCATCTTTTTTATTTTGGTTCTATAAAATCTAGTGTGAAGTAAATTTTAAGGAAGAAAATATGATCAATCTTCCGAATTTTTGAAAATGTATTATGGAGGAAATAATATTAATAATTTAATATCAAATATAAAACAATATAAAATATATAAAAAGCAGCATAATAGAGATGAGTTATATTTAGCAGATATCCTAAAATAATATAACTTGTAATGTAAAGATTTTATTAAAAGTAGACATAAAATCGTAAATCCCCGACTTTGGAAACACTATCACTTATAACTAATTGCTTGACAATTACACTGAAAAACGATATAATTTCAGTGTAATTGTCAAAGAAAGAAAAGGGATTTATATGAAAAAAGAGGAGAAAATCAATTATAAAATTGATAGTGATATTCTTAAAAATTATGTAGAAGCCATTAATTCAATAAAAGAACCTATGAGTCAAATTAAGGATCAGCTTAATCAACTAACAAAACCAATGCAAGAGGAACTAAAAAGCATTAGTACCATGTCTAATGCAATTAAAGAACTATCAGCAAAATATCCAAATGAACAATCAAAAATACTTACAGATACTATAAAACAAATAATGAATACCAATAATGGAATGCTTTCTACAAGAATGATAGAACCATTAAATATAAGCAGACAATATCTCTCAATTATGGAAAACAATAATGATATAGAAAAAGTTTCAAGAGGTATTTATCTTTCACCAAATGCTTTTGAAGATAGCTATTTTTTCTTCCAACAAAAATATAAAAAAGCTATTTTCTCACATATGAATGCTCTATATTTTTACGGTATGACTGAGGAATTTCCATATAATTATACAGTAACTGTTCCACAAAGCTATCATGTTGATACTGTAAATGAAAAATGTAATGTTTTTTATGTGCCAGATGATATATATGAAATAGGTGCTACTGAAGTTGAAACTCCAAGTGGTAATAAAGTTAGAGCTTATGATAAAGAAAGATGTATTTGCGACATTATAAAATCAAAAAATAGAATGGATCAAGAACAAGTAAAAAAATCTGTTAAACAATATATTCAAAGTAAGGATAAAAATGTAGCAAAACTATCTGATTATGCTAAAAGAATGGGAATAAGTGAAAAAGTAATGGAAATAGTAGGTATATATTATGAGTAATTCTGCCCAAACAGTAAAAGATAAACTTAGAAATATTTCAAAAGGAAAAAATGTGGATTTTAACTCTGTCATGAGGTTTTATATGTATGATAGGTTCGTTGAACGTTTATCGAAAAGCAAATATAAAGATAATTTTATATTAAAAGGAGGCTTCTATTTGAGTAAATTATTTGGATTAGATAATAGAAGCACCATGGATATTGATACTGCAATAAGAAAAACAAAATTTACTGAAGAAAATACTATTAAAATGATAACAGAAATTATCAATATAGATGTAGATGATAACGTAAAATTTGGAATTGAAAAAATAAACCCAATTCGTGATGAAGATGAGTATGGTGGATTAAGAATTACGATTAATTTTACATTGGAAAATATGAGAGATAGTTTTCATATTGATATAGCTACGGGTGATCCAATACATCCAGGTCCGGATGATTATAAATATGAATCGCTAATAGGAAATGAAGCATATAAGGTATGGTCATATAATTTAGAAACAATATTAGCTGAAAAAATAGAAACTATACTTAGCAAGTTAGAAGCAAGTAGTAGAATGAAAGATTATTACGACATTTATTTAATTCATAAATTTAAATTCAATAAAATTAATAAAACTAAATTTAGAGGTGCAGTAAAAAAAACTTTTGAAAAAAGAGAATTTAATGCAGATCTAATTGTAAGCTTAAATGTAGTTAAAGACAGTAAGATATTAAGAGATAAATGGACAAGCTATTCTAGAAAGAATAGTTATGCTAGAAATATAGAATTTGATGAAACTACAAAATGTTTAGAAGAATTTATTGATATAATATTACCAGCGGATGTATAAAACAAAATACATTTTAGGTACCAACAGACCAGAAAAAACCATTTTTTTAACCTTAGGTTTAACGTAGATTTCTATATAAAATGCATATAATATTAAAGAATTACTTAAATTTTTAAAAAAATTAAGATAATATAGACAATATTTTTATAAAAAAACCAAAAAAATGTTTTTTTATAAAAAATATGGTATAATTTCGGAATAAAGGAGTCTAACCATGAAAGATAAAATTAATCCAAAAACACTATCTGGTTTTATGGAACTAATGCCACAAGACCAAATTTTATTTGATAAAATAAAAAAAGTAATTGAAGAAGTTTATTCCAGTTATGGATATTATCCACTTGATACACCTATAATAGAATCCTCAGAAGTATTACTTGCTAAAGCAGGTGGTGAAACAGAAAAACAAATATATAGATTTAATAAAGGAGACAATGATTTATCTTTACGATTTGATTTAACTGTACCTTTAGCTAAATATGTTGCAAGTAGGTATAATGACTTAATTTTTCCATTTAAAAGATATCAAATTGGTAAAGTTTATCGTGGAGAAAGAGCTCAAAAAGGAAGATTTAGAGAATTCTATCAATGCGATATAGATGTAATTGGAAATGAAAAATTATCACTATTATATGATGCAGAAATACCAAGTATAATTTATGATATTTTCAAAAAATTAGATATAGGAGATTTTGTTATTAAAATAAATAATCGAAAAATATTATCAGGATTTTTTGAAAGCTTAAATTTGAATTCTAAAATAACAAGCATATTGAGAACAATTGACAAAATAGAAAAAATTGGTATAGAAAATGTAAAAGAAGAATTAAAGAACTTAGAAATAGAATCAAAAGATATTAACAAAATAACAAAATTTATTCTTATAAAAGGAAGTATTAATGATAAAATAAATGAATTAAAAAATTTAGAAATAGATAACACTCTTTTTCAAGAAGGAATAAAAGAATTAGAATTTGTAATTAAAACCTTAGAAACAATGAATATAGATAAAAATAATTTTGACATAGATTTAACAATTGCAAGAGGGTTAGATTACTATACAGGGACAGTATATGAAACACAATTAAAAGAATACCCATCAATAGGAAGTATCTGCTCTGGAGGAAGATATGATAATCTTGCGGAATTTTATACTGAAAAAAAATTGCCAGGAGTAGGAATATCTATCGGATTAACAAGATTATTTTATCAATTAAAAGAAGCAAATATAATAAAAAATATTAATAATTATGTAGCTGATATCACAGTATTACCAATGACAGATAATTATGAATATGTTTACAAATTCGTTACTAAATTAAGAAATAATAATATTAATGTTGATGTAGTTTTTCTAGAAAAATTTAAGCAATTTATGAGATATGCAGATAGACAAAATACACCTTATGTATTAATAATAGGAGATAATGAAATAGAAAAACAAATAGCAATACTAAAAAATATGAAAACAGGCAAACAAGTAGAAATAACAATAAATAATATGATAAATATATATAAACAAGGAATATAAATCCGGAATAATTTATATTAAACTCTAGATTAAAATGAGATGAAGATATTCACCTCATTTTATACACTTATATTAACTAAAATAATATAACTTGTAATTGAATTATATTCCCAATTAGTATATAATATCTATGAGGAGAAAATGATTATGGAAGAAATAGATTTAAAAGAATTATTTAATTATTTTATTAGTAAGATATTTATTATTTTATTAGTTACATTAACAATACTAACACTTGGTTTTAGTTATGATGCATTTATTAAAACACCAATGTACAACAGCTACACAACAGTGCTTCTAACAAGCGAAAACACAACTATAACAAGTACAGATATAACATTAAATAAAAATTTAGTTGATACCTACAGTGAAATAATTAAAAGTAGAAAAGTAATAGGAAAGGTAATAGACAATCTTAGCCTAGATTATACAATCGAAGAACTACAAAACAACATATCAGTATCAAACATAAGCGATACAGAAATTATCAAAATAAGTGTTAATGATACAGATAACTATCTAGCAAAAAATATAGCAAATGAAACAGCTAACGTTTTTAATGCAGAAATAATCAAATACTTTAACATCCAAAACATAGGAATAGTAGATTATGCCGAAGCATCAGAAACACCATATAACATTAATATATTAAAAAGCATAGTTATATACTTACTAATTGGTATTATTCTAGGAATATCAATCGTATTCATAATGTTCTATTTTGATAATACCATCAAAACAACAGAAGAAGTAGAAAACAAATTAAAATTACCAGTAATAGGTATGATTCCAATTGGAGGTAAAAAATGAACGAATTAATAGTATACAACAAACCAAAAAGCCAAATCAGCGAAGCAATAAGAACACTTAGAACCAATCTACAATTCACATTCGTAGGAAACAATAAAAACGTAGTACTAATAACCAGCTCAATGCCAGGAGAAGGAAAAAGCTTTATCTCAGCAAACCTTGCAACCTCATTTAGCATGATAAATTGCAAAACACTTTTAATAGATGCAGATCTAAGAAAAGGAAGACAACACAAAGTATTCAATATAGATAACGAAAAAGGACTATCTTCACTACTATTAGATGATATTAAAAAATACAATAAATACATCGTAAAAACAGATATACCAAACCTTGACGTACTACCATCAGGAATCGTTCCACCTAACCCAAGCGAACTACTTGGCTCAGAACAAAATACCAAACTACTTGACTTATTAAAAACAAAATACGATTTAATTATACTAGACTGTCCACCAGTTAACGCAGTTACAGATGCCCTAGTGCTAACAAAATACGTTGACGAAGTAGTACTAGTTTGTGCCTATAAAACAACCCCATTTGATTTATTAGAACAAAGCAAAAAAACACTTGAAAACAGCGGTGCCAAAATTGCAGGTGTTATCGTAAACAAAATGGAAAACAAGAAAGGTAATTACTATTACAGTAAGTATTATAAATAATGAAAGACTTACATAATCACTTAATCTATAACGTTGATGACGGATCAACTTCCAAAGAATTAAGTATAAAAATATTAAAAGAAATGGAAATTAAGGGAGTTACAGATATAGTCTTAACTCCCCATTATATTATAGGAACAAATTATAACACTAATAACCAAGATAAATTAAACAAACTTAACGATTTACAACAACATACCAATATCAAACTATATCTAGGTAACGAAGTATTTATAGATAACAATATTATAAAATATATTAACGATAAACAAATAAGCACCATTAATAACACAAAATATCTACTAATTGAACTACCACTTAACAACAAACTAGAAGAAGCAGATAATATCCTATTTAATTTAAGAAACAACAACATAGTACCAATCATTGCCCACCCAGAAAGATATCACTATATAGATACAAATACCCTAGAACAATACATAAACATGGGATGCTTACTACAAGGAAACATCAGTTCCTTATACGGAAAATACGGTAAAACCTCCCAAAAAAACTTAAAAAATTTACTTAAAAAACATATGATACATTTACTAGGAACAGACACCCATAACACCCCAATCAACCTCGAAAAAAGCTATCAAACCCTATCCAAAATAGTTGATGATAAAATGAAAGAAGAACTATTAAATTCAAATTTTGATAAAATAATTAATAATCTTAACATCGAACCATACCCAATCATCAATAAAAAATCAATCTTTAGAAAGAGATGAAAAATGAAATATATAAAAATAATTATAATCATATTTACTCTAACATTTAATATAAAAGTTAAAGCAATGACCAAAGAAGACGTAATCAACCTAGCTAACTCAATAACAATATGTTCATCATCAAATTCATCCTTAGTAAAAGGATTTAAAACATCATATATTAGAATGATTAACGAAAGAGACATATCAGAAAACGATTTAAATACAATATACAACAACATCAATAAAGCAATAAACATACTTAAAAAATACAATATCTGTAGTACATCAGACAAAGATAAAATCTCATCTAGCGATAAAACAGAACTACTAAACCTTTATAACAAAACAAACGATATAATCTTAAACTCACCTAAAATATCTGAAATAACCACATCAAAAACAGAAACAAACATAGTAATAGATAAAACCAACGAAGAAATTAAAATATACGATAACGGAGTCCTATCTAATGTAATAAAAAATACAAATAAACTAAACTACGTAGGAATAAATAAAACAGTTGAATTACTAATTGTAATCCTATCATTATTATTTATAATATTAATAATATTAAAAATACTTAAAATAAATAACATAATAACAAACAGTTTATTAAACATAGTAATCCTTTTAAATATAATTATATTACCATTTAAAAACCAAATAAGTAACGGATTAAACCTATTAAGCATAATGAAAACCAATACAAACACAACATCCAAAGAAACAGTAGTTAAAGACAACAAAATAGTTTCATACCCAAGTTACGGTTCCAACTACGGAAACATTACCATTAACAATCAAACAGGTAATATATACTTCGGAGATTCAACCACAATACTAAAACAAGGCATAGGACAACTATCCACCACCAAACTCCCAGGAGAAGGAGGAACAACCGTCCTATCAGGACATAACACCGGACTATTTAAAGAACTAAATAACCTTAAAACAAACGATATAATAACCATCCAAACCACCTATGGTAAGTTCAAATACAAAGTTAAAACTAATAAAATAGTTAAAGAAACAGACATAACCTCAATAGAGCAAAACTACGACCTAATAATGTATACCTGTTATCCAAATACAGATATATATGGAAATAAAAGATTAATAATATACGCAAACCAAATCAGCAGTGAATTTTATGGAGATACAAAATGAAAAAAATAATCAATTACATAATAACTTTTATTATAATGATTCTCTTAATAATACTAACAATATTTACAATATATCAAAAAGAAATAAGTACAAACAAATTTATTAAAAATTTAAATAAAATTAATTACTATCAAAAATCCTATTCAAATATACTAAAAGAAATAGATGAATACATAATTAATATTGATTTAAAAAATGATATTATTAACTACTATACACAAGATAAAGCCAAACAAGATACCATTGACATAATTAACAATAAAAATATAGATCATTATGATAATTTAAAAGAAATAATAAGTAAACATACAAAAGATGATAATATAATCAACGAATATACCAATCAAATAAATACAAAAATAATTAATAACTTATTCATGAATGAAGAATACAATTATTTAACCAAAACAAGATTAAATACAAACGATACACTATTTATAATCTTTGTTATAATTATAATCATAACTATATTATTATTCACAAACTATATTATCAACAAAAAAATAGATATCCTAACCCCAATTCTATCCCTTGGACTATTTATAATAATTCCAAAACTATTTCTAATAACAACCAATATATTAAATAACTTTATGTATACAAATACATACTTTACTGAATTATTACTATTAATTATTAATAATATAGTAAATACATTATTTATATTCGGTTTATTTATAACCATAATAATTATTTATTTAAATTATAAACTAAAACACTAGTATTTTTTAATTAAATTTTATAAAATAAATTTATGGAAATAATTAGATATAAAAAATTAAAAAACAATGTTTATGAAATAACCTTAAAAGACAATACTACTGTTAAATTATATGATAACACTATCTTAAAATATAATTTATTAATAAATAAGAAAATAACTAATAAAACATATCAAGAAATAATTAACTACAACAACAACCTAGATGCTTACTATAAATCAATAAAATACCTAACAATCAAATTAAGAACAGAAACAGAAATAAGAAAATACCTAACCAAAAAAGAATACGATTATAATATTATTAATAGTACAATAATTAGATTAAAAAAAGAAAACTATATTAATGATGATATCTTTCTTAAATCATATATAAATGATAAAATTAATCTAACCCTAGACGGACCTTATAAAATAAAAAGAAATCTAATCAACCTTGGATTTAAAGAAGAAGATATAAACAAATATCTTAATTTAGATAATACAGATAGAATAATCAAAATAATAAATAAAAAAATAAAACAAAATAACAAATACAATACCACTACATTAAAACAAAATATATACAATTATCTAATAAATCAAGGATATTCAAAAGAAGAATTTATAAAATATATAGATAATATTAAAATAGATGATAATAAATACTTATCTAAAGATATAGATAAACTAATAAACAAATATAAAAACAAATACAATGATACAAACACATTAAAATATATTATAAAAAATAAATTATATTAAAAAGGATATAAACAAGAGAACATAGGAGATTTATTAAATGAAAAAATATTATAATAGATTAACAAAAGAAGAACAAAAAAATATAAAAAAAGAAATAAAAAATTCAGAATACAAAACAACATATAAAAAATTTAATATATATCTAATATACACATTAATCGCTTTACTATTAATAATATTAGATATCTACTTTAGATACTATTACAATGGAAAAACAATAGATTATATCTTAGATATAATACTTTTAATAATACTAACAGTATTTTATTTAAAAGTAACTTACATGAAAGAAAATTATTTAAATAAATACGCATTATCAAAAAGAAAGAAGAATTAAAATGTTTAAACAAGATAAAGATAAATACGATCAACATTTTCTAATAGATAAAAATATAATAAATAATTTTATAGAAAAATGTAATCTAAACAAAGAAGATATTGTATTAGAAATAGGACCAGGACAAGGAGTATTAACTAAATTAATAGTACCTAAAGTAAATAAACTATACGTTATAGAAAAAGATAAAAGATTAAAAAAATACTTAGATAAAATAGATAACATAAATGTAATATATGATGATTGTTTAAAAGTTAAATTCCCTAAAGTAGATAAAATAATAACATCTCTACCATATTCAATTATAGAACCATTTATATATAAAATAATAAAAGAAGATTTTAAAGAATTATACCTAATAATGGGGAAAAACTACATAGATAATATAATAAATTATAAAATAACTAATTTAAGTTTACTAACAAATATATACTTTAATGTAGAAAAATACTTTGATATATATCCAGAAAGCTTTAATCCCAAACCAAGAACAATATCAAGTGCAGTTAAATTAAGCTATAAAACAACATATACAAAAAAAGAATTACTATTTCAAAATATGTATAAATTAGACGATAAACTAGTAAAAAATAGCTTATTAGAATCATTAATAATAGTTAATAAAATAACCAAAAAACAAGCAAAAGAAATAATAAAAAACTATAATATACCAGAAAATATATTAAATACAAAATTTAAAATGATAAATAATGATAACTTAAACAAATTATATCAATCAATTAAGATAAACTAATAAAATTAAAAAAAGATAAATCTAGAAAAAAATTATATACTTATTTTTTATACACATGCAAATGCTAATATGTATACTGAAAAAAATAAAAAATAAAAATTATCGTTCAAATCA
>CAZTEJ010000022.1:0-13619 GCA_964612605.1 uncultured Clostridium sp. | reverse complement strand
TTTTTATTATATCAAATTGAAATGAATAATATATTTTGATATAATTATTAATGTGAGCAGGTGATACTAATGTTAGATAATACTTCTTTATTCGATGCAGAAAAAATAGAAAGCGCTTTAATCAGCAAAACATTCTTTGAAGTTTACGAAGCCCTAGAAGAAAGTGGATATAACCCAATAAATCAAATAACAGGATACCTAACAACCGGAGATATAAGTTATATAACAAATTATAAAAAAGCTAGAGAAAAACTAATGAAAATAGAAAGAGTAAAATTAATATCATTAATTTTAGAAAGTTACTTTTTAAAATGAAAACATTAGGAATGGATCTAGGAACCAAAACCCTAGGACTAGCTATATCAGATAAACTAGGAATAATAGCGTCGCCTTATAAACTAATAAGGTATAACGATATAAACAAATTAGTAAACGAAGTAATAGAAATAATAAATAAAGAAAAAATAGAAGTCCTTGTACTCGGATTACCTAAAAACATGAATAACACACTCGGATTTGCTAGCCAAAGAAGTTTAGAATTTAAAAAAATATTAGAACAAAAAACAAATTTAAAAATAGAACTAATAGACGAAAGACTATCAACAGTAGAAGCAGAAAAAATACTACTAGAAACAGATATGTCAAGAAAAAAAAGAAAAGAACACATAGATAACACCGCAGCCGCTATAATATTAGATACATATTTAAGAAGGGAAGAGAAAAAATGAATAAAGACAATGGAACATTTACAATAACAAATAATAAAGGAGAAGAATTAACATGTAACGTATTATTTACATACGATTCAGAAGAAACAAATAAAAGTTATATCGTATTTACAGATAATACCCTAGATGAAAACGGAAAAATTAAAGTATATGCTAATACATACGATCCAACCGGACAAGATATCAATCTAGGACAAATAGAAACAGATAAAGAATGGGAAGTTATAGAGGGGTTACTTTCATCATTACAAGAAAAGATAGGTGATGAAACAAATGAAGAAAACTAAATTTGGAATTAATAAAATACTTCTAATCATATTCGGATTATTCATATTTATTTTACTTATATTCATAATAGCCTCAGATTACTATTTAAGCCCAGTAGATAAGAAAAACGATGAAATAGTTAAATTTGAAATCCAAAACGCTACAGGAAAAAATACAATAGCAGACAACCTAGAAGCAAGTGGATTAATTAAAAGCTCTACAGTATTTAAAATATATATAAAATTAAATATAAAAAAAGAACTATACGCCGGAACATACAACCTATCCAAAAGCATGAGCGTTAAAGAAATAATAGATATACTAAGCGATACCACAGGAGCCTTAGAAAGCGAAGTAATAACCGTTCAATTTATTGAAGGAAAAAGACTAACAGACTATGCCAAAGTTATTGAAAATAAATTTGGCTATAACGCTGAAGACGTAATCACACTTGTAGATAGCGAAGAATTTATAGACAAAATGATTAAAAACTATGACTTTATTACTGAAGATATTAAACAAGAAGGAATCTATCATCCCCTAGAAGGATATCTATTTGCAGATACTTACGACTTCAAAAAAAACGCAACCATAGAAGAAATAATAACCAAAATGATATCTACCATGGGTAAAAAATTAGATATATACAAAGAAGATATAAACGTAAGCAAATACACAATCCACGAACTCCTAACCCTAGCATCAATAGTTGAACTAGAAGGAGCATCATCAGATGATAGATCCGGCGTAGCAGGCGTATTCTATAATAGAATAGAAGCAGGATGGACCCTAGGTTCCGATGCAACAACATATTACGCAGTAGGAAAAGATTTCTCAAAAGATTTATCTAAAAGTAATTTAAAATCATGTAATAAATATAATACAAGAAGTGAAAATACATGTTCATTTACCGGACTACCTATTGGACCTATAGACAGTCCATCCCTTAACTCAATAAACGCAGTTATGGAACCAACCGAACATAATTATTATTACTTTGTCGCAGACAAAAACAAAAAAACATATTTTGCATCTACATACAAAGAACATACCGAAATAGTTTCTAATTTAAGAAAAGAAGGACTTTGGTATGAATACTAATAAAACTAAGGAGTGTTAATAAATGTTAGATTTTACAAATTGTATAGAAGAATTAAATACATATAAAGGCTCAGAAAAAAAGAAAACATTAATATGTGATAATAAAAGATATTTGGTAAAATTTCCTGATCCTATAAGAGAAAAAATAAAAATATTTCATATATAAATAATGCTTATTCAGAATATGTTGGAAGTCATATCTTTGCTTTAACTGGTATTAATACCCAAAATACAATTCTAGGTATATATATTTATAATAATAAAGAAAAAATAGTTTGTGGATGTGAAGATTTTACAAATTCTGATAATATCTTATACGAATTTGAAAATTTAGCCATAAGTACAAATCCAGATAAAAGAATTGGAACCGAATTAAACGATATATTGGAAATTATTGATGAACAAAAAATAATTGAAAATCAACAAGTAAAAGAAAAATTCTATGATATGTTTATTGTAGATGCATTTATTGGAAATACCAATAGACATAACAGAAATTGGGGGGATTTTTAATGAATAGACAAACCAATAAAGCCGTTTTCTCTCCAATATATGATTGCGGTTCTTGTTTAAATCCAATGCTAAGTGATGAAGATTTAATACAACTAAATGATAATGAAATATACAATCTAGCTAAAAATTGTTATTCGTGCTTAAAAGAAAATGATAAAAAAATAAATTATATGAATTATATAAAAAGTATGAAAAATATAGAATGCAATAAATCATTATGTAGAATATTTCCAAAAATAGATATAAATAAAATATCAAAATTTATTGATAAAATAGAATACATTTCCGATATACGTAAAGAATTTTATATAAAAATACTTAAATATAGATACGAAATACTATATAAAACCTATAACAAAGCAAAACTACAAATTACCGAATAAAAAAACTACAAATAGCCGAATAATATAATACAAGATACTATGTTGATCCATCAATCGCAGTTGCATCACTCGGAATCGGCCCAAATGATTTAATAAATGATTTAAATACCTTTGGACTAATATTCGAAACACTTTGTATACGTGATTTAAGAGTATATGCTGAAAGTATAAATGGTAAAGTATATCACTATAAAGATGCATCTGACTTAGAATGTGATGCAGTTATACATTTAAGAGATGGTTCCTACGGACTAATTGAAATCAAACTAGGTGGAGATAACCTAATTAAAGAAGGAGCAACAAATCTAATTAAAACTAAAAATAAAATAGATACAACTAAAATGAAAAAAACATCATTTTTAATGGTGTTAACCGCAGTAGGAAATTATGCTTATCAAAGAGAAGACAACGTTTACATAGTACCAATAGGTTGCCTTAAAGCATAATTTTTTGCTTTTTTTTATTTTTATGGTATAATTCTTCTTGTAAGGAAGTGTTTTCGTGAAAGAAACAATATTAGAAATGGAAAGATATGCAGAAGCAAACAATATTCCAATCATAGAATTAGATTCAATAAAATTCATTATGAAATATATAAAATTAAATAATGTAAAAACAGTATTAGAAATAGGTACCGCTATAGGATACTCAGCAATACTCATGGCCAACGCAACAGACAAAGTTGAAATAACAACAATCGAAAAAGATGAAAAAAGATATCGAGAAGCAGTTAAAAACGTTAACAATTGCGGATTAGATAAAAGAATAGAAATAGTCTATAATGATGCTTTAGAAGTTAGTCTAACCGGAAGAAAATACGATTTAATATTTATAGACGCAGCCAAAGGCGGTTATATTAAATATTTTGAAAGATTCTGTAATTATTTAAACCCAGGAGGAGTAATTATAACAGACAATCTTAAATTCCACGGACTAGTTAAAGACAAAGCATCTATTAAAAGTAAAAACGTCAGAGGAATAGTTACCAAAATAGAAAAATATATAGAATTTTTAAATAACAATAAAGAATACATTACAAAATTCTATGACATAGGAGATGGCTTATCAGTAAGCTTTAAAAAGAATAATGGAAAATAAAATATTAGTTAGAATTAATAATATAAACGAAATAGATAATTACTTAGAGAAAGGTATAAATAACTTTCTCTTTCCTTTAGAAATCTACAGCATAGGTTACAATACATTTACCATAGAAGAAATAGAAAACATAAACAATAATTATAATATAAATATACATTTACTATTAAATAGAGTACTAGAAAATAATGATTGTAACAACCTAAGAAAAATAGTTACCAAACTAGAACAATTCAAATCAATTATTTATGAAGACCTAGCAGTATATCAAATATTTAAAAACACCAATATAGATTTAATATGGAATCAAGCCCACTTTACCATCAACTATCACTCAATAAACAGTTGGTTAAATTATAATATAAAATCCTGCATTATATCTAATGAATTAGAAAAAACAGAACTAAATACCTTATTAAATAACGTAAATAAACCAGTCATACTACCAATACTAGGTCTAAATATGGCAATGTATTCAAGAAGAACCCTACTAAAATTCTACAGCGAAACATTTAACAAAGAATACCTAAGCGAAGCAATAATAAAATCAAATAACGTAGAATTCCTAGCAAAAGAAAATAAATACGGTACAGTATACTTTTACAATAAATATTTTAATTTAATCCCACATCATAATGAAATAAATAATAACAAAATATTATACTATTACATAGATCCTAACGGATTAAAACCAAATGAAATATTTGATATCCTAAACGGAAAAGAAATAAACTACGATAATAAATTTTATGAAAACAAAACAGTATACAAAATAGATGACTTAAAATAGGAGAAAGTTATGGAAAAACATGTATTTAATTTTTATAAAGAAAATATGGGAGAATATGAAGAATTAGAGCCACAAAAGAGTTATGAATACTTAGAAGAAAAAAATAAAAATAGATTAGATAATACAGCCCTTAGTCAAAATGGTAAGAAAATAACTTATGGAGAACTATTTGAAGATTGGAGAGAAACAGCAAAAGTATTATCTGGTTATGATGTAAGTAAAGATAATAATTCAAGAGTACTTATGATAATGCCAAATATAATGAAAATGAATTCATTTGATTATGCAGCAGATATGACAGGTGCGATTGCGTCTTTCCCTGATCCTACAATTGAATATGATAAAATAAGAAAATATATAGAGCAGGAGCGTATCACAGATATTGTTTCACTAGATTTATTATATGCTAAGAATTTAGGTGGAAAAGAAGAAGAACTTATAAAAGAATTAGGTATTAGGAATATTTTTGTAGTACATGATGATAACTTCACCGCATTAATGCCTAAAAAATACAAATATGTTTCATCATTACTCGGTCTTAGTAATAGATTAAATAAATATATAACTAGATACGAAGATGCAGTTAGAAACACTAGATATACAGAAATTAAATATGATAGAAGTGATTTAGAAAGTATAAAAAAAGATATATCTATGATAACACATACATCAGGAACAACAACAGGAATAGGTAAACCAATCCCACTATCTGATCATAATAGAAATTCATTAGTAAATCACTATGAGAATGCTAAATTCAATTATCAAAGTGGCATGACTATGCTACATTTTATTCCATATTTTGCTGCATATGGTTCTGTTAATACAGTACATTTAGGCTTATCACAAGGACTTGAACTACAAGAAATACCTCTTTTTAATCCAAATAACTTTGGAGAATATATGCTTAAATATAAACCAAATATTGTACTTGCAACTTCAGCATGTTGGTTAAGTTTAGTAAATAATCCAAAATATAAAGATATAGATTTATCATATTTTGTATATGCATCTACTGGTGGAAGTCCAATGTCTATAGAAGAAGAACTAAAAATTAATAAGTTTCTATTGTCACATAAATCAAATACAATACTTACAAAAGGATATGGCTTATCAGAATTGGCCGGGTGTTCAATTACTACGATTGATGGATATAATAAAATAGGAAGTCAAGGGGTTATTTTGCCAGGAGTTAATGCTAAAATAATACTTGATTCTGGAGAAATAAAAGATGTTGGAATAGAACCAATAAAGGGTGAATTACTTCTTAATTCAGATACATTAACTTGTGGAGAATTAGATGGAAAAGAAGTTGTTAAAACAATAGAAATAGATGGTAAGAAATATTTAAAAACTAATGATGAAGTATCTATTGATGAATTAGGTAATGTGGAATATTTAGGAAGAAAAGATGGAATGTTCCAAAGATATGATTGTTATAATGTATATCCACTTCAAATAGAGAATCTATTTAAATCATATCCATTTATTACAAATGTATCAGTAATTGCTTATTATTCAGAAAAAGATAATGGAATTATTCCTAAAGTTGTAATAGAGCTAAATAATAATTCACTAGATAAAGAACAAATAATAAAAGAAATAATAGAAAATTCATTTCTAACAAACAATCATATGTCAGAATATAAAGCAAATTTTAGAGACTTACCACATATTTGGGATTTTGTAGAAAGAATGCCAATTAATACAATGGAAAAAAACGATTTATATTTACTAAAACAAGATTCATACGATAAAGAAAGATTTATATTAAATGTAATAGAAGATAATTCCGGAATAAAAGAATACACAATAACCAAAGAAAGAAAAATAAAGCAGGTGATACAATGATCGAATTACTAAGCCCCGCAGGGGATTTCGAAAGACTAAAGTTCGCACTTAGATACGGAGCAGACGCCGTCTACATTGGAGGAAAAAACTTTTCACTAAGAGCAAACGCTATTAACTTTACCAACGAAGAATTAAAAAAAGCCGTAGACTATGCCCATAATTTAAATAAAAAAGTATACGTTACAGTCAACATAATTCCTCATGATGATGATATAAACAACAATTTAGAAAACTACTTAAAATACCTAGATCAAATAAAAGTAGATGCCATCATCGTAAGCGATTTCTACATTATGAATCTCTGGAAACAATTAAAACTTAATATGGAACTACACATATCAACCCAAGCCAGCACCCTAAACAAAGAAACCGCACTTTTCTATAAAGAATTTGGAGCAAAAAGAGTCGTTCTCGCAAGAGAAACAAGCGAAAAAGATATTAAAGAAATAAAAGACTACACCTCACTAGATTTAGAAGCATTTATCCACGGAGCAATGTGTACCAGCATCAGCGGAAGATGTATTATGAGTAACTACGCAACCAACAGAGATGCCAATAGAGGAGGATGCGCTCAAGTTTGTAGATGGAATTTTGATCTATATAATAACAATAATATAATAAGTAATAATTACCAAATGTGCCCAATGGATTTAAATATGTGTATCTATATTAAAGATATGATAAACGCCGGAGTTAATTCATTTAAAATAGAAGGAAGAATGCGAAGCATATACTATATATCAACAGTTATTTATTCATATAGAAAAATAATAGATCATATATTAAATAATACATTAAATGATAAAATAATTAATTATTATTTAAAAATATTAAACAGATGTGCTAATAGAGAAAGCAAACCACAATTCTTCAAAGAATTACCAACATATAAAGAACAATATTACAACGGAAACAAAGAAATATCCAACCAAGATTTCCTAGGCGTAGTACTAGAAAACAACAACGGACTAATAACCCTAGAACAAAGAAACTACTTTAAAAAAGGAACAAAAGTTGAATTTATTAGTCCTAATTTCGAAGAAACAGAGTATACTATAAAAGATATCTATGACGAGAATAACAACCCAATAGAAGAAGCAAACCATGCCCAAATGATAGTTAAATTCAAAACAGATATAGATTTAACTAAAGATGATATAATGCGATTAAAAGTGATTGACAAAGAAGATTAAATGTAGTATATTCTTGTTATTGTAAAATTTTTGAAGGGAATTGATTTAAATGTCAAAGAAAGATATATTATTAACAAGTGAAGGATTTTTAGAATTAGAAGAAGAACTAAACTACTTAAAAAATACTAAAAGACCTAAAGTAATAGAAGCAATAAAAGATGCAAGAAGTCAAGGAGACTTATCAGAAAATGCCGATTACGATGCAGCAAGAACAGAACAAGCAGAAGTAGAAGGAAGAATCAAAGAACTAGAATTCATGCTAGCTAACGCTACTATAATCGAAAAGAAAGATAGCCATATCATCGGACTAGGTTCAACAGTAACCGTATCATATGTAGACGATGATGAAGAAGAAGTATACTCTATAGTTGGAAGAATGGAAGCAGATCCATTTGAAAATAAAATTTCAAACGAATCACCTATAGGAAAAGCAATAATAGGTAAAAAAGAAGGAGATACCGTAGAAATAGCATCCCCTAACGGAAGTTACCAAATAAAAGTACTTAAAGTAGCATAAAACTAGAGTCAAAAATAAAGACTCTTTTTATTTTAAAGAATTTATGATAAAATTGATAAAGAAAAAGAAGTGATTTATATGAGAAAAACAGTATCCTTAATAGGACGACCAAATACCGGAAAAAGTTCCCTATTTAATAGATTAATAAACGAAAAAAAATCTATAATAGACGACCAAGCCGGAGTAACAAGAGACCGTATATATGGTATCGTTAATTACGAAGACAAAAGCTTTAACCTAATCGATACCGGAGGTATCGATTTAGAAAAAGCATCATTTAATGATAATATCAAAATGCAAGCAGAACTAGCTATAGACGAATCAGATGTTATTATCTTTGTTATCGACGGAAGAGAAGACCTAACAAGCAATGATATACTAATATCTAATCTACTTAAAAAAAGCAAAAAAGAAATTATAGTAGCAATAAACAAACTAGACGATAAACATTTAGATACCAACGCATACAACTATTACGAACTCGGATTCGATACATACATACCAGTAAGCGCCGAACACAACAGAGGAATAAAAGAACTACTAAATACAGTTACCAAAAACTTCAATCCATACACAACCGAAGAAGACGATGCAACCCTAAAATTCTCCCTTATAGGAAGACCAAACGTAGGAAAAAGTTCCTTAACAAACGCTATACTAAACGAAGATAGAGCAATAGTGTCCAACATAGCTGGAACAACCAGAGATGCAATAGATTCAAGATTTACCTACGATAAAAACGATTACATAGTTATCGATACCGCAGGTATGAGAAAAAAAGGTAAAATATACGAAAACATAGAAAAATACAGCTTACTAAGAAGCCTAAGAGCAATCGAAAGATCAGACGTCTGCGTCTTAGTACTAAACGCAGAAGAAGGAATAATAGAACACGATAAACACATCGCATCATATGCAATAGATGCCGGAAAAGCCCTTGTAATATGCGTTAACAAATGGGATCTAATAGAAAATAAAGACGAAGCAGTAAAAATATGGACAAAACAAATAAGAAATAACTTCCAATTTGCACCCTATGCCCCAATCGTATTCCTATCAAGCAAAACTAAATCAAGAATACATACCCTAATGCCAGAAATCATTAAATCATACAAAGGATTAACTAAAGAAATAAAAACAAGCACACTTAACGACGTTATAAGAGAAGCTATGATTATCCATGAACCACCATCATATAAAGGCAAAAGATTAAAAGTCTATTTCGTTCATCAAACAGGAACTAAACCACCTAAATTCGAATTCTCAGTTAACAATAAACAATTAGTACACTTTAGTTACGAAAGATATTTAGAAAATCAAATAAGAGAAAATTTTGACTTAACCGGTACTCCTATTATATTTAAATTTACTAACCACAGCGGTGAAAATGAATAAGATTATTATTAACAATGAAGAATATCAATATACAATAACATATAAAGATATTAAAAATGTATATATTAAAATAAAAAAAGAATATCTAATAGAAGTATCAGCAAATAAATACATATCAAAAAAAGAAATAATAGATATAATTAATAAAAATGAAAAATTTATTATTAAATCAAACAATAAATTAAAAGAATTACATAACAAACCAAACAAAATACTTTACCTAGGAAAAGAATTAAAATTAATAAAAAACAATACAACATATATAGAAGATAACAATATATACGCCAAAGACGAAGAAACAGCCAAAAAATACATAGAAAGTTTATCATATCAAATATTCTCAAAAGAATTAGACAAAATCAAATTAATGTTCAAAGACTTACCTAACTTTACATTAAAAATAAGAAAAATGAAAACAAAATGGGGAGTATGTAATAAAAAAAGCATGACAGTAACCCTAAACACAGAACTAATGACTAAAGAAATAAACCTAATAGACTACGTAATAGTACACGAACTATGCCATTTCAAACACATGAACCATTCCAAAGAATTTTGGAACGAAGTAAACAAATACTATCCCAACTACAAACAAGCAAGAAAGGAGCTAAACAAAATATGATAGAATCACTTAACAACGACAAAATAAAAGAAATATCCAAACTAAACAACAAAAAATATCGAAAAAAAAATAACAAATTCTTAGCTCCTGGAAAACACCTAGTAGAAGAAGCAATCAAAAACAACCTAGTAGAAGAAATATTCATACTAAATGGAGAAACAAATAATTACAACCATCAAGTAACCTACGTAAGTCCAAACGTAATGAAAAAACTAACCCAACTAGATACCCCACCAAAAGAAGCCGCACTATGTAAAATACCAAACAACAACCAAATAAAAGGAAATATAATTATCCTAGACGATATAAAAGATCCAGGAAACCTAGGTACAATAATAAGAAGCGCAGTCGCATTTAACTACCAAACACTTATCCTATCCAAAGAAAGCGTTGATATATACAATCCCAAAGTAATAAGAGCTACCGAAGGAATGATATTTAATATAAATATCATAATAGAAGACTTAAACATAATTATAGAAAAACTAAAACAAGAAAATTACAAAATATATGCAACAGACGTTGCCGAAGGCAAAAAACCAACCCCTTGCGAAAGCAAGCACGCTATCATAATAGGTTCCGAAGCAAACGGAGTAAAAGAAAACATAAAAAACAAATCAGATTACAAAATCAAACTACCAATGAATAACCTATGTGAAAGTCTTAACGCCGGAGTATCAGCAAGTATTTTAATGTATGTTATAGGTGGTGAACAATGAAAGATTTAACATTTCTAAAAGATAGATATTATATATACAAAGGAATATATGATAATAAAAATATATATGAAAATACCCTAGAAGCAATTAAAGTTGCTATTAGAAAGAAAAAATCACTTTATTTAACAATAGTTGAAACAAAAGATAATCAATTAATAGTTTGTGAAGAAGACGCTTTAGAAAGAATCCAAAATCAAAAAGATAATATAAATGATATAACATATGATGAAATTAACTATCTATCATTCTATCATATTCCACTTCTTAAAGAAGCGCTAGAACTAACCAGTAACATATCCATAATATTAAATTTAAAAATAAATACAAAAAACCCAGAACTATTAAATCTCTTAGACAATTACACTGGTAAATTTGCTATTATAACCAATAATATCAAAATACTCAACTGGATTAACAAAGTAAGAGATAACTACGTAATAGGAGAAATAATTACAAAACATAAACTATTTAATCTCGGTTTTTACTTTGTAAAAACGGATTTTAAGAGTTATAATATAGATTATATTGATAAATATAAATTAAAAAGAATGAAAGAAGATTCAATCGTATTAGGTTATTTAATAAATAATAAAACAAAATTAAAAAAATATAATAACTTATTTGATAGTTTAATAATAGATAATTATCTTAATATAACTAAAAATATATAGAAATATAGGTGTATAAATGGAAAATATATATGTAGGTAAAATAGTTAATACATTTGGAATAAAAGGAGAACTAAAAGTAGTTAGTAAATTCGAAAAAGCTAATAACGTATTTAAAAAAAATAACATACTAATAATTAATAACAAAAACTATAATATAACAAACATTAGAATACATAAAAAAAATTACCTCGTAGAACTAAATAACATAAAAGATATCAATCAAATAAAATATTTAATAGGTTACGATATATACTTTAATAAAGAAGATTTAAAACTAAACGAAAACGAATACCTAATAAGCGAATTAATCGGATACAAAGTAATATCAAACGAAAAAGAATATGGAAAAATAACAAATTACGATGATAACAAAATAAATCCATTAATAAGAATAAACAATATCATAATCCCACTAAACGGATATTACGAAAAAATAGATAAAACAAATAAAATAATATATTTAAAAGATATAAGAGGACTAATAATATGAAAATAACAATACTAAGTTTATTTCCCAATATGTTTCAAGGAATCCTATCAGAATCAATAATAAAAAGAGCAATAAACGAAAAAAAAGTAGAAATAGAAATAATAAACTTTAGAGAATATTCCCCATTACCAAATAAAATGGTAGACGATACACCATACGGTGGAGGAGCAGGAATGGTTCTAAGAGTAGAACCAATATTTGAAACTATAGATAAAATAAGAACAAAAGATTCATACATAATAATAATGGATCCAACCGGAAATAAATACAATCAAACCAAAGCAAAAGAATTAACAACAAAAAAACATATAATAATCATATGCGGGCATTATGAAGGATTTGATGAAAGAATAAAAAACCTAGCAGATGAAATAATAAGCGTTGGAGATTATATACTAACAGGAGGAGAAATACCAGCAATGATTTTAACTGATTCCATAGTAAGATTATTAGATGGAGTAATAAATAAAGAAAGTTTAGAAAACGAAAGTTTTAACGATAACTTATTAGATTATCCAACATATACTAAACCATATGAATATAGAGGAATGAAAGTACCAGATATATTAATATCAGGTAATCATCAAAAAATAGATGAATATAGAAAAGAAGAAAGAATAAGAATAACAAGGGAAAAAAGAAATGATTTAATGGGGGATTAAATTATGTATAAACTAAGTAAAACAAAGAAAAAATATAAATTTAAAGAATCATTTGACTTCTTAAGTTATCCTATTACTATAAATGACATAGAAATATCTGTTGTTAATGAAAAAATAATAAAAGTATTAGTAAAAGATAATATAAAAGATACATATACTAAATTAGTTAATAATATATTAAAATTTATAGAAGAAGACTCATCAGATGATAACGACGAATTATTACTAAGTCAATTATATAATCTAAATAATGTTATATTTAATTTATATAAAGAATACTTTACCAAAGCCGAACTAAATAAATACGCAAGAAATATAAGAATGTTAGTAAACGAATTAAAAATAAGAAACAAAAATAAAGTAACAACAAAAGAAATAACATCATCAAGAAGAAGATAAAAATATAAGAAAACCACGAACAAATGTTCGTGAACTTGACGGGGGGGCGACTTATGCTATAATTTCACTAGAGTAGGAGTGAAATTATTTTTATGAAGAAAAAAACTAATATTATTGTGTATTTATTATCAACCATTTTAACCTTTACCCTAGGCTTAGGAGTAGCATACTCCTACCTAGCAGTAAGGTTTAAAGGGTTAGAAACAGAAAGTACAATAAA
>CAZTEJ010000021.1:0-13886 GCA_964612605.1 uncultured Clostridium sp. | reverse complement strand
TTCAATATGTCTTTTTATTATTAATTAAATTTGCAAGTTCAACAAATATTTCACTAGGAATATCCTCAGCTCTAGATGATAAAGAAAAACCATAACCATTTAAAAAATCACTAATAAAATTTAAATCATAATTGAATAAATTATTTTTTAAATTCTTTCTCTTAAACCTAAAAGCATCCTTTAATAACTTATCAAATAATTCAATATTATCAACCATACACTCCTTACTCGTTAATCTTATAATTGCGCTATCTACATTAGGAACAGGATAAAAACAATTCCTAGAGACATCAAAAAGAATTTCAATATCATAAAAAGCATTTAAAAAAGCAGTAATATATCCATATTCCTTACTACCAGATAAACTAGATAACCTAACAGCAACCTCTTTCTGTACCATTAAAGTTAAACTAGAAATATTTAATCCAGAAAAAGTAATCTTTTCAATTATAGGAGTAGTAATATAATAAGGAATATTAGCAATAACATAAATATTATTATATCTTATATTATTTATAACACTATTAAGATCAACATTCATAAAATCATCATAAATAACACTAGTCTTCTCATCAACCAAACAATCTAAATACTTAGATAAACTTCTATCAATCTCAAAACAAATTAAATTTGAATTATATTTTTTTAAATACCTAGTTAAATTACCACTACCAGGACCAATCTCTAAAATTAAATCATCCTCAGCAGGTTTAATACTCAAAAAAATCTTATTCAAAATATTATCATCAACAAGAAAATTTTGACCATACTTCTTTTTAAATAAATGTTCCAAACAAAAACCTCCTTACCTACCTAGAATAACCCCTTCTTAAAACATTATAAGAAATTAATTTTCCACCAATATTATTTATAGCAAATTCTTCACTTTCTACAAGTAAATCAAGATTAGTTCCAAGAACACCCCTATCCAATACAATAGCAACAATCTTACTGGATGAAATATTCGGAAAATCAAACTCAACAATAGAACCACAAGGCAGATTACTAGAAGAAGCAACAATAAAAACCTCACCATACATATCATCAAAATAAGTAGTAGTTCCATCTAATACATTCTGACCATTGCATCCTAAATAACCAGTACAAGCAGGACAATTAGCAACATATCCAGTTAAAAAACCATTATAATAATCAATCGGACTATAAATATCATTCTTAATAAATTCTTCTTCCTTCTGAGCCTTAGCAACTAAATCAATATTCTTATTAATACTTTCATTATCAATCTTAGATGACACTTTTTTCATAGATACACTATTAAATCCAAAAATAATAACAAAAACTAAAAATAACTTTATAAAAAAAGAACAATTTCTTTTCATAATCATCACTTACCTTACAACAAAATAATAACAAATAATATCTAAAAAGTCTATTTATTAAAAACATTATTATAATTTAATTCCATAATATCAGATAAATCATCAATACTTATATCATAAATATCAGATAAATATTTAGCAATAAAATTAACATTTAGAGGCTCATTAAAATTACCCCTAATAGGTTCCGGCGTTAAATAAGGACTATCAGTCTCAATTAAAATATCACTAACAGATATTCTTTTTAATACATCTTTTAACTTTGAATTTTTAAAAGTAACAACACCACCAATACCTAATTTAAAACCAAGTTTAATATACTCACAGGCAAGCTCATAACTACCAGAAAAACAATGAATTACACCATAACAATTATGGCTTTTTAAAATTCTTAACAAATCATCCGAAGCATTTCTACAATGAATAATAACAGGTTTATTATATGCTTCAGCAAGTTCCAAAAACCTTTCAAACATACTTATCTGTTCATCTTTATTAGAACTATTATGATAATAATCAAGACCAATCTCACCAATTGCAACTACTTTTTCATTCATTAAATTTTCTTCTATAAATTTAAAATTAAATTCATTATAATCAGAAATATTATCAGGATGAATACCTAAAGCTCCATAAACAGAATCATACTTAATTAAATTAAGCACCTCTTCATTACTGACCTTATTATAACCATTAACAATTACTCTTTTAATATTATTTAATTCAAAAGAATTAATTAAATCATCAACATTATAATAATAATTACTAAAAATATGACAATGAGTATCACTTAACATAAAAACATCACCAAATAAATAATACCATAAAAATAAAAGAATAAGTTAAAAACTTATTCAAAATCAATAGAAATTAAGAAAATAGACAATAATCTAGCAAATAACTTTCCAACCTTAATATCACAAGAACTATCAACTTTTAAAACTCCAACCTGAACAGAATTAATAATAATTGGAAAATCATTATAATCAAATAATTTATCATTAATATTAGAATAAATTAAATTATCCATATCATAAACTGAAAAATAAAATCCAAATATTTCCATAAACAAATTACCAATATTCTCAATAAAACCAACATAATTACTTAAATAAGAATATTTAAATATAGAAATCATCTTATCATTACATTCAATTCTAACATTCTCATTATCATTAATTTTTAATTTATTTCTAATATCTTTAGGAATAACAATTCTTCCCAATTCATCTATTTTTCTTATATAACCTTCATTCACAACTATCACTAAAATTATTTTACCCTAAAACTTAAAAACTATTCAATATCATTAATAATACTTTCCAAAAGCGGAACCAAATAATACAAATAATGTTTATCTAACCCATTAAAATTAATTCTAATAACTACTTTTTTATTAACATACTTAATAATAAACTTTCTATAAATATTATAAGCAACCATAAACAATTTTTCTCCATTAACTCTATCAGAAACATGAACAGGTAATTCAAATTCAATATACCCCTTAGTCTGAATAACCCTATTAATATCAAGCCTAGAAGCTAATTTCTCAAACCATTCCTCATACATATAAATAATAATATTTTCATCAACCTTACCAAACCTATCCTCAATCTCATTTTTAATTCTAATTAAACTATCATTATCAGATATCATATTAATCAATTGATGAATTTCAATCCTAACACTCTCATCCTGAACATAATCACTAGAAATATGAGTATCAACATCAATCAAAGAAGAATAACCAACATCTTCTTTCTTTTCATTTCCATTAATCTCATCAATAGATTCCTCAATCATCTTAGTAAAAAGATCAATACCAACAGACTCAATAAAACCAGCTTGTTCGCTACCTAACAAATCACCAGCACCACGAATACTCAAATCCCTCATAGCTATCTTATATCCACTACCAAGCTCTGTAAATTCCTTAATCGCATTTAACCTTTTCTCAGCAACCTCAGAAATTATCTTATCTTTTGAATAAAGCAAATAAGCATAAGCAATCTTATCAGTTCTTCCAACCCTACCTCTAATTTGGTAAAGCTGACTTAACCCAAAATTTTGAGCATTCTTTATAATAAGAGTATTAACATTAGAAATATCAATACCAGTTTCAATAATAGTAGTACAAACTAAAATATCATACTTATAATTAACAAAATCATCGACAACCAGATCTAATCTACTTTTATCCATCCTGCCATGAGCATAACATATTCTAGCATCAGGTACCAATCTCAATAACTTATAAACCTCATTTTCTAAATCCTCAACACTATTAAATAAATAATAAACCTGTCCTTTTCTTGACAATTCCTTATATATAACTTCTTTAATTAAAATATCATTCTCCTCAGCAACATAAGTTTGAATAGGAAATCTATTAACAGGAGCAGTATCCAAAATTGACAAATCTCTAAGTCCACTAATTGCCATTTTTAAAGTTCTAGGAATAGGCGTAGCACTTAAAGTTAAAACATTAATATTGTTACACATCTTCTTAATCTTTTCCTTCTGAGAAACACCAAATCTTTGCTCTTCATCCACAACAAGTAAACCTAAATTCTTAAACTCAATTTCATTATTAAAAAGTTTATGAGTACCAAATAAAATATCAATCTTACCACTTTTTAAATCACTAACAATTTCATTAAATTCCTTAACAGATGTAAATCTGTTAACTAAAGCAATATTAACCGGAAAATTCCTAAATCTATGCAACGCACTATTAAACTGTTGCTTAGACAAAATAGTTGTAGGACACAAATAAGCCGCCTGATAACCATTCATAACAGTTCTAAACATTGCCCTAAATGCTACCTCAGTCTTTCCAAAACCAACATCACCACACAACAATCTATCCATCGGTTTAGAAGAATTTAAATCATTCAAAACATCATTAATACAATTTAACTGATCATTTGTCTCAACAAAATCAAAATCATTAGCAAACATAACCTCTTCAGCAACACTCTTAAATTTCGGAGACTCTATCTTACTTCTTTCAGCATATAATTTAATTAATTCCTCACTAATATCCTTAATTCTAGCTTTAACCCTTCTTTTAGCCTTCTGCCAAGCAGTAGAATTTAAAGAATTAACCTTAACATCACGACTTCCAGCATCAGCATACTTATATATAGTATTAATTTTTTCAACAGGAATATATATTTTATCAGAAGAACCATATCTAAGTAAAATATAATCCTTACTAAAACCATTCTTAACTAAATTAACAACACCACCATAAATACCAATACCATGAGATCTATGAACAATAAAATCACCAACCTTTAAATCATTAAAATCTTTAATCTTTCTACCTATCTTAATCGGATTATAATACTTAGAACTATGATTCTCACTAGTAATATCACTCTCACTAATTACAATATAATTATCAATTACAAAACCATGATTAATCTTATAATCAATAAAATAAATACCTCCTTCATGATAATTATCCTCATTTAAAACATTAAATCTATTCTTAATATCTTCTTTTAACTTAGAAGAAACAATTGATAATAAAACAATACTACTATTTTTTCTATGATTAATAAAATAATCTAAATTATCCAAATTAGATTTAAAAGAATCAACACTACTAGAAACAACCTTAAGACCACTTCTATTATCAAAATCATTAAGTAGAATACAATCATTTATAAGAATGTCATCCAAAGAAAACATATATTTTTTATTTCCATCAAAACCTTGAGAAATATTATAATCAAAAATAACCTTTTCCAACTGTTCGTAAGCCTTATCAATCATATCATCATCAATCTTAACAACAATCGGATTATCAAGTAAACTATACAAAGAAGATTTACCATCACCTTCAAACTCACAAAAAGGTGTAATAACTACATTATCTAACTTCTTTAAAGAAAGTTGCGTATCAGAATCATATTCCCTAATACACTCAATACAATCACCAAAAAATTCAACCCTAATCGGATTACTACAATTATAAGGAAAAATATCAATAATATATCCCCTAACAGAATATTCACCAGTAGAAGTAACAATAGAAGACTTATTATAACCATATTTATAAATAATATTTTCTAATTTACTCCTACCAAAATTATCACCCACACATAAATTAACAGACAAATTATTTAATTTTTCCTTAGAAGGCATATACTTCAAAAAACCTTCTAGATTAGTAACATAAATTGATTTATTTTTACCAATAGAAGACATAGTTTCTAATCTTTTAACCATTAAATCAGGAGAAGGAGTAGTCATAACTGAAGAAACAAAATCATCCATAGGAAAAAAATATGATTCATTATTATAAAAATTAATCATATTAAAAAACTTAGTAGCATGATAAAGCGAACTAGAAACAACTAAAATATTTCTATTATCCTTCCTAAACAAATAATCAATATATAAAGCCTTTAATTCATCAGTCAAACCATTAACACAAGAATAACAAGAAAAATTATCAAACAACTTATCTAAAAATCTCATACTAATTATACCTTCCCATCAATACATCAATTTCCGTACCACAAATAAAATCCATAATAACATTATTAATATCTTTAAAAGAATTATTAATAATATTCATCTCATCAGCACTAAATTTACCTAATACATAATTAACAGTATTAATACAAGATTTTGAAATACCAACCTTCAACCTCAAATACATTTTAGAACCTAAACGACTATTTATACTTTTAATCCCATTATGACCACCATCACCACTATTATATTTAAGTCTAATCTTACCAACAGGTAAATCTAAATCATCTTGAATAACTAAAATATCTTCCTTAGAAACGTGATAATAATCAACATAATATCTCACAGCTTCTCCAGATAAATTCATAAAAGTCTTAGGTTTAATAAACAAAACACTAGTATTATATATCATAGTCTTATAAGAAAAAGCCTTATTATCATTCTTCCAAATAACATCACCCAAAAAATTATCCAAACACATAAAACCAATATTATGTCTCGTATTTTCATACTCTTTACCAACATTACCTAAACCAACAACTAACTTCATACATTCCTCCTATAATTATTTGTAAAAATCGGACAATTAATTTTCAAATCATCCTTACCATTTTTCATAGCCTCAACTAGAACAATAGAACAATCACAATTAAGATCATGATAACAAAACTGTAAAGTTCTAATTCCAAACTTATTTTCTCTCAAAACATCAATAAGTTCAATTAATCTATCAGTTCTATATACAATAAATAGTCTTCCTTTATCTCTTAACATTTTATAACTAATTTTGATAATATCATATAATTTAATCATAACCTCATGCCTTGCTATAGCCTTAATAAAACAATCATTAACAATAGAACCATCATTTAGTTTAAAATAAGGTGGATTACAAGTAACAATATCAAAATATCCATCTTCATAATAATTATTAATATTCTTAACATCATCATTAATTAAATTAATATTACTAATACCATTTAAATCAATAGACTTATTCCCTAATTCAAAAATTTCCTTTTGAATTTCAAAAGCAACAATATTATTAATTTTACTAGATAAAATAATAGGAATAGGACAATTACCACTACACATATCAAGTAAATTCTTATCACTAAAATTTACCTTAACAAAATCAGAAAGCAAAATAGAATCCAAAGAAAACTTAAAATAATTATCATTTTGTACAATTTTATAACCATAATCATACAAATCATTAATAACATCATTCTTCATCAATAAAAACTTCCTTAATCTCATTATCAACCATAATATTATACGAATTTTTCAAAACATTAACATTCAAAACTTTATAATTTGTTCCACAATAATTAATATATTCCCCAGCCTTAGGTAAATTATCACGATAACAAGAATAAACATCATCCTCATAAGCTAAACAGCAAAGAAGCCTTCCACAAGCACCATTTATTTTACTTGGATTAAGTGCAATCCCCTGATTCTTAGCCATACTAATCGAAACAGGAACCAATTCAGAAAGAAAAGAACCACAACATAAAGTTCTTCCACAATGACCAATTCCACTTACAATTTTAGACTTATCCCTTACACCAATTTGTCTTAAATCAATTCTAGTTCGAAACTTACGAGCAATAATCTTCACTAATTCTCTAAAATCAACTCTTTCATCAGATGTAAAATATAGCAATAAATAACTTCTATCAAAATTATAAACAGCATCAACAAAACTCATTTCCAATCCTAAGTTCTTTGCCATCTCCTTAGAATAATTCAAAGCATTCTTAGCATATCTACAATTTTTCAAATAATTATCATAATCATCATCAGTAATCTTCCTAATAACATCACCAGAAATATCATCAGTAGATATATCAATCTTTAAAACTTTACCAAACAATTCTCCTTTATCAGAAGAAACAATAACAAAATCACCCACATTTAAATCATCAATAGTATTATTAAAAAATAAATCCAAACAATATTCCTTAAAAACTACCTCTACAATATTCATATAACAAATTCACCTTTCCAAAAATAATTTATCAAGATATAAATCTATATTAACATTATATCTTAAATTTTCAATAAATTCACTTATTTTTAAATAAAACAAATCATTATCATCATATAATTTTCTTAAATAAACCTTAAAAACTTCAATAATTTCAGATTTTTCCAAAGAAATAATCTTTTTCTTTAATAAAACAAATTCTTCATAAGATAATAATTTAAACTTCAATAATTCATTATAAATATCACTATCAACCTCAAAATTGCACAAATTATCCTTATCAATAAACAATTGACATCTACTATAAATAGTTGGAAGAATAGAGTTATAGCTACTACATAACAAAAAACCAATAGTATCACTAGAAGGTTCTTCCAAAACCTTAAGAAGTTTATTAACAGCAGATAAATTCATCAAACCAGCATCAACAATAAAATAAATTTTAAATTTATTGCAAAAAGAAGTAGTTAAAACAAATTCCTGTATACCTAATATAGAATCTTTATCAATCACATTTTCACAAGGTGTAACACATCTAACAGAAATATTACTATTAATATTCGATTGATTAGAAATCAAATCTTTACTCAAGAAAAAATTAAAAACTTCATTTAGAATTCTATCATAATTATCAGTTTCAATCAAAAAAGCATGAGAAATTTTATTCTCATTAAAAGCTTTTTCTAAATATTCAATAAAACTCTCATTCATAATCAAAACTAAAGAAGAAAGAAAAAAGATAAAGATAACATAATTAATCCAGGATACCCTAATATAAAGACTATTAACAAAGTTAAAAAATTAATTGGAACAACAACATTAAACCCCTTTAATAACAAATCAAAACTATAAATAATTAAAAAGGAATAAATTAATTTTCTTAAAAATTTAATAACAATATTTATCATAGTAAATTATATGAAACCATGAAAAACATTATGATATATTTTTTCTATCTTCAAATGCCCTTTCTAAAGTTAAAGAATCTAAATAATCAAGTTCAGTACCAACTGGCAAACCATAAGACAATCTAGAAATTTTAACATTATTTTTTTCTAATATTTTATTTAAATACTGAGTAGTAGTTTCTCCCTCGATAGAAGGTTTAAGAGCAACAACAATTTCAGGAGAAACAAGACTATCACATCTTTGAATTAATCTATTAATATTAATATCATCAGGACCAATACCATCAATCGGAGAAATTAAACCACCAAGAACATGATAAACACCATGATACTTTCCCATCTTTTCAAACGCTATAACACTTTTAAAATCCTCCACAACACATATCAAATTATGTTCCCTATAATCATTATTACAAATAAAACATAAATCATTAGAAGTAATATAACCACAATTACGACACTCATGCAAATTATTTTTGCAATTTATAAGAGATTTTGAAAACAAAACGATATCATCATCAGAAAAATCTAAAATAGATAAAGCCATTCTCTCAGCAGATTTTTCACCAACACCGGGAAACTTCTTAAAATACTCAATTAATTCCTCAAGTTCTTCAGGATAAATCATTAGAATAACCCATTTAAACCTTTCGTATATGCACCTAATTTAGATTCAACATCAGCATTTACTTTTTTAATAGCCTCTTTATGAGCAATCATTATCATATCAAGAACAGCTTCCCTATCATCATCATCAACAATATTAGACAAATCAACATTAATAGAAACCATCTCCTTCAAGCCATTAAGAACAATTACAACATTACCAGATCTTCCTTCATATAAAGTCTTATTAATTTCCTCTTGTTTCTTAGTAATCTCTCTTTGCATTTTTTGTGCCTCTTGCATAATTCTTTGCATATTCATATTATCAAATCCTTTCCTATTTTATTTCCAAAATTGAATTACCAAATAAATCATTTGCACTTACAACAGATTTATTATTTTTTTCAATTAAGTTTTCATCAATATAAACAAAATTATCTTTATTCATGGATTTCATTTCCAAATATTTATTTTTTTCCTCTACCCATTCACTTAAAGATAAACAAATAAACTTATAATCACATTTTGAATTTTTTCTAAATTTTTTTTCAACCTCTATTAATGATTCATTAAAAAGAACAGCAGTAGATAAAGACATATTAGAAAATATAACATTAGTAGGAGAAACAACCTCAACTCTAACATTTTCAATTAAATTATATAAATCTCTATCATTATCAACTTCAACACTATTAACAAAATTATCCCATAAACCAATAAATTTACTTTTTTCTGACTTACTAGCATCAACATAAGAGTTATTAATTCTTATTTTTTTTAAAAGTTTTAGATCAATAATATTATCATCCTTAATAATATCATTTTTTTCAAAATTATCACGATTTTCAGGGATAATTTTAACATTTTCTTTTTTTTCATTTTTACAAGATTTATAAAAAATATCCTCATCATCTTTTTTAATAATAATTTTATTTTCAGATTCAATAATACAATTTTTATTAAACAAATAAGAATAAGAAATTAAAACCATTTTTATCAAAAACAATGCATTATTCTTGCCATAAACATTATTAATATCAAAAACCATTTGTTTAATAACTTTTAAATCATTAAAATTATCATCTCGGACCAAATCCAGTTCAAACTTATACAAATAATCCAAAATTTTATTAACAAACAAATTAATGTTTAAACCTTTATCAGAATACTCATTAAAAATCATATTTAATTTTTCAAAATCATTATCCCTAAGACAATTGAAAATAACATCAATATCAGAATTTCCAACAAAACCAAAAGTATTAGAAATTAAATCAGAAGTAATTTCAATATTTTCCTTAGAAACTTGATCTAAAATACTCAAGGCATCCCTCATAGCACCATCAGAAAGGTCAGATATAGCAGCAGCAGCATCTTCAGTAATATTAATATCTTCAAGAGAACATATTCTCATAATATTTTTAACAATCACATCTTTAGTAATCTTCTTAAAAGCAAACCTTTGACATCTAGATAATATAGTTAAAGGAATTTTCTGCAATTCAGTAGTAGCCAAAATAAAAATAACATGACTTGGAGGTTCTTCTAAAGTTTTTAAAAAAGCATTCCATGCACTAGAAGATAACATATGAACCTCATCAATAATATAAATCTTATACTTTGAAAAAGTAGGCATTATCTTGGCACTATCTCTTAAATTTCTTATTTCATCAACACCATTATTAGAAGCAGCATCAATTTCAATAATATCAGGAGATTCATTAAAATTAATACAACTATTACATTCATTACACGGAACACCATTAACATTATTTAAACAATTAATAGTTTTAGCAAACAATTTGGCAGTACTAGTTTTACCAGTACCCCTAGGCCCATGAAAAATATAAGCATGAGAAATTTTATTGGATTTAATAGATTCAATTAATATATTCTTAATATTATCCTGACCATACAAATTTTCAAAAGAATCAGGTCGATACTTTCTATATAAAACCTTATACGCCATAACTACCTCCTAAACTCTATTATAACATCTATCTCCTGTTTTTCCAAAACAAATCTAATATTTTTTTGTAATTATCAAAATAAATAGAATTAAAATTATCTTTCTCTATCAAATTAAAATTGCAATTGCTATACTGCTTTTTAAAACCCAATTTATTAAACATAAAATAAACATCATGAATTCTGCTCTCCATAATAAACATTTTACACATTTCACATGGTTCAATAGTAACATACAACGAACACTTGTTCAAGCGCCAATCCCCATATTTTCTAGAAAATTTACGAATGCAAATTATTTCAGCATGATCAAAAACACAATTAGAAGCATTCCTTTTGTTATAAGCAGAAGCTACAATTTTATTATCATAAACCAAAACAGCCGCAACAGGAACTTCTCCTTCTTTTGATGCTTTTAAAGAAAGTTTTAATAATTTCTTATATATCTTATTCAACATAAATACCTCATTAAAAAAGTGCACATACATAGAGGTAAATATGGCTGCTTTATTCCTAATCTGACCAGTTTATTACATATATATTGCACATATAAAATATAACATAAAAAAACAAAAACATCAACTAAAACAAAATAAATGTGGAAAACTTTGTGAAAAATTTTTGAAAATGTCAGTGATTAGACAATTAATAATTAGTAAAAATGTCAGTACTTTAGAAGCATATATAATTTTATTAATAATTAGTAAAAATGTCAGTGATTTTGTATTATAATAACCTCTTGTATTCAAAGGAGGTTATATTTTTATGTTAAATGAATACGAAAAAAATAAATATGATATTATATCAAAATTTGTATCAAAAGAAATTACTAAAAAGGAGGCGATGGAAAAATTAAACTTAACAGAACGGCAAATATATAGATTAAAAAAAATCTATGTAGAAAATGGGATAAATGGATTTATTCATAAAAATCGTGGAAAAGCAAATTTTAATAAAAAGGATGATAAATTAATTAAAGAACTAGAAAACTTATATTTAGAAAAATATTTTGATTTTAACTTTGAACATTTTTTTGAAGACTTTGTTTATGGTATATATGATATTTCATATGATGTAATGTTAAAAAGATTTACTAAAGATGATATTATATCTCCTCTTGCTCATAAAAAGACTGTTAAAGCATATAAAGATAAAATGAATACAATTGTTAAAGAAAATAAAGAAAATAAGTTTAATATTGAAGAGGAAAAAATTGAATTATTTAGTTCAAGAATTATACAAGCAGAAAAGGCTCATCCAAGAAAGTCTAATAATCTATATGTATTTGGGCAAGAAGTACAAATGGATGCATGTAATAAAATGTGGTTTGGTGAGATTTCATCATTCTTACATTTAGCTGTCGACAAAGGAACTAAAAAGGTTTTATTTGGTTGGTTTGAGTATGAAGAAATAACAAGAGGTTATTATGTATTGTTATTTAATATTATTATTAATTATGGAATACCTGCAAAAATAAAAGCTGATAATAGAAGTACTTTTTCTGCTAACAATACCAAAAATAAAGAAAAAAAAGTCTTTATGACACAATTTGGAAAAGTTTGTGAACAACTTAATATTGTTTTACATACAACAAGTGTAGATACTTCAAAACCTAATGTTGAAAGAGAAAATAAAACATTTAAAAATAGATTAATTGCAGAATTAAGACTTAATAATATTAATGATATTGATGAAGCAAATAAATATTTAAATGAAATTTTTATTCCAAAAATGAATAGAAAATTTTCATATGCAATTGAAAAAGAAACATCATTAATGAGAGAAAATATTTATACTGAAGAAGAATTAAAAATAATCATTTCAGAAAAGATAGATAAAGTAATCGATAATGCGTCATGTATTAGTTACAATCGAAAATATTATATTCCAATTGATTTAGAAACTGGAGAAGTTACTAATTTTCAAAGAGGGACAAAATGTAAATTAATAATAAATTATGATGGGGAATATATTGGCGAAATAGAAAATCATTATTATCAAATGTTTGAACTGAAAAATAGAGACACGGTATTGACCAAAGAATCAGAAATTAAAGATAAAGAAAAAGAACATCATAAATATATTCCACCTAAAAATCACCCATGGAGGAAAAATATGATGCTCAAACATTAATTAATGAGGGCTCTGCCCTCAAACTCCCGAGGTTTATCGCCTTGGGTGTTCCAAAAAAAGAATATATAATCTTTTTTGTATCACATTATTTAAGTGCTCTAGTCGCTCCTCAGCGTTGCTATATCCCCTCAAATAACAAATAATATTATATATATTTAATAATAAATAGTCAATTGACATTTTTACTAATTATTAGCAAAATGTTATAAAATATACTACTGACATTTTTACTAATTATTAATATAAAAATATATGACATTTTTACTAATTATTCACATAAAACAAAATAAATGTGGAAAACTTTTAAAAATGTTGGTTTTTTAAGAAAAAACGAAAACTTTAAAAATATTAACTTATAAAAGTATTTATATTTTAATAAAACTTATCTTATTGTCTTTATATAATTTATTAAGATAAATAGCAATGTTTCACGTGAAACATTAT
>CAZTEJ010000020.1:0-13932 GCA_964612605.1 uncultured Clostridium sp. | reverse complement strand
CTTTATCTTAACCCATCAGTTAAGATAACCGGAGGAACTGGTTCCTCAACAGACCCATACACAATTGATTTATAAGATACACCTTGTTGTATCTTTTTCCATTTTATTATATAATTATTATAGACAAGGAGAATGCTTATGAAAGTTATTATCACAGCCGGAGGCACCGGAGGACACATATACCCAGCCATTGCCATTATAAATAAAATTAAAGAAAAAGAACCAAATAGTTCTTTCATATATATAGGAACTCACAATAGAATGGAAAAAGATATAATACCTAACCTTGGTATCCCTTTCGAATCCATTGAAATCTATGGATTTAGTAAAACAAATATTAAACAAGATATTAAAAATATCAATCTAATTAAAAAAGCATATAAAAAATCATTAAAAATCATTAAAAATTTTAACCCAGATATAGTTATCGGAGTAGGAGGATACGTTACATTCCCAGTCATACTCGCTGCCCATAAACTAAACATAAAAACATTTCTACACGAACAAAACTCAATTCCAGGAAAAAGCAATAAACTTCTAATAAAAATTGCAGACAAAATCGGCGTAAGCTTCGAAGATACATTAAAATACTTTCCAAAGGATAAATGCATACTAACAGGAAACCCTTGCTCAGAAAACGCATTAAACATTAAACCTACCAGTAGAACCAAATACGGACTAAGTTATGATAAAAAATGTGTTCTTATCGTACAAGGATCCCTTGGTTCTAAAGTTATGAATAACAAAATGATAGATTTTCTATCTTCCATAGATAATGAAAACTATAACGTATTATACATAACCGGAAGAAATTACTATGATGAATTCAGCAAAAATAAATTCAGTAAAAACGTTACAATAGTTTCTTTCATAGATAACTTAAGTTCCTTACTTAAAGATATAGATATAATGGTAACAAGAGCAGGTGCCAGCACCATTAGCGAAATCACCTCACTCGGCATACCTTCCATACTAATTCCTAGCCCATACGTTGCCAACAATCATCAATATTATAACGCCTTATCCCTAAAAAACAATAACGCCTGCATTCTTATAGAAGAAAAAGAACTTAACAAAGAAATATTAAAAGATAACATAAATTACTTACTAAATAATAAAGAAATATACAATAACTTCAAACAAAATCTACAAAACATGTCAATTTCCAATAGCAGCTCCATTATATACGATGTAATTAAAGGTATGATAAAATGAAAAAGAAAAAAAAGAAAAAATTCAATTACATTAAACTACTCGCATTCCTTTTAATATTTTATTTATTAATTTATGGTACATTCTATTTATTCAAAGTACCAACTAAAAATATAATTATAATAGGCAATGACCTAATTAGTGATAATACAATTATAGAAACAGCAGGAATAAAAAATTACCCACCACTACTAACTATTAACAGAAAAAAATTAAGTAATAATCTTAAAAATATCAACTTAATAAACAATGTTAAAATCAAAAAAACAATTAAATTCGAATTAATTATCGAAATAGAAGAAAACAAAATTATATGCGAATACGATAATATGTATTATTTAAGTAATGGTAATAAGATTGAGGGAAACTATCTAGGCATCCCTATCTTAATCAACTATGTTCCAGAAACAACACTAAATAAATTTCTATCTAGTATGAAAGAACTAGATTATGATATAATAAATTCCATTGGAGAAATAAAATATTCTCCAACAATAGATGAAAACGGTAATATAACCGACGAAGAAATCTTCGTATTCTATATGAATGACGGAAACACAGTTTACATAAGTATAGATAAAATTGATATAATGAAAAAATATCAAAAAATATATGCAAGCGTTGGAGATAAAAAAGGAATATTACATTTAGATAAAGGAAACTATTTGGAGGTACAATAAATGAATATTAATTATAATGAAGAAATGAAAAAAATAATAAAAACCTTTGACAACAAAAAAACAATCCTATTACATTCCTGCTGTGGTCCATGCTCATCAGCAGTACTAGAAAAATTAAACAATTACTTTGATATAACAGTTCTTTATTATAATCCAAATATAGAACCAATTGATGAATACATTAAAAGAAAAAATATTCAAATCAAATTACTTAACAAATTAAACATTAAATACATGGAAATAGATTACTTAAACAATGAATATCATAATAAAGTTATAGGATACGAAAACGAACCAGAAAACGGTTTAAGATGTCATATTTGTTATAAACTAAGATTAGAAAAAACAGCCTATCTAGCAAAAGAAAATAATTTTGATTATTTTGGAACAACCCTAACCGTTAGTCCCTATAAAAATAGCAAAGTTATTAACGAAATAGGATTAGAATTAGAAAATATTTATAATGTTAAATATTTATTATCAGATTTTAAAAAAGAAGATGGTTACAAAAGAAGCATAGAAATATCTAAAGAATATGATTTATATAGACAAAATTATTGCGGTTGTCTTTATAGTAAAGGAGGAAACATAAATGAATAAAAAAGGATTTTCATTAATCGAATTAATTATCACCGTAGTTATACTAGGACTAGTTGTTATGATAGCAGTTCCAAATATTCAAGAAGCCCTTGGAAATAGCAAAACTGAACTAATTAAAATAAATAAAGAACAAATAGAAGAATCAGCTAAAATACTAGTTGACGAAGTTATTTATTGCAATATGAGTGAAACAACAATAAATATAGTAGGTAATAGTTGTAGCACAGCTAAAAACACACTAATAAGTGGATTAAATAATATTAATATTAATGATTTAGACTTAGAAAACGTAAGTGGAAAATGTAGTGGAACTATTGATATTAAAATAGATAAAGATAATTATAAAGTAACAATTAATACAGACAAAGTTATATGTAATCTATAGGAGGTTTATATGGGGTTATTTAATAAATTTAAAGAAATATTTAAAAAAGAAGAAAAAGAAAATATAGAACTATACGATAAAGGATTAGAAAAAACAAGAAACGAATTTATATCTAATTTAAACATATTAGGTCATAAATTCACCAAAATAAATGACGAATATTTTGAAGAATTAGAAAGCATATTAATAAAAGCAGATATAGGAGTTAATACAACATTTAAATTCATTGATAAAATAAAGAAAAGAGTTAAAGAAGAAAAAATAGATAATACCGAAACATTAAGAGATATTATTATCGATGAATTATTTATAGTATACGTTGGAGGAGAAAACCTAACAGATAAAATAAACATCCAAAGCGAAGGACCTACAGTTATTCTAATGGTAGGAGTAAACGGAGTAGGAAAAACAACAACCATAGGTAAATTAGCCAACATATATAGAAAACAAAATAAAAAAGTAATGTTGATAGGAGCAGATACATTTAGAGCAGGAGCAGTTAAACAACTAGAAGAATGGGCAACAAGAACAAATTCATCATTTGTAGGAAAAGAAAACGTAGATCCCTCCAGTGTCATTTACGATGGATTAGAAGAAGCACTTAAACAACAATCAGATATTATAATCATAGATACAGCAGGTAGACTACAAAATAAAGTTAATTTAATGAAAGAATTAGAAAAAGTAAACAAAGTAATAGGAAAAATAATTCCAAACGCACCACATGAAACTCTACTTGTAATAGATGCAACAACGGGACAAAACGGTATTAATCAAGCAGAGAGATTTAAAGAAATAACTAATATTACCGGTATTGTATTAACAAAACTAGATGGAACAGCCAAAGGAGGAATAGTTCTTGCTATCAAAGAAGAAGTTCATTTACCCGTTAAATTTATTGGTCTAGGAGAAGGAATAGACGATCTAAAATCATTTGATATAGAAGAATATATTTACGGACTTCTAAAGGATTTAATGTAATGGAAGAAATAGTTTATTATAATAATTTATTTGATTATTACGGAGTATTATTAACTGAAATTCAAAGAAATTATTTTAGAGCATATTATTGTGATAATTTAACTCTAAAAGAAATATCAGATGAATATAACGTATCAAGAAATGCAATAAGCAAATGTTTAAAAGAAGTAAAAGAAAAACTAGATTACTATGAAAAATTATTACACTTATATTCTAATAAAATCAAAATAGAAGAACTACTAAACAAAGAAGAACTAACAAAAATAGAAGAATATATCTGAAAAAAATCTCGAATAAATAATTGACTTTAAGCATAAAATATAGTATATTATAAATGTACTTGAAAAAAAGTAAATGTTTCTCGCTTCCGGGTGGTGCGAGGCATAAATGATCCCGGTCGACAATGTTTCTCGCTTACGGGTGGTGCGAGTAATAAATGATCCCGAAGGAAAATGTTTGGAAAACTCTATCTCATGCTAGAGTTTTCTTTTACACTATGATATTATATACAACAAGGAGATGATTATATGGAAATAAAAACCGGATATTTATATCACATAAAAGATGATTTTTTTGATAAAGTTGATGACGAAAACCTAATGTCAAATCATGAACGAGGAAAAAAGAGACCAACGTATTTTACGATAAAAGATAAAGATATATTATGGTTTATCCCATTAAGCAGTAAAGTAGAATAATATCAAAAAATTATAGATAAAAAAATGGAAAAGTATGGATTTTGTAATACAATCTTTATAAGAAAAATATTAGAGGATGAATCTGTAATACTATTTCAAAATGCTTTTCCAACACTAGAAAAATATATTGATCATGTTCATACAATAAATGGAGAGCCGGCAAAAGTAGGTAACCTATTAACAAAAGAGATACTTACTAACTTTAGGAATTTATTAAAACTTAACAATAGAGGACATAAAGTATTCTTTACAGATATAGATAAACTAAAAAAACAAATGTTAGAAGAACTAAATACAAAGTAAATTAAACACAACTTCTATCCCAAGATAGATTTTTTTAATTTAAATAAAAATAAATACATGATATACTTATAAAGTATTAAGGAAAGTGATAAAAAATGAATATAGGACTAATTGGAAGTGGAAGTTATAGTCAAGCAATGATGTTAATGCTACATAAAAACAATAATAATATAACCGTATGGACTTCCAATGAAGACAAATACAAAGAATATAAAAAGAATAAAAGAATAAAAAGTGTAATAGAAGATGTAAAAATTCCAAAAGATATCATCCTAACCAATACTTTAGAAGAACTATGCAAAGACAAAGATATAATATTTATTATGACAACAGCAACCTACGTAGGTCAAGTATGTAATGATATTAGTAAATATATTAATAGTAAAACCATAGTATGTATTGCATCAAAAGGAATAGAAAATAACAGTTGTGCATTCCTAAGCGACGTTGCCCAAAGCAAATTAAAAACCAAACATATTGCAATTATATCAGGACCATCATTTGCAATAGATATGGCAAAAGGACACCCCGTAGGACTATCCATTGCATCCCACAGCAAGAAAGCAATTAAACTAATAAAAAAATCACTAGTTAGCGACAGTGTTAAACTACGTGAAACAACCGATTTAATTGGAATTCAAATATGCGGAAGCATAAAAAACGTCATAGCCATAGCAGCAGGTATGCTATCAGGTATGGGATATCCAGAATCAACCCAAAGCTTCCTAATAACCGAATCATTAAACGATATTAAAGAACTAATTAAATCCCTAGGAGGAAATCCCAAAACATGCTTATCCTATGCAGGTGTTGGAGATCTTTTACTAACTTGCACCTCTATTAAAAGTAGGAATTTTAAATTTGGAGTTATGATTGGTAAAGGAATGACAAGAGAAGAAAAAAATATATTTTTAGAAAATAATACAGTTGAAGGATATTACACCCTCCACAGTATTTATAAACTAATCAAAACCAATAAAATAAAAATGCCTATTATTAATACCATATACAACATTATAGTTAACGATCAAAATCCTAGTTTACTAGTTAAACTACTTATGAATAAAAAATAGAAAGGATTACCCATTATGACCTTTACAACTCAAATAAAAGATGAAATTACCAAAGATACCCTATTAACTCCAGAAAACTTAATCTCACTCTGGGTATATCTTAAATTCAACAGTATTACCATCAATAACATACTATCAATTTATACAGAAAACGCATCCACTGCTAGATGGTTATTTAAACTAATAAAACAACAATACAATATAGATATTCACTTAACAATAAGAACCATAAACAGATTTAAAAAAAGAAATATATATATATTAGAAATAAAAAATAAAGTAGATATCATAACTAAAGAAATTGAAAACATGACTAATAATATTAAAGACGGAAGCAAAGAAGAAAAAGTCGCATTTCTTAAAGGAGTATTCCTTTCCTGCGGAAGTATAAATGATCCAAAGAAAAATGTTTATCACCTAGAATTCCTTATTAAAGACGAAGAAGATGCTAAACTAATTAACAAACTAATGCATTATTTAAAATTCAATACAAAAGTATTAAAAAGAGAACACGAATATATGGTATACCTAAAGAAAAGTGAACAAATAAGTGATTTTATTAAATACCTTAACGCAATTAATGCTTTATTTTACTTCGAAGATATAAGAATATACAAAGATCATAAAAATATGGTTAATAGATTAAATAATTGCGAACAAGCTAATTACGAAAAAAGCTTAAGAAATAGTACTAATCTAATTAATAACATAAATTATCTTAAAGAAAATGATTTAATAATGCTACTTGATGATAGAACCAAAGAAATAATAGAATATAAGTTAAAATATCCAGATACATCAATGGAAGAACTATCTAAAATAGTTTCACTAGAAACAGACAAACCAATAACAAAATCAGGAATAAATCATCACTTTAGAAAAATAAATGAAATAACAAAAAAACATAAAGAAAGAAATTCCAATTAAGGAATTTTTTTAATACTTTAATAATTTACTTCATATGATATATAAGTACAAATTTTAAAAAACTGCAAAAAAATTATTGACAAAATTTAAAAATCTACTTAGTATATAAAACTAAACAAACAAAACTATTTTCAGGAGGGTATATGGAAAATAATGAATTAAAAAGAATTAAAAGAAAAGACCTACTAGAATTACTATTAAAACAAGCAAACAGAATTAAAGAACTAGAAGAAGAAAATAAAAAACTAACAAAAGAACTAGAAAACAAAAAAATTAAAATAGAAGAATCAGGTTCAATAGCAGAAGCAACAATTAAGTTACACGAAATATTTGAAAACGCTCAAAAGTGTGCTGATGAATATTTATATAACGTTAAAGCAAAATGCAAAAAAATGGAAACCGATATGAAAAGAAAACAAACCAAAGAAACAAAGAAAAATAATACCAAAGTAAATATTAAAAATTCTCCAAAACCTAGAAAGAAAACAACATGAAAAAAGAATTAAACTATAATGATATATCTATAGAAGATATCGAAAAAGAAATATATAGAGAAAAATACAAATATAGTTTCAATAAAATACTAAGAAGTACCCTAAGTATCTTAGTAATTATAATTGCGTTAGTCTCACTTATAACAACACTACTAACACCTGTTGTAGAAATTACATCATCAAATATGAATCCCTTGTATAAGGAAGGTAATATTGTACTAACTATAAAACAAAAAACCTACAAAACAGGTGATATAATCACATTCTATTATGGAAACAAAATCCTTGTCAAAAGAGTAATAGGTACACCAGGAGATACTATTAATATTAATATAGATGGAGAAGTATTCATTAACGGTATTAAATTAGAAGAAGAATATATTACAGATTTACAAAGAGGAAATACAAATATAGAATATCCAATCCAAGTTACAGAAAATGAATATTTTGTATTAAATGATGAAAGAAATAACACTAATGATTCAAGAAATACAGAAATAGGAAATATAAAAAAAGAAGATATAATAGGTAAAATAATAATTAAAATATGGTAATTCAGGGAGGTTTACTATGAAAAAACTAATTAATATATTTGTTATACTAGGACTATTATTAAATCCAATAATAAATATTTATGCAATAACAAATAACAAACAAATAAAATACGAAGGAGGAACAACAACACAAGACGGAATTACAGTAAGCAAAACTATTTCACCAAGCGAAATAGAAAATTACTTCGATATAACCCTAACAGTAGAAACAACTAAAAAAGTAGAAGAAACAACAATACCAAAAAGCGTAGCAGTAGTGTTAGTTATAGACAAATCAAATACCATGAACGACAGTTTTAACGGAAGTACATCTAGCGAAAGTAAATTAACAAAAGCAAAAGAATCTGCTAATAATTTTATAAATGAGTTTTATAATTATTCAAAAGACGTAGACGTCGAAAGACAAGTAGGAGTAGTCGCATTCAATAGAGATGCAACAAAAGTAGCTGAACTATCATCATGCAAAACTCAAACCGAAAAAAATAATAAAATAAATGAAGTCAATAAAATAGACGCACCATCTAAAACAGTTAACTGGACTAATATGGAAGCAGGTTTATCAATGGCTTATGATATGTTAAAAGGAAGTACTGCTACCAATAAGTATATTATATTTCTAACAGATGGTCTTCCCACAACCTACAGTATCACTAAAAATGGATATGAAGGTTATACTACAGATTCAAGTATTAATGGTGCAACATTTAATAAAGTATCTTCCCATATTAATGGTAATTTCTATAATATTCAAGGTGATAAGGATATATGGGGTACAAACTACAGTGACTACGGTGCAAGAAGAGCAGAAGAACTAGCAAAAATAATCAAAAACAACGGTATTTCTATTTATTCTATTGGAGTTGGAGTTAATTCAATGAAAGATAATTATTCATTATATGCGCTTCAATATATTACTGCTGAAGGTCATACTATAGATACAGATTCAGAAGCAAACAACTATAATTACTACAAAAACAGATACTATGCAATCGCACCAGGAATAACAAAATCCCTAAGCGAAGCAGTAAAAGACGGAACAGCACAAACCCTATACCACACCGTAGAACCATACAAAACATGGTTAAAATCATACATAGGTTCAAACAAATACTTTGACTCAGATAACGCAAGTGAACTTGATAAAGCATACAACGAAATCCTATCAGATATCAAACAATTAAGTAGTACCGAAATAGAAGCATCATGGGTTGCAAACGATCCAATGAATTCAAACCAAAATGAAACTAATGTTATAGACTTCATCGGAATATATGATAAAAATAAAAAACTAAACAAATCAGTAACCCTATCTACAACATCAGACAACACGGCTTCTTATAACGATAAAACAGATACCATAAGCTGGGATTTAAAAAAATCAAACTATACTGAAATAACTAAAGACAATATAAAATATTACACATACAAATTAACATACCGAATCAGACTTAAAAACGAACAAACAAACTTTAGTTACAATACAAGTTTAAACACAAACGGAACAACCACACTTACATACCTAATTAAAGAATCAAATAAAGATCCCGTACAAAAAGAAATAAATTTCAAAATCCCAAAAGTAGAAGGATACAAATCAAAACTTGAATTTACAAAACTATCAAACTACGGAAATACCCCTTTAGAAGGAGTGAAATTCGAAATAATTCACGACGAAAACTGCCCTTGCATGCATGAACTAAAACATATAGATGAAAATTATAAATTAGAAGCTACATCAAACAAATCAGGAAAAGTAGTATTTAATAACATCCCATCAGGACATAACTACATCTTGCACGAGTTAGAAACAGATACATTCCATGAATTAGATCAAAATAACTATAACGTAACAGTATCTTACGGAAATACAACAACCACATTAGTAAATAACACATTAATAAATAACGTTTTAACTAAAAATCTACTTATTACCAAAACAGTAGAAGGTGTAAAATCAAATAAAACATTTCAATTTGAAATAAATGCAACATATCATAATACACCATTAACAGGAACATATAATATAATCAAAAACAACCAAGAAGAAGATACAATTACATTCTTAGACGGAAAAGCAAATATAAATTTAAAACATAACGAAACCATATTAATAACAAACTTACCATATACTAGTAAACTAACAATAAACGAGCTTAACAAAGATGGATTTATAGTTAAATACCAAATTAACGATAACCAAACCAAACTACTAGAAACCACCTTAGAAAACATAGAACTAACAACCGATACAACAATAAACTTTACAAATATATCAGGATATATCCTACCTAAAACAGGAAGCAGTCTAAATATAATCCTAGTAGCAACAGGTACCATATTTATTACAATACCTGTACTATATATATTAAAAGAAAGAAGGAAATATAATGAAAAAAACAATTAATATCTTACTAATCTTACTGCTAAGCATAACAAACGTATACGCAGCAAACAACAAAACAACCAAAGGAACAATTACCATTAACAACACAATCGTAAACGAAACATATGAAATCTACAAAATACTAGACCTAGAAACATACGAAGGAGATAACTACATCTATAGAGCAAGTACCTGGAAACCATTTATAGAAAGTGAAACCGTAAAACAATACCTACAAGCAAACACTAATGGAGGAGATACATACTATACATGGGTAAATAACGCCAGCGAATCCTTATTCGCACAAGAAGCCTTAAACTATGCTAAAACAAACAACATAGACGCTACCCAAACAATAAAAGCAACAACCACCACAGTAACATTTACAAACCTAGACCTAGGATATTACCTAATCAAATCCGGCGTAGGTACAATCTTACATCTAACAACAACAAATCCAAATGGAATTATAAACGAAAAAAATACCAAAGAACCAGGACTAGAAAAATTAGTAGAAGAAAACAGCACCGGACTATACCAAAAAGAAAATGATACAACAATAGGAAGTAACGTAAAATATAAAACAACCATTACAACTGGTGCTGGTTATACAAACTATACACTATACGATGTAATGGACAAAGGACTAACATTTAATAACGATATTATAGTTAAAATTGGTAATGATTTAGTAGATAATACAAATTATAAAATAACAACAACAAATAAAAACTATACATTTATTATCACATTTACAGACGAATTTATTAAAACAAGACCACTAAATACCAATATAGATATTTACTACACCGCACTATTAAATGAAGAAGCAAACCTAGAAGAAGAAGGAAATATAAACAAAACATATCTTACCTACAATAACAATAATAAAATAGAAAAAACACCAGAAAACAAAACTATTACATATACTTATATATTTAATTTAATTAAAACAAATAAAGAAGACGAAATATTAACAGGAGCCGAATTTAAACTACTAGATAAAAATAAAAACAATATAAAAGTAGTATTAAAAGAAGAAACAACCAACACATACCGCCTAGCACTTCCAGACGAAGAAGGAACCCTAATAAAAGCTGGAAACGCAATTATAGAAGGATTAGATGAAGAAACATACTATTTAGAAGAAATAACTGCACCAGAAGGATATAATAAATTAACAAACTACATTAAATTAGAAATAAAAGGAAAATTAAATAATCAAACATATGAAAGAGTACAAGTTAAAGTAATAAACTATACCGGAAAACAATTACCAGAAACAGGTGGAAAAGGAACAACATTATTTATAACAATAGGTTCCCTAATCACATTAATAAGCGGATTATTACTAGTAACAAAATTAAGACTATATAAAAATATATAAGAATGGAGAATAGATTATGAAAAGAAGAAGTACTATTATAATGATAATACTATTCATCATAGGTCTATTAATCCTTTCATATCCAAAACTAAGTAGTTATATAAATGAAAAAAATGGAACAAAAACAATATACAATTACGAAAATATCTTAACAAACAACGAAAACATAGATTATACCAAACTAAAAGAAGAAGCAAACAAATACAATCAAAAACTATCAAAATTAAAATATCCATTACTAACATATAATGAACCAACCAACTACAATCAAGTCCTAAACATAAACAACGAAGGCATGATAGGATACATTACAATAGATAAAATAAAAGTAGAAATACCAATATATCACGGAACAAGCACAAAAACCCTATCAAAATACGTAGGACATCTTCAAGGAACAAGCCTTCCCATAGGAGGAAAAGGCACCCACAGTGTTCTATCAGCCCATCGAGGACTACCATCATCAAAATTATTCACAGACCTAGACAAATTAGAAAAAGGAGATATCTTCCAAATAACAATACTAGATGAAGTATTAACATACGAAGTAGATAAAATAACAATTGTAAAACCATCAAACACAGAAAATCTAGCAATAGATAAAAACGAAGATTATGTAACCCTAATGACATGCACACCATATGGAATAAACTCCCATAGATTACTAGTAAGAGGCAAAAGAATAGATAATAACACAAATAGATCATACATAACAACAGAAGCAATTAAAATAGATAAATTAACAGTAATACCAATACTAACAATACCAATAATACTAATATTATTAATAATAATTATAATAAAACCAGTAAATAATATACAATACGATAAATATCTATATCCAAACGGAAAAGAATATTTAAGGAGGTAAGTATGAAATATATAAAATACATAATAATAATAAATTTATTACTATGTTTAAACGTAAAAGCAGACGTAATAGATTATAATAAAAAAGGAAAATTAGATATCACCTTTACATTAAAAGATACAAATACCAACATAGAAGGAATAGAAATAAGCCTATACAAAATAGCAACCCTATCCTCAACAACCTATAACTACGAATACATATACGATACAAACATAACATGTGAAGCATCCCTAGACGATTTAACCCAAAGTAACCTAACAAACGATATCAATAACTGTATTACACCAACAACAACCAAAGAAACAAAAACAAGCAACAAAGATGGAAAAGTAACATTTGATAATCTTCCACTTGGACTATATCTAGTAAAACAAACAAATAAAGTAGACGGATATTCTAATATAACACCATATTTAGTTGTAATACCAAAAGAACAAGATAACAAGTTTATATACGAAATAACATCAAAACCAAAAACAGAAATAATAAACTTAATAGATTTAACAGTAACTAAAGTATGGAATACAACAATAAGTAATAAAAACGATAAAAATAACCTTCCAGATTACATAGAAGTTCAATTATTAGATAACGAAACAATTATAGATACAATTAAATTAAACAAAGAAAATAACTGGACATATATTTGGAAAGACATAGAACAAAAAGAATATACCGTAAAAGAAATAAATATCCCAAAAGGATATATAGATACATATCAAAAAACAAATAACACTATAACTATAACAAATACTAAAACATTAGTTCAAACCGGACAAAACTATACATTAGTACTAGAACTACTATCAAGCGGATTACTATTTATATTAATAAGTTTATTATATAGTAAAAGAGATACACATGAATAAAATATCAAAAATACTATTACTAACCGGATTATTACTAATCCTATCATCATTAAATATAACACTATATTATATATACGAAGAAAAAAACTCATCAAAAAACATAGATAATACTATAAATAATATAATAAGTTCAAACGAAATAAGTATAAACGATAATGGATTTAATACAATAACAATAAATAATATAGAATACATAGGATACTTAGAAATACCATCATTAAACCTATTTTTACCAATAACAAACGGATATACATACGAAACATTAAAACAATCTCCAGGACTATATTACGGAAATATAATGGATAAATTCATAATATGTGGACATAATTATAAATATCACTTTGGAAAATTAAAAGAATTAAATCAAAAAGATAAAGTAATATTTATAGATGTGAACAATAATAAATATGAATATGAAGTAGAACTAATAGAAGTATTAAAAGGAAATGAAGTAGAAGAAATGATAGAAACAACATTTGATTTAACACTATATACATGTACAAAAGATAGTA
>CAZTEJ010000019.1:0-14600 GCA_964612605.1 uncultured Clostridium sp. | reverse complement strand
CCGTCAAGTTTACGAACATTTGTTCGTGCTATTTCTTATATTTTTCTACTGCATTTAAATTTATTATAAGTTATACTAATACCTAAGGGAATTATTTAACATTTTGAGTGCTTGCCACCTTTCCAATGAAAGGAGGCTGATATTATGAAGATAACAAAAAAAGATTTATTGATTATTTCTCTAAATCTTATCATCTTCCTATTATTCGCTTTACTATTTATTCTAGTAAAGAAAATAATATAAAAAAATTAGCACTCAATCTAAATTCAATAGATTAAGTGCTTACACATATTTTTTGTGGCAAGCACTCAACATTGGAATGTTAAGTAACTTTCCTTTTTTATGAATATGTAAGTTTCCCTTACATATTCATTATATCATATTTCAAATAAATTAACCATTATCTTTTAGTTTCAATAACATAATCATCCTCTAAACTAAACTCAACATTCTCATTAATCCATTCTTTCCTAGGTTCAACAACATCACCCATTAATACACTTACCCTCTTCTCAGCAAGCAAAGCATCAGTTATATTAACCTTTATTAAATTCCTTGTCTCCGGATTCATAGTTGTAGTCCATAAAGGTTCCGGATTCATCTCACCTAATCCCTTATACCTTTGAACTTTATAATTCTGTCTTCCACTAGTTGCTTCCTTTAATTCCTCATTAGTCCAACAATAAATATGATTCTTACCATAATCCACTTTATATAAAGGTGGCATAGCTATATACAAGTGTCCCTCCTCAATTAAAGGTTTCATAAACCTATAAAAGAAAGTTAAAAGCAAACACTGAATATGAGCACCATCATCATCCGCATCCGTCATAATAATTACCTTGTCATAATTAATATCCTTAACATCAAAATCAGCACCATATCCCGCACCAATACAATTAATCATAGTGCTAATCTCTTCATTCTTAAAAATCTCAGGACCACTAGTCTTTTCCGTATTAAGAATCTTACCCCTTAGAGGAAGAATAGCCTGAAACTTACGATCCCTACCCTTTTTAGCAGTACCACCAGCCGAATTTCCCTCTACAATAAACAATTCATTCTTCTTCGGATTTCTAGTCTGAGCAGGAGTAAGCTTACCAGACAACCTTTGAGCCTCACTCTTCTTACTCTTACCATTTCTAGCCTCTTCTCTTGCCTTTCTAGCCGCTTCTCTAGCTACTTTACTCTTACTCATCTTCTCAATTATCTTCAAAGCATTTTCCTTATTCTCTTCCAAATAAAATTTAATACTTTCATAAACAATACTCTCAACAACATGCCTTGCCTCAGGAGTTCCTAACTTCCCTTTAGTTTGACCTTCAAACTGCAACAAATTCTCAGGAATCTTTAAATTAATAACAGCAGTTAAACCTTCCCTAACATCAGTTCCCTCAAAATTAGCTGACTTACTCTTAAGAATACCATTTGACTTAGCATAATCATTAAAAGCTTTTGTAATACCAGTCTTAAACCCAACCTCATGAGTACCACCATCACTAGTCTTAACATTATTAACAAACGAAATAATACTTTCAGTATAACTATCAGTATACTGCAAAGCAATATCAACATCTATCGTATTCTTACTACCATGAATAGGAATAACCTTATGAAGAACCTCTTTATCCTCATTAATATACTCAACAAAAGATATCAACCCATTATCATAATGATATACACTCTTCTTCTCATCAGGTATATCCTCAATTTCAACAGTTAATTCCTTTAACAAAAAAGCACTTTCCTGCATCCTTTCACATATAGTAGTATAACTAAAATTCAAATTCTTAAATATACTTTCCATAGGTTTAAAAGTAACAATAGTACCAGTCGCCTTACTCGTACCAATCTTTTTAAGTGGACTAGCAACCTCACCACCATTAACAAACTTAATCTGATTAATTTCTCCCTCTCTTAAAATTGTTACATCCATATACTCAGATAAAGCATTAACAACAGAAGCACCTACACCATGCAAACCACCAGATACCTTATACCCATCAGTTTCAAACTTACCACCAGCATGCAATATAGTATAAATAACCTCAGGCGTTGACTTTCCACTAGAATGCATTCCAATAGGAACACCTCTACCATTATCAGCTACAGTTATAGAATTATCTTTATTTATCTTAATACTAATCTTATTACCATAACCATTAATTATTTCATCTATCGAATTATCAACTATTTCCCATACCAAATGATGCATACCCCTCTTATCAGTAGAACCAATATACATACCAGGTCTTTTTCTAACAGCCTCTAATCCCTCTAATATCTTAATAGAACTTTCATCATAATTACCAGTTTTCTTAACCACTTGTACTCACATCCTCATAAAGTAAGTATAACAAACTAAAATTAAAAAAACAAATTATTATGTAATGTTTTTGTCAATTATGATAAAATTATTATGGTGATAAGATTTATGAAAAAAATAATAACTAAATACAAAGATTATATCCTAACAATTATAATACCATTAACCATTATATTACTTGTATATATAATCAATAACATATATCCATTCGGAGATAAAGTTATAGCCCATATAGACGGTTACAGCCAGTACCCAGGACTACTTTCAAACCTAATTAACACAATTAAAAACAAAAATAGTCTATACTATTCATTTAAAGGCTTACTAGGATTCAACACCTATGCAAGTATGATTTATTATACATTCAACATAACAAACCTACTCGCATTCTTCTTTAAAAACATAATGTCATTCTACAACTTTATAGTACCAATTAAAATATGTTTATCATCACTAACAATGCTAGTATACCTTAACTATAATAACAAAAACAAAACAAATTACCTCTTCAGCATATGCTACAGCCTATGCGCCTATAACATACTATACTACTTCAACTACATGTGGTTTGATTCAGTAATCATGTTCCCATTAGTCATCCTAGGTATAGATAAAATATTCAAAGAAAATAAATACCATACATACCTAATCACCCTAACCTTAGCCATCTTATTTAATTTTTATATAGGATACATGATATGTATTTTCAGCGTAATATACTTCATATACAAAACAATCATTAACGGATATAACAAAGAAAAACTTATTAAATACACCATATCCTCCCTCCTAAGCGGATTACTTACCTCATTCGCATTACTACCAGTTATACTAGAACTACTAAACGGAAAAGCATCACTCATAAGTGAATTTTCAAATAACTATTTCAAATTTGATCTAGACTTCCTTAACATATTCTACAAACTAACCTTCTCATCATTTTCAAACGGAGATCTAGAATACGGTACCCCTAACGTTTATATCAGTATATTTGCCTACATTAATTCAGCAAAATACTTCTTCAACAAAAATATCACATTAAAAGAAAGACTAGCCTCCCTAGGAGTTGTTCTATTCTTCCTACTATCAGTTAGTTTCAACTTACTAGACTACTCATGGCACATGCTATCAATGCCAATCTACTACCCAGTAAGATATTCATTTATTATATCATTCTTCTTAATATATCTATCATTTAGAAACTATAACAACCCAGATAAAAAATCATTAATATTTAATATAATATTCTATACATCATTCATACTAATTATCCTACTTGGATTCTATACCTCAGGTAACCTATCCATATCAGAAAGACAAAATCTAATAGCCAAATTAATATACCTAGGAATATCATTTATCTTTATATTATATTATTCATTTATGCAAAATAACAATAATTATAAAAATTACATATGTTACATCCTAATTATAGAACTATTCTTTAATACCTTATTATCATTTAAAAACATAGGTAACACCAATACATATTCAAACTACACCAATACATATAATAATACATACAATACATTAAACAAAATAAATGATAGTTCTATATACAGAGTAGGAATATACAACAAAACAATAGTTAATAACGGACTACTACTTAACTACAACGATTTATCTTACTTCTCTTCCATTAGAAACAATAACGTTATTAACTTCCTAGAAAATAATCTAGAATTTAACATCACAGACAAAGCAATAGTTAAATACTATTACAATAATGTAATAATTAATAGTCTATTAGGTATTAAATACATTATTAGTCCTAATGAATTAAATTACTATGATAAAATAGACAATAACTTATATATTAATAACGATGCAACATCAATTGGTTTTATAACATCAAATAATTTATTAAATATTAATAATAATTCTAACCTAAATGATATTGTTAAACTAATTAATAATAATGATAAAAATATTATGGAAGAACTAAATTACACAAAAAAAACAATAAACTGTAATCAAAATAGCAATGTTTGTATACTATCATCAGATAAAGCCTACATAGAATACAATTATACAGCTAACAAAGATGAATTTATATTTATAAATGATAATAACTACTACGAAAGCACCTACACGACATTATATAACGATAAAGAAGTATACATAGAAAACAAAGAATTTATCCTACTACACAAAGGAGATACTATTAATTTCAAAATATATCTTCATAACAAAGGAAAAGATTACAACATTAAAACATATCTTATAGATTATAAATTATATAAAGAATTTATTAACAATATTAATAAAAATAAATTAGAAATAACAAACTACTATAACGATAGCCATTTCATCGGAGAAATCAACTTAGAAGAAGAAGGATTACTACTAACAACCATATCAAATGATAAAGGATGGAATATATACGTAGATGGTAAAAAAACAAAACAAACAAATATAAATAACGCATTACTTGCTTTAGAACTAGATAAAGGACAACATACCATCGAATTTAAATACACCGTACCCGGTTTAAAAACAGGAACAACAATAACATTAATTACTTTAATTATAATATTATTAAATAAAAATAAATATCGATTAAAATGAATCGATATTTATTTTTACATTTCTTATTTCATGTAAATAACAATAAGCCTGAATAAGGGTTCTAATCGCATTAGCCATTTTTCCACCCCTACCAATAATAAGTCCCATATCACTTTCATGAACAATAACCTCTAACAAAATAGAATCATCATCCCCTAAAAATTCCTGAACACTTACCATCTCAGGTTCCTTAACCAAACTTTTTACCATATTACAAGTAAAATCAATTAAATCCTTATGCATAACTATTTACCACTCTTATACTTAGCCCAAACTCCAGCCTTAGTTAAAATATTTTTAACAGTTTCTGTAGGTTGAGCACCATTATTTAACCATTTTAAAGCTTTTTCTTCATCAACATTAATATTATTATCTTTATAAATTGGTTGATAAGTTCCTACTACTTCAATAAATTTACCATCCCTTGGACTTCTTGAATCAGCAGCAACAATACGATAAAAAGGTCTTTGCTTAGCACCCATTCTTTTTAATCTTAATTTAACAGCCATTATTCTTTCCTCCTTCTTTCAAACTAAATATATATTACCATATAAAACAACACACTGTCAACTATTTTTGGTTGACACTATACCTAGTAATTTATTATAAACAGGAAGTAATACATTTTCATATCTATACTCAAGCGATTCTAAATAATACTTCTTTTGAATTTCACTTAATACCATTAAACCATTATACTCCTCAGGTATTTCATCAAATATTCTCTTAATATTATACATATTAATTTTAGGTACAATTCTAAGTATCGCTCTATTACATTCCTCATTATTCATACTTTCAATAAACTTTAAAGGATTAATTCTTTTCCCATCAATTTCATAAATTGAAAAACAACCATCATAAACAGATTGTTTAAATTTAAATTCATCACTATAAATTGAAGATAACTTATCATTACTAGATTTATTATAAAAAGACGCACCATTATCATAAACAGGAGATAATCTTAACACATTTGTATCCTTATTTAAAATTAATCCCCCAATTCCCTTCATTTCGACCATTATTACAAATAAAAGCATCTATGATAAACATATCCCAAAACCTTTCCTTTAATTCAGGAATAATTCTAAAATACTTATTCTTTTCCATAATAAGTAATACCTCTTCAAGAACATGATTTGAAAAAACATTAGAACTAGAAGATATCTTCTCCATTTCTCTTTCTACAACCTCATCATATTCATTTTTTATCATATTATAATCAATTATAACCTCATTACTACCTAAAAAATCTTTACAAGCAACAACTACCTTACCATTCGCAACACCAAGCTTTGTCTTATGAACATCTAAACCAATAGATTCATATATATGAGAACCAAGATATTCAGATAAAGGAGTTGTTAAATAAGATAAACCTTCAACATCCATACTTCTAGTTGATTTTGGATACTTTAAAAACCACTTTTCATTATCAATGATAATTCCTCTTTTACTTCCCCATGGCCACCATAACCTATTCCACTCGAATTTAATAAATCAAAATTCTCTATCTTAATCATATATTCCTCCATACTTCTTTAATATTGTTTTATAATCATATTCAGTAATTACCCCATTACGCCAACACGATTTAGCATCTATATCTAATTGAGAAAATTTCATATCATAACTAAACCAATCCCCATCTTTATCATAACCTTCCAATTCAATTATTAATTCCCTTAACCTTCTAGGTAAATGAGAATAATCATAATCAATATTATAATCATAAAGTGGTTTATCTGTTTTAAATGGATCACTATTTTCTTTCATACCTTTTATCACCTCTTTAACACAATATCCTACCTCAATTATAACATACTTTAATTCATTTTAAACTTAAAAAAGATAGAAAAAAACTCTATCCATCTATTTCTTATTTAAATAATCCTCATCTATATCCATATTCTCTTTATAATCACTTAAATCCTCTTCATAATCATCATAATCATCCAAAACATTTATCTTAACCTTAACATCACCAATAACCTCAACACCCAATTCCTTTTCAATACTAACATTCAAAGTATTCCCACTCACATTAACCCCACTCGCACTAGGAGCAGTTAAACATCTAACAATAACCTCACTCCCTTCACCAATACTCTCCTTAGAGTTAATACCTATTAAATCATTATAATTAAACTTCCTTGCAATCACATTCGTCTTACTATTATTATCATAAGAATACCATATATTAACATCATAAGAACCATTAACAGCTACCTTCCCATTCGAATTATATCCCTTATAACTATGATTAATTACCCAACAACCCAATACATTACTTACATCCTCTTCTACCAATATACTATAATCATCCTTACTCGTTTTCTTACTCTTAGCAATAACAGCCTTAGTAACTATTTCTTTAAAATTATTATTCAAAAAAATCACTCCTCATTCTAACTTATGCAAATTAAAAACAAAAAGTGATAAATATCATATCACTATCTTTCAAAATACATAATATTAGAATAACCATAATACATATTATAATACTTATTAGCAAAATCATCATTTATAAAATACCACCACACAAATTCTTCAAAAGGAGCCTTATCTAATTCAAGAAATATCTTATCCTGATTCTCTCTTATATAATTATCCCTATCAACCTCATACTTATAAGAACTAATATAAATAAAAGAATAAACAATATATAATAACAACAACACTATCTTTAATACATAATTACACTTAAATTCAATCTTAAGAATATCAATTACCCTAAATAATATTAATAACTCCAATACATAAGACAAAAAGAATAATCTCTCACCAATTGGCTTAACAAGTAAAATAGGTATAACATTCAAAAAAATCAATCCAATATACTCAGCAATCTTTCTATCAAATCCAACTAACTTATATAATATATATATAATATTTATTAAATATATTACACCACAACCAATCTTAACCCAATCACCTAACTCAAAAACCGTACAAACTAATCCAACTATAAAAGTAAACACATATAACATAAATAACTTAATACTTATCTTATTCTTAAATAATAAATAAATCAATATAATTAAAAACACAAAATTAACAAAAACTTTATCAAACAACAAACAATAAAATATAAGACTTAAATTACTTCTTATAACATACATATAATAATAACCATTACTAGGAAAATACCTCTCATTAACCGAATTATTATTAACAATATTCAAATAACTAGGATGAATAAACATACATATAGATCCAATTAAACTTCCAACAAACATCCAAAACAACGTTTTATTTACCTTCTTATTCTTCCTATAATAAACAATATTACTTACAAACAACATAATATCAATCGCAATAGTTATATTCTCTAATATTAAAGAAGAAAACAAACAACCCAACATTAATAATACCTTAATATACAATTTAGAATCACTATAATAATACTTCTTAATTAAATAATAAATAGATAAATAAAGCAAACAAGAAGTACCATAATTAACAAACCCACTACCCCATACAATAGATTGAGAAAACCTTACAATAGGCATTAATATAATTAAAATAAAAAACAAATATACATTAATCCTTTCATGCTTATCAATAACATAAAATAATAAAGATAAAACAAAAGAAATAAATAAAGCTTTTACAATATGACTACGAGAAATTAATATAGCTAAAGTATTACCAAGCCATCTACCATTTAAAAACAAATCATTATAAATATTAACATACTCATTCAAACTAATAGACTTACAACCCCAATAAAAATCATCCCCAGAAAAAGGAAAGAAAAAAGACATAAACAATATCAAACAAAACACTATTAAATATTTCTTATATTTTTTTATAAAACATTTCATAACAACCACCTTCAACCATACAAGTATATCAAATAAAAAAGATAGAATTAACTAACCTTTTTACCTAAACAGTCATCAACTCCTCTTCCTTTAATTTAGTCTTCTCATCAGCAACCTTATTATACTTATTAATTAACTCCTGAATATCATCAAAATAAGAAACCTCTTGATCCTCAGTTAACTCCATTCTCTTAACACTATTTCTAGCATCCTCCCTAGCATTTCTAAGAGCCACCTTACAATCCTCACACAAACCCTTAATCTGCTTTACATAATCCCTTCTCTTATCCTCAGTTAATTCCGGAACAGTTAAAATAACCATCTCACCATTATTAGTTGGAGTAATACCAATATTAGCCTCATTAATAGCCCTTTCAATATCCTTTAAACAACTTCTATCAAACGGTTTAATAAACAACTGCCTAGCCTCAGGAACAGTAATATTAGCAACACTTTGAATAGGAGTAAGAGTTCCATAATACAAAACACTTATACCACTAACCATAGAAGGATTAGCCCTACCAGCCCTTACATTATTAAACTTACCCTCCATATTCTCTATAGCCTTCATCATTCTTAATTCAGTTTCTTCTAAAATATCCATAATACATTTCTCTCTTTCTACCTAATACTATATATTAAAAATCAACTTAAAGCAAGAATAAAAACACCAATAATCAAACCTAAAGTAATAACAACCTCTAATATAACAGAAGTAAGAACAATACCATTATTCTTATTATTCAAAGCAAGAACCTTAACCTCACCCTTCTCCTTAGCAATCTGTTCCTCTTCAAGCCTTAAATCATTCTTAATATAAACAACCTTATCATACTTATTAACATAATCAATATATAATAAATTCTCCCTCAAATAATTAATATAATTATCTAACAACTCCTGCTCATCATAAGAAATAGTTCCATCACTCATCTTACCAATTAACAAATCAATATATTCATTCAAACTATTAACCTCATCCTCAGTAGCCACCCCATTAAAAACATTACTAAAAAACATTACACCTAATTCATAATTCATAAACAATTCCTCCTAACTATTATATGCTTCATATTTTGCAAAGTAATAATGATTATCTCTTGTTATTTTAATTACAGTCAAACAAGGTTCACTATCACATTCCTTATTAACTTTATTCTTAATACTATTCAAATAATTAATAGTACTACCATCATACTTAAGTAAATTCAAACTATCATCAGTTAACTTAATAACATCATTCTTATTAAAATAATATATTTTCTCTATATTAAAGTTAGACAATATATCCTCATAAGCATTACTACTAACATTTATTACCTCACTACTTCCATTATATCCCAAAGCACCACTTAACCCATAAACATAATAAGAAGTATAAATATCTCCAACATTATCATAAAAACTAATCGAACCATAACTATTTAACATCTTATTATAAGTCGAATAAAGAATTATCATAGACAAAGATATAACACTCATAACAATTATAGTCTCAATCAAAACAAAACCTTTCTTATTCATTAACACGAAGAAGCACCTCCCTCAAGTATATAAGGACTAGCAACAGTACCACTACCACCTATTATCCTAGTACTAGAATCAATATCAAAAGCAAATCTTAAATAAACAGATACATCCTCACTATAACTTACAAGAGATTTACTACTAGAATTATAATAATAACTACCAGTATAATAACTAGAAGGATTATTAGCAATCAAATAATAAGTATCATTACTTAATAAACTACTATTACTACTTATCATATTATAATCATCATTACTCATACTTCTACTAACATAAACATTACTACCATTAACAACCCTAATATCATTAAGAAACAAATTTAATAAAACCAAATTACTAACCTTATAATTTATCTCCTTAGATATTAAAACAGAATTACTTCCACTATTACCTATATAAATATAATCCAAAGTATCCTCACTCTCAAAAAAATCTCTCTTATCCTCAGAAATACATAAATTAAGCCTAAAATACTCCCCAACCTTAGAACTCGAAAGAACCTTATTACTATGTAAATCTTCATTAATTCTATCAATCTCTTTATTTAAAAGCAAAGAATTATGAGCAAGCGAAGCAGCATAAGCTAGAATTAAAGCACAAAATAACAAAAAAAACGAATACAACAAACTAGTAGCAATAAAACCCTTATTATTCATATATCATACCTTCTAACATAATAATTATATAATATTTTTTAATTAAAAAAAAGAGTAAATTTAAAACTCTTATTACAAAACAACATATAATATAGAAAGGTGATAAAAATGAACTTCAATAACAACTTCCATAACCCATTCAACAAACTAACCACATTCATTCTATTCTTAATACTATGCACATTAATATTCTACCAAGCAATAATAACATTCTTCTTTCCCCTTAGATGGAATATAATAATACTATTTATAGAAATATTCTTACAATTCTACTTACTTTATAGAATAATATGGCCTAATTAACCTATTAGTACACTCAATATAACTAACCAACTTACTAACCAAAATCGTATTATTTAACTCATTATCATTAAACCCAATAACCCTAGGCAAAGAAATCATAATAAACAATAAACTCTTTTCATAATCTAATAATTCAAAATTACTTAAATACTCATTCAAAAACAAACTAAAATCATACTTACCATGATCATTACTATAAATCTTAATCAAATCCATAACCGGACTATCCACAGCATAATTATCCCAACTAATAAACTTATTATCAATAAAATGATTAATACTCAAATTATTATGATTATAAACCACCCTAATCTTATCCAAATCACTAACCATTTTAAACCACTTCTCAAGCTCACTTCTTAAAAACCTAAAATCAGATCTAAACAAAGAAGAATTAATAATCAAAATATACAAAGAAGGTCTAATATACTCCTCACTCAAAGCATCCTCATATAACTTATTAAAATAATCCTCCAAATAATTAATATTACTTAATATATCCTCATATATCTCCTTAAAATTATCCAACTTAACACTCTTAAAATAACAAGTCTTATAATGAAGTTCCGCAAGAGTTTTAGCCTCCTCAACAACCTTCTGATTAATCGGATTATCATAATCATCTAAATACTCATAAACATAACTATTATCAATTTCATCAATCAACTTAGGAAACTTATCAAAATTCCTACTATTTAAATAACTATACAAAGACCTAATATCCTTATTCTTCTTCTTAACAACAATATTACCATCACCAGTAGTTAAAATACAAGAATTACCACAAATCGTAATCTTAGAAGGATTAAAAACATCACTATAATTCTTCATTAGGAATAATTAACTTCATATTAAGTTCTAAATTATCAAACTCATTATACTCCTTTAAAGAATTAACACTAATATTATATTTCTTAGTAATAGTTTCAATAGAATCATTAATACCAACAGTATGAATATGATACAAAATATACTCATCATCACCATTAATAGAATTAATAATCATATCCTTACTTATATCCTCACCAGAACTAGCCTCATCAGAAACAGTAGGAATCATAATCTCATTATTAATTTCATTCTCTCTTAAATCAACAACATCATAATCATTACTATTTAAAAACTCATCCAACTTCTCCTCATCATCAAAAACCTTAATACTCTCCTCAGCACTAATAATATACTCAATATGAACATCTAACTCATCTTTATTATTAAAATCATAATTAAAATCAGTAATATCTAACTTAACACTATCTAAATTAATATTAGATTTAAGTTCATACTTAAAAGGAATCTTAAAACTAAAATCCTCTTTATTAATACTAATCTCATGTAACCTATAACACCCAGAAACAATAAAATCCCCATTAATAATAGAACCATCAATATCATAATTCTGTTCAACCGAAATAGAATCAATTTCATAAATATTAGATTTAAATAAAAACTCTCTATCTAAAGTAAAAACCTCATTCATATAATCATTTCCTTTCATAATAAAGTATATAAAAAAATAAAAGAATTATTACAAACTCTTTTATTAAACTATAATATAAGGATCAGAAGAAGTACCAGAACCTGAGGTAATTAAAGTAGTAGATTTAAGGTATAGGGTGGGACGAGTAGCATAAGAACCATTAGCTGCAGGATAGCTGCTGATAAGCCCGGTAGAATATGCAAGAAACACATCTGAAGCGCCGTTAGAACCGGACGAACCTGGCGACAATAACCATTCATTATATTGCAAAGTATCAATTTTTGACTCTACTCTACTTGAGGACACCCAATTTGTATTTAAACAACTTGGATTATTCATATTATTTCTACATATTGTATTTATACTTGCATATCCATAATCTGATGGATACATAAGTGCAATTTTTCCTGTCCATTCTGTTGGTCTACCAGAGTATACATTTGTTCCTCTTTCTTTTTCATATGAATCAGCAGCGCTAATATTATAAGTTGTTGCTCCTATTTTCCATATTGTTGTTTCTATTTTTTCTTTTGCAATTAGTTTTAAACTATTATAATATGTTTCATTTAAGTATGTTTGTAAACTTGCTGTTGTCCAATCATTTGTTCCTGCTGTATTCCAATAAAACGTATTAGTTCCATTTGTATCTGTTATTCTCTCTTGTCTTATAATCTTTACTCCCTCATTAAAAACACCTATTATTCTCCATGTTTCATCATTAAATATTATATAATTATTAGGTGATGCTCATACATATCTTAAATTTTTATCGTCCGTTGTATCTATTTCTAACCCATTAATAGTTTTGTCAAGAGAAGCTATATACTCTTCTATAGGTACTCCCTCTTTCTCACTAAACCATACCTTAACCTTATTAGGAACATTCTTTACATTTATATCCCATACACCATTAGAGCAACTTAAACTTACTTCACTATCACTTGTTTCAACCCCATTAACATAAGTTTTATAAGTATAATCATAATTACAACTATCAGGAAACTTACTTTGTTCTACTCCATCTACGTATGCTATAAAATCTATATTATTAGATAAATCAGAACCATTAAATTCTTCTACCTGATTTACTAAAGCTAAATCATTCCAAGAATAACCTGCATTTAAATTTAACTTAATATAATAATCTTGATCTGTACTATTATTAGACATTAACAATATAATCTTATTATCATCTACACTTATTAAATCACTTATCTTACCATTAGAATCATTACTAATTCCAAACATCACATCATACGGTAACTTATCTAAAATACTACTACAAGTACTATCACTACATACCTCATATATTAATTCATAATTAACATCCATACTATTTAAATTAGTAAGTATTACATTAAAACTTTCTAGGGTATTAGCTTTTAACCTTAATATCCTATCATCTGACTCACCAGTATTAGTAGTCATATTAAAACTTAAACCATTCACCTTTATATTAGCTAAATCTCCCTCTCTACTATTACTAAACATAGATAAAGAATAAGATAAAGTACATACAAACAACACCCCAATTGTAATAACAAATAATACTTTACTCTTTTTATCACTCTTTATTATCTCAATAAATTCCCTCATAAACTATAATTTTCTCTCCTACTCTAAGAAAATTATAGCACCACCCCCCCACCTGTCAACTCCGAACATTTGTCCTCTTTTCTTTTTTCTTCTTTTACTTTATAATTATTTTATGAAGAAAATATTAATTTGGTTAATCAATTTATATCAAAAGATACCTTTAAGTACCCATTATTCTTGTAGATTTATTCCCACATGTTCAGAATACACCAAACAAGCAATAATCACCTACGGTTCCTTCAAAGGATTATTCCTAGGATTTAAAAGAATACTTAAGTGTCATCCCTTTGGTAAATTTGGTTATGACCCAT
>CAZTEJ010000018.1:0-14774 GCA_964612605.1 uncultured Clostridium sp. | reverse complement strand
GCCATTAATCCACGCATACCTGCCATTTGGGTAAATTGGTTCAATGAACCACGTGCTCCTGATGACATCATGATGAATATTGGATTTGTTGGATTATTCGCAGCTATTTCTTTTAATTCTTTTTCTACTTGACTTCTTACTTCGTTCCATACAGCACATACTGAGTTGTGTCTTTCTAAATCGGTAATTAAACCTCTTTGGAATTGTTTATTTATTTTGTTAACTTTTTCTTGTCCAGCATCTATATATTCTTGTTTGTGTTGACTTGTCATAATATCCATAATACTGAATGTGATACCTGATATTGTAGAATATTTAAATCCTAGGTCTTTTAATCTATCTAGCATTATAGATGTTTCTGTTGTTTTATAACGTTTAAATATTTGTGCAATAATTTGTTGTAATGTTTTTTTAGCAAACGCTGGGGTAATAGGCATTTCTTTTATTGCTTCTGGTATATTTGTTCCCATTTCTAAGAAGAACTTAGATGGTGTTAATCCTTCAATATTATCTTTTGATGGTTCGTTTATATATGGATATGTATCTGGTAATATTTCATTAAATAATAATTTACCTGCTGTTGTTACTAAATACTTATCTTTAACTTCATCAGAGAATATTTTATATTTAAAAGATCTAACTGGAAGAGCTATTCTTGTATGTAATGTTATTTCTCTTCTTTCGTAAGCCATTAATGCTTCATTAGAGTTCTTATATACTTTTCCTTCATTTGGTTCTCCAGCATATTCTAGTGTAATATAGTAGTTTCCTAATACCATATCTTGAGATGGTGTAACGATTGGTTTTCCATCTGATGGTTTTAGAATGTTGTTTGCACCTAACATAAGGATTCTTGCTTCTGCTTTAGCTTCTTCACTAATTGGAACGTGTACTGCCATTTGGTCTCCGTCGAAGTCTGCGTTAAATGCGGCACATACAAGTGGGTGAAGTCTAATTGCTTTTCCTCCTACTAGTTTAGGTTCGAATGCTTGAATACCTAATCTGTGAAGTGTTGGAGCACGGTTAAGCATAACTGGATGTTCTGTGATAACGTCTTCTACTACGTCCCAAACACAGTCGTCTCTATTATCAATTAATTTTTTAGCACCTTTTATGTTATGAGCTAATCCTCTTTCTACTAAACCATTAATTACATGTGGTTTAAATAGTTCTAAGGCCATATCTTTTGGTAATCCGCATTGATACATTTTTAGATTTGGTCCTACAACGATAACTGAACGTCCTGAGTAATCTACACGTTTCCCTAAAAGGTTTTGACGGAATCTTCCTTGTTTTCCTTTTAGCATAGAGGATAATGATTTTAATGCTCTATTACCTGCTCCGCTAACGCTTCTTCCACGTCTACCGTTATCAAATAGGGTATCAACTGCTTCTTGTAACATACGTTTTTCGTTTTGAACAATTATTGATGGAGCACCTAGTTCAAGTAGTTTTTTAAGTCTATTATTACGATTAATAATACGACGGTATAAGTCGTTTAGGTCTGATGTTGCAAATCTACCACCGTCTAATTGTATCATTGGTCTTAAATCTGGTGGTATTACTGGTATAACATCAAGTACCATCCACTCTGGTTTATTTCCAGAGGTTTGGAACGCTACTAAGCAGTCTAATCTTTTTACTAAACGAATTCGTTTTTGTCCTGTAGCGTCTTCTAATTCTTCTCTTAGTTTTTCTATTTCTTTGTCTACATCTACTTCTTTTAATAGTTTTTGAATAGCTTCTGCACCCATTCCTACTTCGAAAGAATTTCCATATTTTTCATAATATACTCGATATTCTTTATCAGATAAGGTTTGTTTCTTTTCAAGTGGTGCAGTTCCTGGATCTATTACAACGTAAGATACAAAATATAGTACTTCTTCTAATTCTCTTGGTGACATATCTAAAACTAATCCCATTTTAGATGGTACGCCTTTAAAGAACCAAATGTGAGAACAAGGTGCAGCTAGTTCAATGTGTCCCATTCTTTCACGTCTTACTTTAGAACGTGTAACTTCTACACCACATCTATCACATACAACATTTTTATATCTTAATCTTTTATATTTGCCGCATGAACATTCAAAGTCTTTGGTTGGTCCAAAAATCTTTTCACAGAATAATCCATCACGTTCTGGTTTTAAAGTTCTATAATTTATTGTTTCAGGTTTTTTAACTTCCCCGAAAGACCAACTTCTGATCTTTTCGGGGCTAGCAATACTTATACGTATTCCTTTAATATCATTAACGTCCAACATTTTTATTCCTCCACTTCTAAATTACCATTTTCGATATCGTTTAATTCTTCGAAATTAGGTTCTTCTTCATCAAAATCTTCTTCTTCAAACTCATCTTCTTCCTCTACTGGTGAAGTTTCTTGTTTTCTGAAGTTTTCAGGAAGTGGTGCATCTTTTTTATGAACTATATCTCCAGTTTTTGCATCTATTTCATCAATAGTTATTGCATCTGATGCAGCATCTTCTTGTGCTTCTAATTCTTTTAATTCATGAGCAACATTATCTTTATCAATCATTTCTACATTAAGTCCAAGTGCTTGGAATTCTTTAATTAAAACTCTAAATGATTCTGGCATTCCAGCACCCCTAGGAGTTTGTCCCTTAACAAGTGCTTCATAAACCTTAACACGACCAACAACATCATCAGATTTAATAGTCATAATTTCTTGAAGAACATGAGCAGCACCATAAGCATATAAAGCCCATACCTCCATCTCTCCAAATCTTTGACCACCAAATTGTGCTTTACCACCCAAAGGTTGTTGAGTAACTAAACTATAAGGTCCAGTACTTCTAGCATGAATTTTATCATCAACCATATGATGTAACTTAATCATATACATAACACCTACAGCAACACGGTTTTCAAATTTTTCTCCTGTACGTCCATTATATAGTTCGGTTTTACCGTCTAAATCCATACCGGCTTTAGCCATTTCTTCTTTGATTTCATCAACGGTTGCTCCGTCAAATACTGGGGTTGCATATTTAACTCCTAGTTTCTTTCCTGCCATACCTAAGTGTAGTTCTAAGATTTGTCCTAGGTTCATACGTGAAGGTACACCTTGTGGGTTAAGTACAATATCAACAGGAGTACCGTCTGGTAAATATGGCATATCTTCTTCTGGAAGAATTAGTGAAATAACTCCTTTATTTCCATGACGTCCTGACATTTTATCTCCAACTTGTATTTTACGTTTTTGAATAATATATACACGTACTATTTTTGAAACTCCTGGAGATAATTCGTCTGAATTTTCTTTGGTATAAACTTTTACATCATGAACAATTCCGTCTGCACCATGTGCAACTTTTAATGATGTATCTCTTACTTCTCTTGTTTTTTCTCCGAAGATTGCATGTAGTAGTTTTTCTTCGCTAGTTAATTCTTGCATTCCTTTTGGAGTAACTTTACCAACTAAAATATCTCCTTCATGAACTTCGGTACCTATTTTAACAATACCATTAGCATCTAAATTCTTACGTGCATCTTCTCCAACATTAGGGATATCTCTTGTTATTTCTTCTGGTCCTAATTTAGTATCACGGCATTCTATATCATAATGTTCTATATGAAGTGTTGTGTAAACGTCGTCTTTAACTAGTTTTTCGTTAAGTACAACTGCATCTTCATAGTTATAACCGTTACAAGTCATGAATGCGACTACCATGTTACGTCCTAGGGCAAGTTCTCCGTTTTGAGTTGATGGTCCATCTGCTATTACTTCTCCACGATGAACTTTTTCTCCTTTTTTAACTATTGGATTATGTGAAATATTGCTTTCAGCATTACTTCTTTCGAATTGTGCTAAGTAATATGTGTCTTTTCCGGTTGCGTTTTTAATGATAATTTTTTTACCGTCTGCGTATTCAACGATACCGTCTGCTTTAGCAACGATTGTTGATCCTGAATCTCTTGCTGCTACGTACTCTACTCCAGTTCCTACGATAGGTGAATCTGGTTTAAGTAGTGGTACTGCTTGTCTTTGCATGTTTGACCCCATTAATGCACGTCTTGCGTCATCATGATCTAGGAATGGGATACAGCTTGTTGTAATTGATACGATTTGTGATGGTGATACGTCAATATAGTTAACTAAGTCTGCTTTAACTCTTACTGATTCACCATTTAATCTTGCAACTACTTCTTCGTCTAAAATATTACCGTTTTCGTCTATATTAATAGTTGATTGACTGATATAATAATCTGCTTCTTCATCTGCTGTTAGATAAACTACTTCGTCAATTATGTGTTTATTTTCTACTTTACGATATGGTGTTGTTATAAATCCATATTCATTAATTTTAGCATAACTTGCAAGTGATGTAATTAAACCGATGTTTGCTCCTTCTGGAGATTCGATTGGACAAATACGTCCGTAGTGTGATTCGTTAACGTCACGAACGTCCATACCTGCTCTATCTCTTGATAAACCTCCTGGTCCTAAAGATGATAAACGTCTTTTGTCGGTTAATTCTGCAATTGGATTAATTTGATCCATGAATTTTGATAGTTGTGATGAACCGAAGAATTCTTTTAGTGCTGCGGTAACTGGTCTAATATTAATTAATGTTTTAGGTGTTACTGTATCTATTTCTTGAGTTGTCATTCTTTCACGGATAACTCTTTCCATTCTAGCCATTCCAACTCTAAATTGAGCACCAATTAGTTCTCCAACTTGTCTTACACGACGATTTCCTAGATTATCAATTTCGTCGATATTTCCAATATCTACAAGTAAGTTTAAATAGTAACTTACTGCTGCATATACATCTGAAATTGTTAGTCTTCTTTCGGTTATTTCTTGATCGTTTCCAATGATTTTAACTTTCTTGGTATTATCTTTTTTATCATAAACTAATACTTCTTGGACTTTGTCAAATGTATCTAAATCTTCATTGATTTGAACATTTTTAACGTTTAATCCTTTTTCAAAATATGGTCTTAATTCTTCTAAACGTTTTTTATCAATTATTTCTCCGTCTGATGCAATTAATTTTCCATCAACTTTTAAGTTTTCAGCTAAGGCACAACCTACTAGTCTATCTAAAACGTTTAATTTACGATTGAATTTATAACGTCCTACTTTTGCTAAATCGTATCTAAATCTATCGAAGAATCTTACTATTAACTGGTTTTTAGCACTGTCTAATGTTGCTGGTTCACCTGGTTTTAGTTTTTCATAAATTTCAATTAATGCTTCATCTGTATTCTTAGTACTATCTTTTTCTAATGTATTATTTATGAAATAGTTATCTTCTCCAAACATTTCTTTAATTGCTTCATCAGAAGATAGTCCTAAGGCTCTTAGAAGTGTTGTAATAGTTACTTTTCTAGTTCTATCTATTCTTACGTAGATTACATCTCTTGCATCAAGTTCAAATTCTAACCATGTTCCTTTATTAGGAATAACTTCTCCTGATACAACAGGTCTACCGTTCTTATCTATTTCTCTTTTAAAATAGATAGAAGGACTTCTTACTAATTGTGATTGAATAACTCTTTCAACTCCGTTGATAATAAATGTTCCTGCATCTGTCATCATAGGCATATCGCCTAAAAATACTTCTTGTTCTTTAACTTCCCCTGTTTCATGAATGAATACTCTTGCTTCAACCTTTAATGGTGCTGCATATGTTAGCATTCTTTCTTTGCATTCTTTAATTGAGTATCTAGGTTCGTCAAAAGAATAATCTCCAAATTCTAAGACAATGTTTCCACTAGAACTTTCTACTGGAAATAAATCGTCAAATACTTCTTGGATTCCTTCCTTTAAAAAATAATCAAAGAATGATTTTTTTTGAATATCTAATAAGTCTGCTAGCTCATAATTATTAGATGTTTTAGAGAATGTAATTCTCTCGGCATGATCGCCAAATTTAGCTTTTTTGTACGCCACTTAATTTCACCCCAAACAATATATTTTTTTACTTTTAACTGACAAAAAGTCAGCAAGTTCCAATCTAAATTATATCAATTAAAAAAAGACTTTGTCAAACAAATTCTTTTCATTATATCAATAAATTTTATTTTTTTGTTAATTTTTAAATTTATTTGACACTTTCTTAACATTTACCATTTGGTTTTAGTTAGGATCTTTATGCCTTTTTTTGTATCATTTAGACTTAATCCTGTATATCTATTTACCTTAATTAGAAATGGAATATCTACATCGGCGTCATCTAACACTATAAAGTTGTCTATGTTGTATTCATTTATCATTGATAAAATCTCTTCTTTTTTATTTCTATTTAAATCTGGAGTTATTCCAACAACTTTAATTTCTAAATCGTATTCTTTTAGTTTATTCATTAATACTTTGTAGTGTTTGTTAAATAATCTCCATGTTGATGTTATTACAATACCAGCATCGGTTATATCAACTAGATATTTTAAATTCATTAATGCTTCTTCGTCAAATGGATAATTTATATCATTTATTTTCTTTAATTTTAGAACTTCTTTACAGTACCTGGTATGATTAATTGAATTAATTACTCCATCTACATCTAAAAATATTATATTCATCTTGTCACCTTAACTACGTAGTAGCCTTTGTCTCTTTTTAATATTTCAGCTTTATATTCTTTATTTAAATCTTGTACTACTGTTTTAACTCCATGATTATTTCTCATAACAAACCATAGTTCTCCATCTTGATTTAAGTAGTTAAATGAGGAGGTTAAAATGGTTAAGTAAACCCCTTTTCCTGCTCTAATTGGGGGATTAGTAATTATTAGATCGTATTTATTATTTATTTTTTCATACATATCGCTTACGAATATATTTGCTTCTACTTTGTTTGATTTAATATTCATTTTACTTAGGTGGATTGCTCTGTTGTTTACGTCTACCATATCAAATTTAATATTTTTAAGTTTAGATAAGACAATACCTATAAATCCAACTCCGCATCCCATATCTAATCCGGTTATATTTTCTCTACCGTATTTAAGATATGTTTCAACTAGTACTTTACTTCCTTCATCTATTTTATCTTTAGAAAATATACCTAAATCGCTTTTGAATTTAAAATTAATATCATCATATTTATAATATACATCTCTAAGTTCACTTCTTAATTCTTCATTATTATCGAAATATTGCATAATTCACTTTATATAATATATTTATTATATCCTTTCTTTTTTAAAAATTTATAAGCATCTAGAACTTCTTTTGGAATTGGTTCTTTAGCTAATCGAAATATGTGATGGTGTTTAATGTAAAATATTTCTGCAACCATTTCACATATAACATCATTTTCAGACATATAACCGTTAGTAATAACTTTAATTAGGTAATTTGTAAAATTTGTATTAATACTTGTAACTTTATAATTTAATTTTTTTCTTTTACAAATTAATTTAATTCTTTTTAGAACGTATGGTTTATGTATTATAGCTATATTATTAGTGTTTATATAGTCTTTATACTTTTTAATAAGTTTATTTGAATAATTAATATTTTGTAATGTATTAATTGATTTATCTTCTATTAGCATTTTGGATTTTAATATTCCAAAACTTTCAGCATAACTAGCCATTCTTTCTGCTTCACTATTCTTGTATTTTCCTTTGGTTCCTTTTCCTTCTTTACCGGTAAAGATAAAACATTCTGGAAAGCACTTCATATTAACTTTATCTGCGGCTTCTACTACGCTTAAATCAGAGGAACCGCATACTATTAATACATCACATTTATTTATTTTATCTTTATCAAATAAGTAATTATAAAGTATATTACAATTTTCATATATTTCTTTCATTAGTTAATTTCTTTCCTTTGTTATCTATAATTGAATTATTTATAATATTTTTAATAATATCATAGTTGAAGAATGGATTTAAAGAATAATACAAAGTATGTATATCTATATCTACACATATATTATATAAATCAACATAAGCATTATGGTATTGATAATCTGAAATATTAAATATTTGAATTTTTTGAGGTATAATCATGTTGTTTGTTTTTTTAACTTTAATATGAGGAGTAGATAAAACTGAGAAAATGAGGTTATTAGAAAGTATTTCAAATTTTCCTTTTGTATCTATTTCATCATTATTTAATATTTCATTTATATTGGTATCATCTGCAAAGCATATAACATTAATAATTGGGTATCTTTCGTTATCTATAATGGTTAATTCTTTACTTATTTCATGGATAAAGGCTCCTAAATTAATAGTTAAATACTCTTTTCCTAAAGTATATTCTTTTTTTAATAAATTTGTTCTTTCGTTTTGTAATTGGTTTGTTTGGATTTTGTATTTATTTTTAAGTTTATTAATATTTTCCTTATACTCTGTGTAACATAGTTCTAAGTCTTTTCTGTTATCGGATAATTCATTTATAATATTCTTATAATTATTTAATTGTTCCATTGTAAGTTCCTCTCATTAATGATTTCATAGTTATTTTACCGAAATGTTTTTCTTCTATAACAATATCGTTATCTATTTCAAACAAATCTAGTAGTGTTTTTAATACTTCATCGTTGGTATATATTAGGCTTTTAAATTCAATATCTTCAATTTTTCTTTTTATAATATCATTAATTTTATAAATATCAAAAACATATTCATTATTATTAGTTGATAATAAAACATAAGTATCTCCAATTTTAATATATTTATCATAATAAATTTGATAATCGATTCCAAATAATCCGGGTAAATATTTAAAGTTATTAATAAATTTACAAATATAAATATTATTGATAAGTTCATTGTAACAATTATTATCTATTAAATATTTTAATAAAATTTTAATATATTTATCATTCTTATATTCTCTCATATGATAATCACCTTACCTACATAAAAATAAAAGTTAATTTTCTTTATTAACTTTTATAACTTCTTTTCCCTTATAAAAACCGCATTTAGTGCATGCTCTATGAGGTCTGATTGCTTCACCACAGTTTGGGCAACTAACTACATTAGCAGCAGTTTTCTTTAAATGTGTACGACGCATTCTTTTCTTTGTTTTACTTGTTCTACGAAATGGAACAGCCATGGTATCACTCCTATTCTTTATTTATTCACTTATAATTTCCCAGCCATTTCCTTTTTGGCTTTCTAATTTAACTCCCTCTTTAGTAACTCTAATAGGGACTTCCAAGATAATATTTTCCCATAAATTGTCTAATAAATCAAGATAAAAATTGTCTTTTAAGGTATTTTCCATAATTTCTTCTTCAATATGTGTGTTAATTGGAACTAAAACATCTTCTAAGGTTATTGCACAAGGCATTACTATTTCACCTTGAATATCTAAATTTAATTCAATATTATCTTCGTAATTAACACTTATTAAACCGTTTACATGCATTTTGTTAATTTTATTAATATTTAAATTATGATAATTAATATTAGATAAATCAATATCTTGATCTATTTCTAATTTTTTAAATGCATATAGTTTTCTTAAATCAATTTTCATAATTACATCATTTGATTCATTTGACGCATTACTTCTTTTACTTGTTTTTGAGAAGGTTTTCTTCCCATGCTACTCATCATAGTTTCAATCATTTTTTCATTAATGGGTGGATTCTTTTTTAAATATTTTTTCATGAAGAATCTCGCAAGTATAAATCCGATTATTGCTCCAATGATTAATCCTACTAGCACTAATAATATATCGTGTAACATATTAAATCAACTCCTATCAGTTTTTATTATACTATATTTTTATTAAATTAGATAGATAAAAGTAATCTCCTCTTTCAAAATCTATCATAAATAGATTAGGTATATCTTCTAAATAGTCTAGAAAGTAAGGTGATATTATGTTTGTTTTAAGAATCATATAACTATTGTTAACTATTAGTTTACTAGCTTCTTTGGTGTAATAACTGTTAAATGTATGGGTATTGTTATAAAGATTATATCCATCTAATTCGTTCATTTTACCATAAATATATTTATTTAATTCTTTTTTGTTATATTTATCAATTAGAACGTTGTATTCGTTTTTTAGATAATTAATATTTTCTTTTGTTCCTAGTTTAATATTAAGAAGTGCTTTATATAAATTATAAGGCATATTCTTGGTTAATTTATAATATTCGTTGTTTATTTTAAAAATATAAAAAGTTCGCATAAATTTATCATCTCCGAACTTAATATATCATTAATAATACGAATAAATTGTCGAAATATGTTATTTCTTTTTCTTTTTTGTAGTTGTTGTTATTTCTTCAAATTTAGCTTCGATATTCATATTGCTAGTTACTTTAGTTTCTTCTGTAACTTCTTTACCGTTATAATACCAACCTATTAGTTTTTGATTCTCAACTTCTACTGTAGGAAATTTTAAAGTATCGTCTTTTTCAAATTTAACAGTTCCTACTATTTCTCCGTTACTAATAAAGGTTACGGTGAATTTTGTTTTTACAAAAAATAATGAATAAACAAATAATAGTACTAATATAATAGATATGATTAGTGTAAATATACTACTTTTTTTCATTATGAAATCCTCCTTAAGTTAATAATACTATATTATTCTTTAAAATTAAAGATATAATCTAATATTTTAACTTCATCTCCTCTTTTGGCACCTAGTTCTTCTAGTTTGTCATCTACTCCCATTTTCTTTAATTTATAAGCGAAATGGATTACGCTTTCTTCTTCGGTAAATCTTGTCATTTTAAATAATTCTTCTATTTTATCTCCAGATAGTATCCATAGGTTATTTTCTTTAGTAATTTTAAATGGTTCTTCTTCTTCGTATTTATAAATTTTAATTTCTTTAGGTTGTTCTTCTGGCTTGTTTTCGCTTTCTTTAACTAACTGTCCTAATCTATTAATTAAATTATCTAATCCTTCGTTGTAAACTGAACTAATTGGGTATATTTCTAAATTAGGATATTTTGCTTTGAATTTGGTTAAATTATCTTTTGATGATGGTAAATCCATTTTACTAGCTATAACAATGTTAGGTTTATTAATTAAAGATAAATCATATTTTTTTAGTTCGTTATATATTTTTTCATAGCTTTCTAAAGGGTTAAAGGAATTTTCTCCTGACATATCAATAATGTGCGCTATAACTTTAGTACGCATAGCGTGTTTTAGGAATTTAAATCCAAGTCCGATTCCTTCGGAAGCTCCTTCGATTAATCCGGGTAAATCTGCTATTACGAATTCGTTTCCGTATGATTTGACTACGCCTAGGTTAGGCGATAATGTGGTAAAATGATAGGAAGCTATTTTGGGAGATGCGTTGGTGATAACACTTAGTAGGGTGCTTTTCCCGGCAGATGGGAAACCGACTAGTCCAACATCTGCTAGTACTTTTAGTTCGCATTTGACTAGTAGTTCTTCTCCTGGGGCGCCTAGTTCGCTCATTTTAGGGGCTGGATTATCATGGGTTGCTAGGGATCTGTTTCCTCTTCCTCCACGGCCGCCGTGGGCGATTGTTTCTTTTCCGTAGATTAGATCGCAGATTATTTCGTTTGTTTCTAGGTTGGTTACTACTGTTCCTTCTGGTACTTTTATAATTATGTCTTCTGCATTGGCTCCGTTTTGATTACTTCCTTTACCGTTAACGCCTTTAGGTGCTTTGATTGTTTTTTGCACTTTTAGGTCTATTAGTGTTTTTAGGCTTTTATCTGTTTCGAAGATAATACTGGCACCTTTTCCTCCGTTTCCTCCGTTTGGTCCTCCCATTTCAATATATTTTTCTCTTCTAAAGGCGGTACAGCCGTCGCCACCTTTTCCTGCTATTAATTTTACTGTTACTTCATCTACAAACATATTATTTTCCTCCTGCTCGTTTTGTTATTTTAGCATAAGTATTATTTTAATTCAATAATTGTACATCCATCGTTATCGCTTGATATGTACATTTTATTTATTCTTTTATCATTTTTAAATCTTAAATATAGTTCTTCTTTAAGTATTCCTTCACCTTTTCCATGTATTATTAGTATTTTCTTATGTTTTAATTTTATACTATCGTTAATAAATTCATCTACTGGAACGTAGATCATGTCTTTAACATATCCATGTAAATCGATTGAGGGTAATATATTTAAAAAAGGGTTATTGTTGTGCATTAGAACCCTCTTCTTTAGGTATTTCTATATTATCGAATATGGTTTCAACATTTTCTGTTACAACGGGTATTTCTTCTTGGGGTGGTAAGTCGGTTGTAACTGGGTTTGATATGTTGTTTTCTCTTGGGATTGAGCAAGCGTCGTATATTGTATCTTTTTCTAATATGTTATCTACATTACCCAGGTTTTCCATTGCTTTGCTGGCAGCCATGTTGGCTAGTTTAGCTGTTGTATCTAGATCTAAGTTTTTAATTATTCCGTAGGCATATGTGCCTAGGAATGCGGCTTCTTGCATATATTCGTCGTAAACTTTAACATCAATTTTTGGTATATATTTTACTTGTCTATCTTTAACGTATAATGTGCCGTGTCCTTTTAAATATAAAGTATATTTAGCTTCTTCTAGATCTTGTAATTTTTGCATGATATCAACTAGGGTTTTGGATTTGCTGTAGTTAATATTTAACTTGGTAGCTGCGGTTGCAAATTCTTCGGATGCTATAACGTATTTTGATCTTTTGGTTAGGTTGTACATTTCTTTTGTTGTAACGTTTGCTAGCATTATAATTGGAACATTTGGATAGTTATTAGATGCTCCTATGGCTCCGTCCATATCGCTTCCATCAGTTATAATGAAATATGGGTTGAAATCAAATTTATGTTTTAGAGTGAATACGTTATTATCGTATATGTAGTTGGTTCTTTTGCCTGTTGTTGTGTTAAGTATGCTGTAATTTTTATTAACTTTTTTTTCGTAGGTTATTTCTAGGAATTTGGTGTTAACGTTGTATTCTTCTAGCTTAGTTTTAATTTTTAATCCTTCTTCTTCTCCACCGGTTATTCCTTGATATGAAACGTTTAATCCCCATTTGGATAGCATGCAAGCAACGTATACGGTAGTTCCTCCTGGGATTGTATTTCTATCTAATATATTCTTGTTATCTCCTTCGTTGTAGTAGTTATCTACAATTAATGTTTCGTCTATTCTTGGTTTACCTATTACCATTATATTCATATTTTATCCCTTTACTTTCTTATATATATTATATTATAATTTATTATCATTAACAAGAAAAAATAAACTTATGTAAAATAAGTTTATATAAGTTCAATTTGAAAAGGATTATCTTTAGAACCATTACCTGAGGTGATTTGGATGTTAGATTTAAGGTAGAGAGAGGGACGGACGACTCTCTTTTGAAAATTTGCTTGTCCATTTATAAAAGCTAAATTACTAACTACTTTACCTAATAAAGTAACATGATATTTTGAAACAGTAGTCGGTGATAACAACCATTCCGCATCACCGTTGGGTGTAAGCCAATTAGATGTTGAGCAACAACCTGATTTATTATAATAAGCTATATTGTTTTTACAGTTTTCAAACAAACTTGCATATCCATAATCACTTGGATATATAAGTGCAATATTTCCTTCCCAAATTGTCGGTCTTCCATTATACACTGCTGTTCCTCTTTCCTGATTATATGAACTCTTTAATTCAAGTATCATTTTATTGTTTTCATCATATATAGTTTTTATACCTCCTATATTCCATATTCTTGTTAATATCATATTTCTTGCAGTATCACTTAAATTATAATAATAATCATTATTTAAATATTTTTGAAGACTTGCTGTTGTCCAATCATTATTACCTGATTCATCCCAATAAAAGTTTTCTTCATTTTCATCAGTTATACTATCTTGTCTTATTATTTTTATGTTTCCATCGACTATTCCTATTATTCTCCATGTTTCGCATTCGTTATCTTCATCACAATTAAAATTAATATAATTATTAGGTATTTCACCTACATATCTTATATTACCAAACTCATCTTCTTTTAATGTAGATAATGAATTATATGATAGATTATATTCTTTATCTATATAATCAGATAATAACATTACTTCGTATTCTTGTTCTTGTAAACTTCCCTCTTCTATTACTACATAAGCCTTAAAAGATTTATTCATATCTTCATTTTGATTAACGGAGTTTCTATTTGGAAAACCAATCTTTAAACTATATGTATGAGTAACATTATTCTTAATACTTTCATCTTGATTAAACCTAGCAGTACCTAATAAGGTTTCTCCAGTACCTGTTGGTACTTTTCCAAATAATGGAGATAAAGTGTCTAATTCATTTGAACTACTTCCAGTTAATTCAAATCTTATTGCTCCATCTGTAAAAGTATTTTCTTCTACTACTAATTTAATTTGATAATCCATTATATCTTCATCAGTAATACTGGTATTATTACTTCCTACTACAGTAAACTCTTTAGTTTCACTCCATCCCGGTATAATTTTTTCTCCTGTTATAACGTTTGAACCATTATACGTTATCTTTATCATACCACTATTGAAACTAATAGTAGATTCTATTTCTACACCACTTATAAGTGGTGCTAAATACGAATATGCTACTCCTATTATGGTTAACATAATACATACTACAACTATTGTTATCTTTGTATTTTTTCCTAATTTTTCTTTCATAAAAATAATTCCACTCCTACTCTAGTGAAATTATAGCATAAGTCGCCCCCCCGTCAAGTTTGCGAACATTTGTTCGCATTTTTCTTATATTTTTCTATTGCATTTAAATTTATAATGAGTTATACTAATACCTAAGGGAATTATTTAACATTTTGAGTGCTTGCCACCTTTC
>CAZTEJ010000017.1:0-17179 GCA_964612605.1 uncultured Clostridium sp. | reverse complement strand
CAAGGTGTATAGGTGTAACACTTATTCCTTGACCAAATGCGGTAGTAGCTGTTTCAACTGGCCCCATATTTTGAAGTTTAAACATTATACCGGATGATTCGCCGTTTAAATCAATACCTGTTTTCTTTCCAAAACCAAATTTTTCTAAATATGAATATAGTAATTCAGTTCCGATTTTTTGTCCTAGGACAACGAATCCAGGGTTCATTGGTGGTAACAGAGGAACATTTGGGTAATTTAGTTTTATCGGTCTAATAACCAATCGATAATGTTTTTATGTATGATACCATCTTGTGACATATCAAATGTATCTGTTGATATAACGTATTTTGGATAATTATCTTCAATTTCATTGTAGGCTCCAAATTCTCTATTGATCACGCTTTCGTTATCTCCAAGAATATAGCAAACTTGATAGTATTCTTTTTTTCCATCTTTTAACGCTACAAAATCTATTTCGCCATTATCTAGTGTTCCAATTTTAACGTCGTATCCTCTGTATATTAATTCATTATAAACAATATTTTCAATGTAAGCACCAAGTTGTTCTTTCTTAGAGATATTCATAATTCTACCTAGGCCTAAGTCTGTTAAGTAGTATTTATACTTTCCGTTTAATATTCTTTTTCCTCTAACATCGTATCTATCTACTTTGGAAACTAATAATCCTTTACACATATATTCAAGGTAATTATAGATTGTTTCTTTAGATACGTTTCTATCGTCTTTATCTTTTAAATACTTAACTAAGTTCTCGGCTGAAAATGATTGGGCTGGTGTAGTCATTATATATTCTACTATTCTATTAAATAAATCTAAATCTGTTATTTTAAATCTTTTTATAATATCTTTCATAACGATTGAATCATATACATCGGATAGATATGTTCTTAATTGTTTTTCATCGTTAAATCTGAATCTTTGTGGCATTCCACCCCATTTGATATAATCTAAAAACATATGATCATAATCATTAATACCTTTTAATTCACACATTTCTCTGAATGTAAAGGGTTGCATTTTAAAGCTTACATATCTACCTGATAAATATGTTGCTAAATCACCGGATAATAGATCACTGTTGGAACCGGTTATAAATATTGAAACATTTTTTGTTGCTTTTAATGAATTTACTGTTTTTTCCCATTTTTCTATATTTTGGATTTCGTCAAACAATAAGTAATATTTTTTTTCATCTTTTATTAAGTTAACAATATAGTTATTTAAATCTTTAAAGTCTTTTAAATCTGAATATTCGACGTCTTCAAAGTTAATATAAATAATATGGTCTTTATCAATGTTTTGGGATAATTCTTCAACTATTTGTTCTAATAATGTAGATTTACCGCATCTTCTTATTCCGGTAATAACTTTAATTAAGTCTTCTTCATAAAATGGTCTTATATCATCAAGATATTTTTTTCTTATAATCATATCTAATATTCATCTCCTCTTATAGTATTATAGCAACTTATTAATCATTTGTCAATTTTGTACGGTTTGGAGTACTTTTTTGTTTTTTTGAGGAGTTTTGTACGATAGTACTTAAAGTATTATTCTTTATTAAAGTTAGATAGATAGTATTTTTTTGTTTTATTATTTATTTCTAATTCTTTATAAATATTATCTTTTTTAAAATTAAAGTATATTACTAATTTTAAATGATTTCTATCACCATTTATTTTTTCGACTTCTATTTTTTCTACTAATAATTTCATTAGGTTATGAAGATTGTTTTTAACGTTTAGTTTAGAAGATAAAGATTCTTTAATTTCATTTAAATTTTTTTCAAGTTTTTCATACTCGTTTGTACTATCATCTAAATTATTTAACTTGTTTTGTAAGTCTTTAATTTCTAGATTAAATTTATCATTTTTCTTTTTAAATTCAAAATCATTTATTATTCCTTTTAATGATAAGTCTAATAATTTGTCTTTTTGTTTTTCTATTTTCTCAATTACCTTATTAATATTATTTTTATCAGTGTTATCGTTGTAAGTACTGATGATATTTTTATATTCTTGTAATATAGAATTTAAATATTCTTTTTTATTTTTAATAATATCTTCAAATATTGATGTAAATATTTTATCTAATATTTCTTCTTTAAGTATAGGTGATGTACAAGCGTTAACTCCTTTAGTTTTATATGTTTTACAAGTCCATGTGGGGTTATCTTTTCTATTACTTCCACCAGATCTTATAAAATAATTACTACATTCTTTACAATAAATTAAACAACTATATTTAGATGTTTCAATAAAAGATTTGCTATTTAAAATATGACTTATATTATGCTTTCTTCTTTGTTCGTATATTTCATTAGCTTTATCCCATATTTCTTCGGATACAATAGCAGGTACTCTTTCATCTTTTTCTATGATTTGTTTATCTTTAGAAACTTTTTTCTTCTTATGGGTTTTATAATCTTCTACTTCGGTTAACCTTGCTGTATAAAATCCTTTATATCTTGGATTGGTTATGAATTTAGTTAAAGATGTGGTTGAATAGATGTTACCTTTTGTATTTAAATATCCCATATTTTTTAGGTCTTCGGCAATTTTTTTAAGGCTAACTGATCCAGTTGCATAGGTTTCAAATATGTATTTAATTAAAGGTGCTTCATTGGGATTAATTTGGTATTTTCCATCTTTTTTATAATAACCAGTAAGATTGCCTCCAATTAATTTTCTATCTTTAATCATTCTGTTTATACCGAATTTAACTCTTTCTGATAGTTTTCTTATTTCGTCTTGTGCTAAACTAGACATTATGGTTAATCTAAATTCTGCGTCTTCTTGGATTGTATTTAAGTTATCTGATAAGAAATATACAATGACACCGTTTTGTAAAAGATATTCGGTATATTTGATACTATCAACGGTGTTTCTTGAAAATCTAGATATTTCTTTTGTTAAGATTAAGTCAATTCTACCATAGGTAGCATCTTCAATCATTTTTAAGAAGTTATCTCTATTTTTAACAGCGGTTCCACTGATGCCTTCATCAATGTAACCTCTTGTAAAGAACCAATTTTTATTTTCTTTAATCATTTCTTCAAAGTAATTTTGTTGGTTTTCTAAACTATTTAATTGATCGTCTTTATCAGTAGAAACTCGAGCATAATACGCAACATTAAGTGGCATATCATATATTGTTTTTCCTTTTCTTAATTCTTCTCTTGTCTTTTTAATATCCAATTTGTGAATCATCTTCCTTATCTACATTGTTTAAATTGTATTCATTCTTTATTTTTGTTATTCTTCCTAATATATTTTGTTCCATTACACTAAATACTTTTAAGTCAATAACTTTTTCTTCATATAGTTCTCTATTAATAATTAATCTCCATTCAAGTAATTTATATTCAAGTGGTAAATGTTTGGTACTACAGTTAACTGCTATATCGTTAGTATTGTACATTTATTAATATCCTCCGATTAATTATATGATACAAATTATTAATTAAGACAAGTGAATTATTTTATCGGTCTAATAACCAATCTATAATGTTTTTATGTATGATACCTTCTTGTGACATATCAAATGTGTCTGTTGATATAACGTATTTTGGATAGTTGTCATCAATTCCTTTATATGCTCCAAATTCTCTACTAATTAAATTTTCATTATCTCCAAGGATATAGCAAACTTGATAGTATTCTTTTTTTCCATCTTTTAACGCTACAAAATCTATTTCGCCATTATCTAATGTTCCAACTTTAACGTCGTATCCTCTTGAAATTAATTCATTAAATACGATGTTTTCTATATATGCTCCCATTTGTGGTTTTTTTGATATATTTATAACTTGACCAATACCTAAATCAGTTAAGTAGTATTTATACTTTCCATTTAATATTCTTTTTCCTCTAATATCAAAGCAGTCTGCTTTGATAATCAACATGGCTTTTGACATATATTCTAAATAGTTATACAATGTATTTTTTGTTACTCCTCTACCGTAATTGACACTAAAATAATTTGCTAAATTCTCGGCAGAAAATGTTTGTGATGGTGTTGTAACAATGTATTCAACAATTTTATTAAATAAATCTAAATCTTTTATTCCAAATCTTTCTACAATATCTTTTGTAACAATAGAATTATAAATATCTGTTAAATAAGTTCTTGTTTCTTCTTCATTTGATATACCTTTTATTTCGCATACTTCTTTAAATGTAAATGGTGAAATTTTAAAGCTAACATATCTTCCAGCAAGGTGTGTTGCTAGTTCACCTGATAATAGATCTCTGTTTGATCCAGTAATGAATATTGATACCTGTTCTTTTAAATCTGCTTTAAAGGAATTGAATGCTTTTTCCCAGTTTTTAAGGTTTTGTATTTCATCAAATAATAAATAGTATTTCTTTTTATTTTTTATTTCATCAATAATTTGAGTTAAAATTACTGATTTTCCTGATCGTCTTATTCCAATTATAACTTTAATCAAATCTTGTTCATAAAATGGTCTAATTTTTGATAAGTATTTTTCACGAATAATCATAATATCAACTTTTCAAATATTTTTATAATACTATATTAATTATTTGACAATTTTGTATTCCTTGCTACAATTATATTAAATTAAAATGTGTTCTCGTATAGACACCAAGGTTACAAGAATTTTCAACAACATTTAAGAAACTTTCGTATCCGTGTCCTCCTGATTTCCAACATTTAATTTTAGCGTTTTCTACTATAATAGAACCACCATCGTAGTAGTAATCTTCAAATAAATTAACTTTTCCTTCATTAATTGCAGTGCTAAGGGTGATAATTTTGAAGGTTGAACCTGGTTCGTATGTCATCCATATTGGTAAATTACGATTAATTGTTTCTAAATCATAATCTTGATAGTTATTTGGGTTGAAATTGGGTCTACTGCTCATTGCAAGTACTTCTCCGCTGTTTGGGTCCATAACTAAGGCTAGGGCTGAATCGGGATTATATTTGGTAACAACATTGTCTAGTTCTCTTTCAACTGCTTCTTGTATATTAATATCTATTGTTAGGGTTATGTTATTACCATTAACTGGTTCGTCATATACTTCAGCCATTTTAAGTCTATTGCCTTTACCGTCGGAGTAATATAGTATACCACCATCGTTTCCTTTTAAATAGTCATCATACATGAGTTCTATACCTGATAATCCTTGATTATCAATGCCTACATATCCTATAACGTGTGATAGTAAATTGTTATATGGATAGTATCTTTTACTTTCTTTTAAGAGGTAAACTCCATCAAAATTTAATTCGTTAATTTTTTCGGCTATTTCATATGATAGTCTTCTTCCTTCGGGGTGTATTCTTTCTATTGAACTGTTTTTGGTTAGATGGGAATAGATGTTTAGATAACTTGTTCCAAGTATTTCGCTTATTTTAGATGCAACTAGTTCTTTGTCTTTTATTTGTACTGGGATAACAACTAGGCTGGTGGTGGTTAAATTATCTGCTAAAACGACTCCGTTTCTATCGGTTATTTTTCCTCTATCGGATAGTATTGGTAGGTTTCTACTCCATAAACTGTTTGCTAGTTCTCCTATATTATTTGTTTTAAATACTTGTAAATAAAATACTCTTAGAATAATTATTAGGAACACGGCTAAGACTGCTATGTAAACGTAATATATTCTTTTTAATATTGGATAATGTATCATTATAAATCACCTTTAAAATATATTCATTTTAAAGTAAAAAAAATACAAATATATAAAGTTTGTATTTTTAGTCATTTCTATATTAATTCTATTTTTTATTTTTCTTTTTACTAGTATTTTTCTTCTTTTTACTTGGAATTAAAAATCTTATTAATGTAACTATTATAGAAACACATATTGATACTAGAATATTAATTAGTAATAATATTTTAATATCTTTTTTTAAATATCCTGTAGTGTCATTATCAACTAAATGTATGTTATCAATATCAAATATTCTTTTAACTTCATCGTTTAATGCGTTATATATATTATGTGATAGTTTTGCAGAACTCCATTGGTTATTAGATGTAACGCTTATTTTAATGTATTCTGTTTCTTCTACGTATGATACATCAACCATATCTCTTAATTCTTTTATGTTATAATTTAAATTAGATAGTTTATTCGCTTTATCTAAAACTAAATCTGATTTAATTAGTTCCATATAATCAAGTAATACTTTTTTATTGAAATCAATATTTAAATGAGATTCTTCTTCACATTCATGAACACATACTCCCATCATAAGTGTAGTATTAGCTACATATTTTTCTTCATAAAAATTATAAATATAAACATAACCTAGTAATAGCATAATTAATATTATTATACTATTCATAACAAAATGATTAAAATAGTATTTAATAAATGTTACTAGTTTTTCATAATAATATTTTAATAAATCTTTTCCTTCAATTTCCATTAAAACCCCCAACTTTCAAGTGTTTATCCTACCATAATTATTTAGAAAATGCAAGTTTAACCTAATTCATTTTCTTTGATTTTATTAATTTAAAATATAATTTGTAGAATATATAAAATATATTTTGATTAAATAATAATATATATATTAATATATTAGATTTTTTTGTATTAATTGTTTTTATATTTTTGTATAATATCTTTAATTCTTTTATCATATTATTTAAATATTTTTTTACTTCTTTGTCTTTTAGAATATCTTTATTAAATGATACATTAATAAAGATTCCTAATATAACATTAGCTCTATTTAATTCTATATAGTCTTTTAAGTTATAATCTTTTAAATCTATTGCTCTTTTATCTAATAATTCCATGTAATCGAATATAAATTTTTTGGTTAAATTGTTAGATAAACTATCTGGTCTAATATAATAACCATATAATCTACTTTCAGTATATACTATTTTATCTGTATTCATAATGAATTTATAAATAGTTCCAACATCTTCTTGAACTTTATTAATAGGAAACTTAATTTGATTACTTAATTCTTTTTTATATAACTTATTAACTGCAAAATTAAATATTTTTCTGTCTTCTAGAATAATTTTAAGTACTTCTGTTTTATCATATATTTGATAGTCATTAGTAACATAATAATCTGGATTTTTAGTATATCTTGTAACTTCACAAATTGACATATCTGCATTTGTTCTTATTATGTTATCATATAGTATTTTAAACATATCTTTATGAATTATATCATCACTATCTACAAATCCGAAAAATGTTCCAGTAACTTTCTTCATTCCGTAATTTCTAGCACTAGATAATCCACCATTCTTTTTCTTATAATATTTTATTCTATTATCTATTTTACAATATTCTTTGCATATTTTACTTGAGTTGTCTGTTGAACCATCATCAATTAATAGTATTTCTATATCAGTATAGCTTTGATTGATTACTGAATCTAAACATTTATTTAAATACTTTTCCATATTGTAAATTGGTATTATTATACTTATTAAATCTTTTTTCATATATTACCTTTTATATACTTTCATTTGATGATGTGTTCTTTGTAAAGATAAAGGAGGATCAGAGACGTAATCTCCATATACCATTTTTAGATATAAATCATAATTTTTTATACTGGTAAATTTATAATTTTCAAATTCATATTCAACTATATCGTCAAACAAGGATACATCAAAATAATTATTTCCATTTAAATACATAGTACAGTAATATTTACCATCTTTATACTTAGATAAGGTTTTATCAAGGACTTTTGTCCAGAAAGTATATCCTAATGGGAGGGAGATAATATCAATAACACTGTAAGCTAATCGTTTAATAAATTTAAATTTAACTTTTATTTCTTTTTCTTCTAATAATTTTGTTTTTTTAATGTTATTTTTTATTTTCATTCTTCTGGTTGATATATTTCTTAAAAACTTTGTTTTTTTATAAATTTTCATTATATCGTCATTAAATTTATCCATAGGAAATATATCGATGAATACTCCCATATCTTTTATTTCTTTTGAATTTTCTACTAGTTTAGTATTTTTACTTACTAATTTAGCATATGGGTAGTAGTAATCTTTTGTGTTATATACTGTTAGTATTTTATATTCTAAATTGTTATCTTCTTCTATTAATTTAATTAATTTTAAGTAATTGTTTCTATCTAACGCTATATCAATATCATCATCCCATGGAATGTATCCTTTATATTTAACAGCACCAAGTAATGTTCCTGATATCATGTAATATGTAATATTATTGTTATCACATATATTTTTTATATATAATAATCCTTTTAACTGAATATCTCTTATTTCGTTTAGTGATAATTCTTTGTTCATATATTTAACTCCTATCTTTGTATATAAATGGTAATACTAATTTTAAAATAAATTTATAATTTTTTTGATTAAATGACATATTAACTCTAGGTACTAGGTAATCTTTATTATCTTTAGTTGCTCTAATTGGTTCTGAATAAATAAACGCTAATTTATATTTTTTGTATTGTAATGCTTTTATCATATTATCTGTATAATTTCCATAAGGATAAGCAAAATAATCGCATTTTCCCATTACTCTTTCATAATTATTTAAGTCTTCTATGCATTCTTCATATGTTTTTTGTTCAACACTTCCTAAGCTGTGTAAATTGTAGGAATGACAATGAAATTCGATATTAGGGTATTCTTTTTTGCATTTATCTATAATATCTTTGGTTATATATTTATTTTTATTATAATTAATTTCGCTATCTAAAACGGTACTTCCTACTGAAAATATACAAGCATTTAAATTATATTTTTTAAGTATAGGAAATGCGTATTTATAATTATTATATAGTCCATCATCAAATGTTATTAATAGACTTCTTTTAGGAAGATTTATTTTTCCCTTTTTCCATTTATAAAATTCATCTAAGGTAAGTGTTTTGAATCCTAGTAATTTCATCCATTTCATTTGTTTATTAAAGATTTTTTCGTCTATAATAAACTTTCTTTCTTCTTCGCTTAGATTATTCATTTCTTCTGTTTTCATTATATCATGATAACAAAGTACTGAAATTCTTAAATTATTTTTTTTCATTTCTTTCTTTTCCCTTCTTATTTAATTTCTGGTTAGACTTTAGTTTTTTTCTATGTTAAAATATATTTAATTCAAGGAGGTTATTCTATGAAGATATATTTATTTAGAAACCAAGATGATTATTTTTATAATTTTGATAGAAATACTAACTTATTAATTGTAACAGGTATTCCTGGTTCTGGTAAGAGTTATACTTCTAAAGAATTAAGTAATAAATATAATTATGAGATTGTTAGTTTTGATTATCTTTTTGATTATGAGGTTAAGAAACCTAGTATGATTGAGCAATTGCTTATTGATAATTTTATAAGTCTTTATCCTGAATATAGTAATTTTAATAAAAATAGAAATAATAAATATATTGTTTGTAATAAGTTCTATGATTTTGTACTTGATTATGTTGTTAATAATAATATTAATATTATATTAGATGGAACATATTTTCTTAAGGAAATATCTTTTTATAAGTATAAAGATCAAAGAATTGTAATTAAACGTACTTCTTTCATACTATCAATAATTCGTGAAACTAGAAGAGATATTTTAAGGCAGTATACTTATGATATTAGTCTTCTTAAGAAGTTGGTTAGATCTATTAAATTATTTATTTATTCTATCTTTGAATTATCAACTGTTAAGTATCAAAATTTTAGAAATTTAAATGTTATATTAAGTAAGTTAAATTATTAATTTACTTTTTATTTTATAAAATATTTTCATGGTGTTTAATAGTAATTTTGGTGATATTAGAAGTATTATGTTAGAGATATTATGTTTAGTAGAATTAATTTTAATTATATTTATTTTAAATAAGTTTTTAAATATTTCTAATTCTTCATTTAGTTTGTTTTTTACTTCTTCATCTTTTAATAGTATATATCCATTGCATCTTACTATTTCTAAATAGTATCTTGTAATTGAATTAATTCGATTCATATCAATATAGTCTTTAAGTTCATATTTATACTTAATTAAATCATCATATCTTTTATTAATCATTTCTATATAATCTAATAATGTGTTTTTACTTAAGTGATTTGTAATACTGTTGTTTCTATATCTATATCCGTATAATTCTTTATCAATATAAACTACTCTCTTAGATGATAATAACAACTTATAAGTAGTTCCTATATCCTCGTATTTCTTACCAACAACATACTGATTATTATTAAATAAATTTTTATCGTATAGTTTATTACATGAATGACTTGTAATTTTATCATCAATCATTAAATTAATAATTATGTTTTCTTGTTCTATAATCTCTTTATTATAATTACTTTCTTTATATATAAAACTATCACTAAATATTTTATATTTACAAACGGATATATCACAGTTATTTTTCTTTAATTCGTTATATAGTATTTGGATCATATTATTGCTTATGATGTCATCGCTATCGATGAAGGATAGGTATTTACCAGTAGATTTTTTAATACCGTAATTTCTAGCACTAGATAATCCACCATTCTTTTTCTTATAATATTTTATTCTATTATCTATTTTACAATATTCTTTACATATTTTACTTGAGCTGTCGGTTGATCCATCATCAATTAGTAGTATTTCTATATTAGTATAGCTTTGATTGATTACTGAATCTAAACATTCTTTTAAGTATTTTTCTACATTGTAAACTGGGATTATTATACTTATTAATTCATTCATATTATTATCTCTCTTTCTTGATTAGTTGTTTTATTTTATTAATAATATCTTTAAACTCTGTTGTATTATAAAAGAATAATATTAATAGTATGTTGCTTAGTATAACTGTTACTATTGCTTTTATAATTAATCCTAGGATATTATTTAATAATATAAATGATACAATATAATTACAGATATAATAAACTAATATGAATACTAGGGTGTAATAAAATAATTTAAAGTAAAATTTATATGGTTTTTTATTATAGCATTTTTTATATATTAAATATGGCATGTACCAGATGGTTGTTAGTAGTTTTGAAATAAGTGTAGCAATAAATATACCGCTAATTCCATATCTTTTACCTAATATAATTGATAATACTAAGTTAATAATAGAAGATATTAATGGTAGTAATTTACCGTATTTAAATAAGCCTTCTGTATTTCTATATACATGGGTTATAAAGCTAAATCCATCATAATATATAACGAGTAGATATATTAGTACAATATCCATTGATAATAGATATTCTTCTCCTAACCATAGGGTTATAAAGGGATTAATTAATATACCTAAGCATATACATAGGAAACCGTATAGATATAAAGATACAAATAAGGTTTGAAGTAGTATACTTTCTTTTTTTTCTTTGGTTTCTTTAACGTTGACGTTGGCTATACTTCCTGTAAGTCCAGTTAACATATTCCAGACTATATCTCCTGCTTGATGGAATAAGTTATTGTAGTTATAGAATAAACCTACTACATTAATTCCAGCAAACATGGATATTAGGATATTATCTGTACCGTTGGATACTACATCTCCTACTTTGTATACAACTAAATTTTTAACGTTAGTTTTTATTTCATTTTTTTCTTTTTTATCTATTTTTTTATAATTTTTATCTTTAAGATGTGGATACATTTTATCTACTTTATGGGATATAACTATGTTAGGTGCGATGCTTAGTATTATATTAACTATTAAGTATAATAGGTATTCTCTAGTTATTAATAAAAATAATATTTGAAATATGCTTTTTAAGATTGTAAATATGAAGTTAATAATATTAGTTACGTAGTCTTTTTGGTATGCTGTTAGGATTGATTTTTTATAACCGTAGAAGTAGGTACTAACGGTTTGTAATAGGAATAGTACATATATAATTACTATGCTTTCTTTGATATTAGGTACATCTGTTATAATGTATTTTAAAAATGGGATTAGTAGTAGTCCAATTGTAAGAACTATTATTCCTAATATAAAATATACTTTTTTATAATAATTCATTAGGGTTTTAACGTGTTCTTCATCATTATTGGCAATTGGTTTGTACATATTGTATATAATCGCATTTCCGAATCCGAGTTCAGCAAAGTTAAGTATATATAAAATGTTTTCGAATAATCCGTTTACTCCAAGGTATTCTGTACTTAATATATGTATAAATATGGTTCTGCTGATTAATCCTAGTATACAGGTAAATACTTTTCCGAATAAACCGGTTACTGCGTTGATGAAACTATTTTTTAGTCTTGATTCATTTTTCATATTTCGTCTTCCTTTCGTAATTTACTATAATTTTTTTGATTAATAAAGGAAATAAGAAGTTTATACTGCCTATAATAACGTTTGTTTCTAATAATCCATAGATACAAAACTCTATTAATATTACAATATATTTTTTATCTTGTATTAGGTATTTAATACCTTCTTTGTATATTTTGTAATATATATAATATCCTAGTAGTCCTAATTGAATTAATAGATATAAATAGAAATTATCAATAACGTATTTGGAGGTGAAATTCCCACCAAGTAATGTAAATACTAGGTTGTTTTTAAGATAGTAATTTAAATAGTATGGTCTTCCACTAAGTAGGGTTGATACTGTATTTGTATTGTCATATCCGTATTTAATACTTACGATTATGGTTATAGTTGTAAATATTAATAAGATATTTTTGATTAGGAATTGTATAAATTTTTTATTTAATAGTTTATTAGTTATGATTATGTGTAGTAATGGGATTAATAATATACATATGTATCCAGTTCTACAGTCGCTTAATTTGTATAGTATAGTAGATGTTATAAATAATACTAAATAATATTTTTTGTTATCATTAAATAAATAATAACTACCAAGTGCGATAGGCATAAAGTATAGGAATACTAGATTAGGATGTTCGAATCCTAGGCTATATCTAATTATTTTTCCATCGTCTTTGTAACGTACTAAGTTTTGACTTTCTATTATACCAACTCTATTTAGCAAGATTGTAAGAAGAAATAAACATGTTGAGGTTATTAGAAATACTTTAATGAATTCTTTATCATCTTTTTTAAAGATAAGACAGGTAAATAAAACGGATAGGTAAAAGTTTACATCTTTTTGGGTAATAATAAAGAATAATGATATTATTAAAAAGAATATAATGCTTTTCCATTCTTTTTCGTTTAATTTAAGATGTAATATGTATAAGAATGTAAATATACTTATAATTAATAATAATAAGTATAATATTATTTGATTGATACCATAACCTAGTAAATACTTAAATAGTATTCCTAATATGATAATTATTATTTCAAAATTTCCCATTAAAATTTTCACCCCTTTTTATTTAAATATTACTGTAAAAGTTATCTAATTTGTTGTAATATTCTATACTGTTATCTAATTCTTTAGATCTTCTAATTGCTCCTTGACTTAATCCATTATATAATTTTTCATCTTGAAGAAGTAGAATAGATTTTGTAATAAAATCATCATCATTAATGCAGAAACCACCACAACTATCGTTAACTAAATTAATCATTCCTCCTACGTAGGTAACTAGACAAGGTAGTCCAAGGGATAGGGCTTCAAATACGACTAAGCCATATCCTTCCCATTTTGAAGGTAATAAGAATATTTTTGATTTATTCATATATGTATAGGGATTGGTTTGGAAACCGACTAGTTCTATATTGTTATTTAAATTTAATTTATTAATTAATTCTATACAATCATTCTTAAGTTCTCCATCACCAACTATAACTGCTTTAATATCTCTTTTATATTTTTTTATATTATTTATGATATTAATGAATCTTAGTGGATCTTTTTGGTCGGTTAATCTTCCTACAAAGCATATATCGTATTCTTTGTTATCTTTATTTACTTTAGATATTATGGTTTCTCTACTTACTGGATTTGATATATTAACTATTTTCTTTTCTATAAATTTTGAAAATATGTATTCATTTTTAATTGAATCTGAAACTGTTAGTATTAGTTTAGAACGTAATCCGGCAAATAAATATGATATTGAATTTAAATTAATATTTTTTAACCATGGGCAATTATTATGTAAATGGCTTATTATTGGTATTTTTATGCTTGATAGGCTACATATTAAACTTGCTCGGTAATCTGTTGCATGTAGTATATCTGGTTTGTATTCTTTAATTATTCTTTTTATTTCTTTGATATTAACTTTTTTTATATTAATATAATTAATATTATAAGATGATAAATAATCATTAATAATACCGCTGGAGGATACCCAATAGAAGTCGTATTTGTCTTTTAAATTATTAATAATATTGATATTAACTGCTTCGGCTCCTGAGTATACATTAGTGTTGACTATAAAAAATATTTTTTTCTTAGCTAAATTTAAATATTTATTTTCTAATTTTTTAGCTTCTGTTCTTATTTCAAAGTTTGAATTAATAATTTCATTTTTAGTGTTTTTTCTTGTATAGTTATTGTATGAATCAATTATTATTTTAGCCCAGGTGTCATTGTTTTTGGATAGATCAATAAATTTAGTTGTTTCTAATACTTTTGTTTCTTTTGTCATAGCTGATGATAGAATACATAGAAGTCCTGATGCTTGTGCTTCTACTCCAACAACTGGTAATCCTTCGTATAAACTAGGTAATAGGAATATATCCATTGCTTGCATTAGTTCGTTAACGTCTGTTCTTTGTCCTAGTAGTATAACATTATTGTCTAAATCTAATTCTTTTATTTTTTCTTTTACTTTATTTTTTAAATAACCGTCGCCTATTAATAATAAAATAGCATCTTTATTATAATTATTAACTATTGATTTAAATATTTCTAATAATCTTAAATGATTTTTTTGAGGTATAAATCTTCCTACATGACCTATAACTAATTGGTTAGTAAGTCCTAGTTCTTTTCTTTTGGTTTGTCTTATTTCTTCATTATATATAAAATTATCTACGTTTATTGCATTATTTATAAGTTCTACCTTTCCTTTGTCAAAGGTTTTATTTCCGAAAAGATATCTTCCTGCATATTCGCTACAGCAGAAGTAATGGGTAGCAAATATTTTTGAAAATGGTTTAAGGATATTTTTTATTAAATTCTTTTTCCATTCTTTTTTGTTAGATGTACTATGGGAGTGTGCTATACGAATTTTTATTTTAGATTTTTTGGCAATAAATAATGGAATGAAGCTAAGTGTATTGATGTGTGAATGTACTATATCGTATTTATTTTCTTTAAAAATTCTTTTTAATTCTTTACAATATGAAAATAGTTTTTGATATGGAGGTATAATTATTATATTGCCTATTTTTTCTAATTCTTCGTATGGTATATAGGTAGAATCACTATCTATTAAAAAGTCAAATTTAATTTTATTTGGATCTATATTTTTACAGTAATTTAGTACAATTGTTTCTACTCCTCCGCCAACCATTTTACCAATTACGTGGGCAACTTTAATAGAATTATTATTATTTTCCATTATTCTGCCCCATTTCTTGAGAATACAACAATGAATGTTTTTAAGAATATTTTTAAATCAAATAGGAAGTTAACGTTGTTTGAGTAGTAACTTTCTAAGATTAATCTTTCTTCGAAAGTGGTATTGCTTCTTCCGTTTACTTGCCAATATCCAGATATTCCTGGTTTGGTTTTGATTATTTGTTTGTAATAGATGGTCATATCGTCTTTTTCTCTTGGTAAGTAAGGTCTATTACCTATTAATGACATATCTCCTTTTAGGACGTTGAATAGTTGTGGTACTTCGTCTAAACTGGTTTTTCTAAGTATATTGCCTATTTTGGTAATTCTTGGGTCATTAGCTAGTTTCATTTTCTTTTTATATTCGTTACGAATATTTTCGTCTTTTAACATTTCTTCTAATACTTTGTCTGCGTTAGTAACCATGGTTCTAAATTTGTAGATAGTGAATAGTTTACCATCTTTGCCAATTCTATTTTGTTTATAGATGGCTTTTCCATTAGAATCAATTTTAATTAAGATGCAGATTAAAAGTAATAATGGCCAAATGATTGAGATGGCGAATAGTGATATAATGATATCTATAGTTCTTTTTAAAACTAAATAAATATTGGTTTTTTCTAGAGAAAAATTAAGGTCTCTTAACTCCCCCCCGTTTATATTTTCGTATTTCATATGATATTTCCCCCCTATAATTTTATTCTAAGCTGACTACACCCCTTGCTTAATTAGGATTTATTATACAATACAGATTTTTAAAAAGTCAATATATTTTTGGATAAAAATATTAGAAATTGCAAACATTCGTTCATCAAAAAAATACAAATAGTATGTTTGTATTTTTACCAGTTGATATTTTCAATATAATCTTCGTAATGAATATCTATAATATTTTGTTTATATTTTTTTAAATCTTTGTTTAATATTTGGTATTCTTCGTATTCGTTGTATTTACATATTTGATTAACTATATTCATAAATTCTTTTTTTCTCTTTGTTTTACTCATTTTAGAATAATTTATGGATATTCTTTCGTACCATAAATGATTATATGTGTATTTATCAATATTAGTATTTGTTATAGTATACTTAGCTTTATTGTAATTTTGTTTGGTTAATATAGTAGATAATGATTCCATAATAAGGGAATAAAAATAGTTTATAAAATTAATATTTGAATTATTTATATCATTTTTTCTATTTATAAAGTATTTTATAATAATCATATCTAAAATAGCATCTGGAATTAAATAATTGAAGCTATAGTAAAGGTTTTTAGAATAAATATTAGATATTTTATTATTAGGTAAGTTGTTATCAAATAATTCAATGTTTCGATCACCTTGGTAGCAATGTCTAATATCGTATAGAAAAGCATATAAATGATCTTGAAGAAGATATTCGTTATCGTTATTAGTATTGTAGTATATTAAGTAAGAAATGCTTTCGTATAATTGATTTAAATCATCGAAATCTCCACAAATATTTATTCCTCCTAAGTTTTCTGTAACTTTAACTCTTAACATATAAATTCTCCTTTTTTTAAATTAATTAATCATAACTTATCATAAATAATTATAATAATCAATTAAAACCTGTACTTTTGTTCTTATTTTATGAATATAATATCTACTAGACAACTAAAGTTATTTTTGATATAATTTAGTTGTGGTGCATTATGCTAGTCACAAACACCATTTGAAGATGGGGCTAAAAATCCAT
>CAZTEJ010000016.1:0-17584 GCA_964612605.1 uncultured Clostridium sp. | reverse complement strand
TGGTCGATGAAGATCTGGGCGGCCTTGCCGTCCGCCTGCGTGCGACCGTAGATGTCTCCAAACATTACACGAATTTCTCCGGCATCGCCGACGGTATGAACGGTCAGGTGAAGTTCGTCTACCGTACAGAGCAGATCAAAGCCGACTGACGGCTGTTTTACAAAAGCGCAATCCAATGTTGCTACACAGAAAGCCCCCGATCGATGATCGGGGGCTTTGAGATTTCCGCTTCGATATAAGTTTACGGGGCGCATCAAGGAAGTTGCCGAACGCTACCGCGTTCAATAATGAACGGCTGCAGAACGAGATGAATGGGCGGCGCTGCATCTTCTTCCAAGCGCGAAAGCAATTGCTCGACCAATGCGGCGGCAATTTGCTCCAAGTCGTGCGCAACGGCGGTCAACCCAAGAAGGCTGACGGTTCGGGTGTTATCATAGGCTAAAAGACTGATATCTTCGGGGATGGACAGATCCATTTGTTGCACGGTTTTCCACACTAATTCATTGGTGTGTGCAACGGAGAAGATGGCAGTAGGGGAAAGCGTTTCGATCGCCGAACGCACATCTTGCTCGGAGGCGGCATAGGGGAGCGCCATTACTTGCTCTCTCGGGATCCCGGCTCGATCTACGGCGCGCCAAAAACCCTCTTGACGATCTTCACCGCCGACAAGAAGAATACGCCGGTGATTGTGTTGCACTAAGTAATCGACACCCAAATCGGCGCCGCTGGCATCGTCCATGACGATGCTGTCGATCCGGTCGAATAAGCACGAAAACAGTTGGATGAACTTGGTATGATCGGAAAGACTTTCAATATAGGGCAGGTTGTCCGCGTCAATGGGGATCATGATGATCGCGTCGACCTTGGCACCTGCCATAGCCTCCAGACATTCTCGCTCAGTGGTAACGCCGTATTGAACAAAGCTGACGAGCAGGCGATAGCCGTATCGATGAAGCGTGATTTCCAGATGTTTTAGCACGTCGATATAAAATCCGTTGTCTATGGTGGGGATGATCAGGGCGATCGTATTTGTGCGATTGCTTTTTAAGCTGCGCGCGATCAAATTGGGTGTGTAGCCCATATCTGTGGCGCAAGTTAGAACCTTTTGACGAACGGGTTGGCTGATTCGACTGTGTTTATCGAAGGCGCGGGAGGCAGTAGAGATGGAAACGCCGCATTCTCGAGCGATGTCTTTGAGCGTAACGATAGAAAACACACCTTTCAAAACAATTTCGTGGACGTACGAGGAGTATTGCACAAAAAATGAACGATTATTTTGTCAATCGTGGCAATAGACAAATGAATGCAAAAATTGTATACTTTTAGTGAAAACGATTGCACAACGCTATATACACATATTCTAAATCATGTATACTATACCATAATTTTCCGGAATGTCAATAAAGCGTGAACAGCAATTGCTTTATTTTTACCCATTTGCGCAAACGATTGCACAAATGATTTCAGCGAAAAATGCTCCAAAATCTGAAAAAACAATTCGCTGATGCCGAAACAGAACAAAACGACAATCGAACATAAAGGAGAAACACAAAATGTACTACAGAGCAAAAGGAAAGGCCGTATGCGCCGATGTCATTCCGTATTTCGAGGACGGGACATTCTATCTGTTCTATCTGCGGGACTATCGCGATATCGACAATCACGGCGAAGGTTGCCCATGGTGCCTACTTACGAGCAAGGATCTGGTTCATTTTGAGGATCATGGAGAGGTACTGACACGCGGAACGGAGCAGGAGCAAGACCTGTACGTCTTTACGGGTAGCTGCACCAAGTATAACGGCGAATATTACATCTATTATACCGGACACAACCCGCACAAGCGCAGACAGGGGCTGCCGGAGCAAAAGATCTTGCTTGCAAAATCGAGCGATCTGTATCATTGGGAAAAGGTGAAAGATTTTTGCATGGAGGCTCCCGATTATCTGGAAATGCATGATTATCGTGATCCCTTCGTTTTCTATGACGAAACAAAAGAAAAATATTGCATGCTCCTTGCGGGTCGGCTGAAAAATGACGGCCCGATCAATTCCAAAGGCGTGACCTTGGCGCTGTACTCCGACGATATGCTCCATTGGCAACTTCAAAAAGAGCCGTTCTACGCCCCCAATTCATTCTTTACGCACGAATGCCCGGATCTGTTCCGAATGGGTGAGTGGTGGTACTTGGTTTTCTCGGATATGTCCGATCGACTGGTTACAACTTATCGTATGGCGAAGTCTCCGAACGGCCCGTGGATCACACCGAAGATAAACAATTTCGACGGGCACGCATTTTACGCGGCAAAGACAGCGTTTGACGGAAAAAATCGTTACCTGTTCGGATGGAACTGCATTAAAAATCATGAGCACGATCACGAGTTTTGGCAATGGGGCGGCACGATCATTGTGCACCAGATCGTGCCGGCAGAGGACGGCACGCTATATGTGAAGTGTCCGGAAAATATTCGTAACGCTTATCGGGTGCCCGTCGCGTTGGAAAGAGAATATGACATGGGACGGGTCGTGGATTTGGCAGACGGCATGGAAGTCGGCTGCAACGAGGCGAAAAGTTTTACGCTGCTTGCTCGAATGCCGCGCAACTGCAAAATTGAGTTGGACTTTACCACTACGGATGAGATCGGCGATTTCGGCGTGCTGCTGCGCAGCGATGCACGAAACGACAACTATTATGCGGTCAAGTTTGAGCCGAAATTCAATCGATTGGCGTTTGATCAGCAACCGAGAAAAGATCAAACCGTGCATTTCCAAGCGGATGTGGAGCGCTATTGCCCTCTAAATGTCGGAGAAAAAAATCATCTGACGATTATCGTAGAGGGAAGCGTGGCAGAGGTTTACGTCAATGAGCGCGTAGCGATGAGCGTGCGGATGTTCGACCGACAGGAGGGAAGCTTCGGCCTGTATGCACAGAATACCGCCGTTCGGTTCGAGAATATTCGCTTGACGGAACAGGAGAAAGTATGAAACAGATGTGCGTTTTCGTTTCCAAGGCATCGCTGGTGATGCTTTTGATGTGCGCGGTGATGCTGTTGATTGTGGATCGCGGGTCGGCGGAATGGGTGATCATGCTGCTATCTGCGGCAATGATGGCAATCCTTTTTGCCGTTTCAACGGTACTGCTTCGCAGAAAAGTGAAAAAGGAGGCGCAGACATGAAACGATCGATCTTATTGTTTTTGGTATTGACGACGATTTTTATGATGGGAGGCTGTGATAACGTGCAACCGACAACAACACCGAGTACGGATGATCCGACGCAACATTTGGAATATGCCGATATTTATGCATCGGGGACATTCCAAGCCGATCCGAACGGGCAGGTGGAGGAGAGCCTGCATTATACCTGTGACGGCTTTTTCGGGGACGTGCATCCGTTTTACCACGACGGAAAAATGTATATGTTCTACCTGTCCACGGGAAAAGAAACCGAGAGTGCGCATTCGACGTTTTCTTCCTTGTTGGCTGTCAGCGACGATATGATCCATTATCAACCGGTACAAATCGAAATGGACGACAAAAATCCGCCGGAACAGGATCTTTATTATGCGTTGGGCGTCTACGTGGACGCGCAGGGGCGATTTCGATCCTGTTACGGCAAGGGCAGTTATGTCGGCGGTTCCGTCAGCGATGATTTGATCACGTGGAGCAACGGCGCGGAGCCGTATTTGGACGAAACGATCGGCATGCTGCGATATAAATATCGCATTACCTTTGATTCCGACGTGTACTCGGGAAGAGATCCGTATATCTGTTGGGATAAAGCGTCTTCCGCTTATTACTGCGTGGTGATGAATTATTATTCTGCCAACACGGATAAAGGGGAAAAGGGTTTGGCGCTGTATATCGGAGATGCGGAGGGGAAATATTCGTCCAAGGCGGTAAAGCTGCTGAGTTTTACCGGAAAAGGCGATCCGGAATGCCCGCAATTGATGAAGATCGGCGATCGTTGGTATTTGTTCTACTCCGTTTACGGAACCGGAACAGCCGGGAATGTGGGCAGACTTTCCTACCGTGTGGGTGACGAGGGAAAACTGCCGCAGGATGTGGACTGGGAAAACACCGAGGAATATTATCTCGATGGCGGAGATTTGCATGCGGCGCAATTGGTCAACGTAGGCGATAAGCTGTATATGTACGGTTGGATCAATTATGCGCCTCACAGCAACGTGTGGGGCGGATACCTGAATTTGCCTCGAGAGGTGTTCCAAAACGCAGACGGCACCTTGGGGTCTCGCTGCGATGAGTATTTGACGCAATTGCTGAAGAAAGAACGGCTTGCGACATTGGACGCCGATGATGTGACCGCGCAGGAGGTGACGGTGGAACATGCTTTCCTGACGGCGAATATCACCTTGCCCCGGGATGCGGAAGAAGCGGGATTTTTGCTCTCGAACGATACATATTGCTATTTTATCGGTCTTCGGCGCGAAAACGGGAAACTTCTATTGACCGTAAGCTCTCGCTCCGGCGACGCAGAAAGTGCCTATATCGAAATGTTGGATCCGACCGGTACTGTATTTCAGATAAAGGTGGCAAGCGAGGGGAAATTTATTGAAGCCTATGTCAATGACCAATATGGCGTTTGTGCGCATACACGTTTCAAAAACGGAAACTACCAACTGAGCCTTTCCGCGGTGGGAGAGGGCGCAAAAGTGGAAAATGCCGAGATCTATGCTTTGGCGGATTACAGCAATATCCATAACTGAGGTGCATGTATGAGAAAAAAGGCATTCGTCTGCGGTATTCTTGCACTCTTACTGTGCGGCTGTTCGCCGACAGCTACTTCAACCGCAGATAAGACAACAAACAATGACAGCGAGGAGGAAGCACAATTGCATTTGGCGGTATCGGATACTTACGATTTGCAGGCAATGGGTTATCGCTTGATAGAGGTGAACGGTGACGCACTTCAGGCAGAGGGCGATATCCTGCACGCCGTGGCGGAGGGAAATGCCGAAGTCACGGTTGCAGATGACGGTGCCGAGCGCACTTTTACGGTTCGCGTATGGGCGGACGCAAAGAGCTTGGGCGACCGTTTCCCGGTAGACAAAGGAATGTTTCAGGGGGAAAATGTGATCTTATTCGGAGAGAGTATCTCGCAAGGCTGGGTCTGCGAGCCGGGCGTTACCATTAACCCTGCTGCCACTTATTTTGCAAAGCTTTGCGAGTATTTGGGGGCGGCGACCGATCCGACGGATTACTGCAACTGCAACCTAGCACAGGGCGGTACGACGCTGACGCTGAACAACGCCTATGGAATTTGCGGTGTGGAGCGAGTCAGTCGAACGGAGGCCTTTACGGAGGATAACCGCAGCAGAGATGCTTATAACGCTATGCGCAATGCCGATCTGTGTGTGATTTTCTACGGAAGCAACGACTTGTATGCAGGTGTATTGGCGCAATGCACGCAAGACAGCATTTTCAACGACCAACCGCAGGAGGCTTGGCAGGTCAATTCCGTTCGCGGCGGAACGTATTACATGATCAATACGATCCGGAAACTGAATCCCAACGTGAAGTTTTTGCTCTTGTCGCCGACGTTGCGAAGAGCAGACGGGACGGTGCTTGGCTATTCCGAAGACAAGACGGATGTAGTCAATCTGGCTACCGGTCAATCTATGAGAATGTACAGTCAAGCGATCAAGGTGGTCGCGCAAGAAGAGGGCGCACGGTTCGTGGATTGGACAGGCTTGTTTACCTATGAAGATTTTTGCGAAGATTACACAAACATCTGGGCGTATGACGGCCTGCATCCGCATAGCGCCGGACACCGGAGAATGTTTGAATTCTTGATGGAACAGTTAAATCAACCGCTTGACAGCGGAATATAAAAACGGAGGAAAAAGTATGAATAAGACGGTTAAAAAAGTGATGGCCGCAATGTTGGCAGCATTGTTTGTATGCTGCGCCTGCGCTTGTGCGCCGACAGACACACCGACCGGCTCCGCCACGGGAAAGAATACCGACAATTCGTTTTCCATGGTAACGAGTTGGACAAGCAGCGGTTTGGTCAATCACTACGACAGCAACACGAGCTGCAGCGCGTTTGACTATTTCGTGGTCGAAGGCCTATATGCGTATGTTCGTTCCACGGACGAAGTGTTCTGCCAGTTGGCAGAGTCAATGCCCGTTCACAGCACTGAAAAAATGGAAGATTACAAAGACGTCATGGGCGAGGACGCCTATGACTACTTCGTACAGAATGGTTGCAGCACCGTTCCCGTTTCTACCGTCAAGATCCGTGAAAATGCAAAGTGGCACAATGGCGAGGCGTTTACCGCCAAGGATGTCTGGGCGTATTATTATATGATCCATCCTACCTCCAGTAACTACATGGCGGCCGTAAAAATCGTAGACGAGCACACCTTGCAGTTTATTTGGAACCCGATGAAAGAGCCTGTTGACAAGGTGAAAGAACTCTTGATCGCGCAGGATAAATCCGGTACCGTGAAATATGATGAATTTGCATCTTATATTGACGGCGTGTATAAGCTGCTGATGGCCAGCCCCGTCAACGAAAACCCGACATTGTGGGGTGCGTTCAACCGCTTCTCTACCACCGACCAGATCGTTGAGCTGAACACCATTCGCAACGCTTTTTACAGCTACAGCCCCTCGTGGTATGTCGCTACCGGTCCGTTCAAACTGGAAATGTTCTCCGCTACGGAAATCCTGTTGGTGAAAAATGAGTATTATTGGAACGCCGACAATATCGGCTTTGAGAAGATCAAGCTGTATTCGTCCAACGATCTAAACCAGATCTATCAACTGATCTCCGGCGGCTATATCGATTATTACGACGGCTTTATTCAGCAGGATACGTTGGAAGGAATGCTTTTGGCAAATGAGGATCTGATCAACCTGAAGATGTACGATCCCGGCTCAATCGGTATTACGTTCAATTTGGAGAACGAGCTGCTGACACAGGATGTTCGCCGCGCATTCCAGTATATCTTCGACAGAGAGTCGATCACCATGGCGGCAAATCCTTATGCAACGACTTCTTGGTATTCTTTGCTGGGCATGGCAGCCTCCGAGGCGGAGGCGTATATGTCCGAAGAACATTTCAAAGCGCTGACCAAGTATTCTTACGATCAGCAAAAGGCTGCGCAACTGCTGACCGAGGCGGGGTGGGAAAAGAAGGACGGCGTTTGGTATGCCAACGGAAACCCTGTGGAGCTGAATCTCGGCGCGCCCAGCGGACACGATATTTCCTCTACCGCCGCAGAAGCGGCCGCGGCGCAACTGAATGCATTTGGCATTAAGTGCAATTTGCTCAAATCCAGTAACTTCTATTCCGCTGCTTTGGAAGAAAACAGCCAGTATGATCTGATGTTGGAATGGACGGATCTAAATATGTCCTTCTCCTATCCTACCGGCTCGTATAATCAGTTCAGCAACGTCTATTCGCAATGGATCCATCTGGAGCGCTATCCGTCCGACTATCACGATAGCCAAAAGGCGGGTTCTCTGACATTGGAATTTAAAGGCCTTGACGGTGACGACAAAACCTATGCTTTTGCCGATTACATCAACTCGTTCTACTCGGTAAATGCAGAAGACCTGACCTATTTGGTAGACGTGTTCAATACCGGTTTGTCCGAAATGTGCTTGGGCGTCCAGTTCTTCCAGAACGTGACGGCATCTACGATCAACGTCGGCAGAGTCAAGGGCGTACCGCTGGAAGAATACTGGTCCGTGGAGCGGAACGTAACTTATGTCCCGGCGGTCAAGACGGAGGACTTCTATGAAGTGGCGCGCACCAATTTGGTCTTCGCGAAGAACTATCTGCTTGCTTACGGCATCTATCAGCCCAACTGCGCGCAGTAATTAAGGAAATCCTATGGAAAATTCTGAAAAAAGTCAGCGAAAAAAGCCGCAGACTTGGAAGACTGTTCAGGCATTCTTGATCAAGTACCGCTATTTTTTCGCAAAGGTAGGCGTGTCGTTGCTGACCTTGGCGCTGTCGATCATTTTGCTGTTTTTCCTGTTACGTATGATCCCGGGCGACGTGGTGGAGATCTATGCGCTGAAAATACAAAATCAGCAGGGTCTGACGTATGACAGAGCCTATGAGTTGGCAACGCAACTACTGAATTACGATCCGAACGAGAACGTGTTGGAGCAGTTCGTCCGCTATTGCGGCGGACTGCTGCACGGACAACTCGGAGAATCTTATTTGGAAACCGGTGTGAGCGCCAATTCGTTGATAAAGACCCGATTGCCTTGGACACTTTTTGTGTCGTCGTGTGCACTGTTTGTCAGCTTTTTTATAGGTGTCGGTGTCGGTGGATTTGTCGCACAGCATCGCAAGGGCGTGGCCAACAAGGTCGTATCCGCCTATATTTCCGTTTCCGGCTCCATTCCGGACTACCTGATGGCGCTGCTACTGGTGATCCTGTTCTCCTACAAGTTAAAGTGGTTCCCTGCGCAGAATAACTATGATGCGTTTTCGGTGACACCGGGGTGGAATTTACCGTTTATTTCCAGCGTCTTGCAGCACGCATTTTTGCCGATCCTGTCGTATGCATTGGCGCAGACGGGCACTTGGATCATGCAAATGCGCGGTAGCTGCATCGGCGTGCTGGGCGAAGATTACATTTGGGCGGCGCGCGCTAGAGGTATTTCGGATCGCACGATTCGCAAACGCTATATGAAGAAGAATGCGCTGCTGCCGCTGATTACTTCTTTCGGCGTTTCGTTTGGGTCGCTGTTCGGCGGCGCAACGCTGATGGAAAGCATTTTTAACTATCCCGGCATCGGTCTGGAAATATCCAACCGTATTATCAGCAAGGACTATATGGTGGTGCAGGGATTGATTTTCTTTTCCGCTTTTATGGTCATCGCGGTCAATTTGGCGGTGGATATGATCTACCCGTTGATCGATCCGCGCGTGAGAAAGGGGTGAAGGAATGTCCGGTTGGAAACAATTTACAACTTCTGTCGGTGGATATCTGTCCAAGATTTTTTCAAATAGAAAAATCGCTGTCGGCCTTTTCGTCATGCTGCTGTATGTGATCGTGGCGGTGCTCGGACCGATGATATTCCCGTATGATCCGACACCGGATGTGGTCAACAAATATCTGGGAATCTCCGCGGAACATCCCTTTGGCACGGATTGGCTCGGAAGAGATGTGTTTCGCCAAGTGGTGGCGGGGACGGGCGCCGTATTGGAAATCGCCTTCTATTCGGCAGTATTTACTGTGGTGATCGGCTCGGTGCTGGGCATTCTCAGCGGTTACGCAGGCGGATGGATCGATAAGATCGTTATGTCCGTGACCAACATTTTCCTGTCGATCCCGTCATTCCCGGTCTATTTGCTTCTGGCTTCTTTGATCACCATTGAAACGCCCATTGCGATGGCGGCGGTAGTTTCGCTGTGGAGTTGGGCAGGATTGTGCCGATCCATTCGTGTGCAGGTATTAAGTCTAAAAGAACGCGATTTTATCCAGATCTGCACGGTAATGCACATGAGTAAGGCGCACATCATATTCAAAGAGCTGATGCCGAATATCCTGTCGTATATTGTTATTAACTTCGTGATCGCCATGCGCAACGCCATTATGGCAAGCGTCGGTATCATGTTGGTAGGCTTGGCGTCCTATGATCCGACAAACTGGGGAGCGATCATAAATGCGGCGCGCATGAAAGGATTGATCAATCCCAAGAATATCCAAATCATGCTTTATCCGTTAACGGCGATCGTTGTCTTTCAGGTGGCAGCTTTGCAGTTGGCGAACGGCTTGGACGAAACGCTCAATCCACGCCTGAAAGTGCTGTGAGGAGGGCAATGTGGAAAATATCGTAGAAATCAAAAATGTCTGTATTGACTATCCTTTGAAAAAATATACCTTGCGCGCGGTCAACGATGTATCGATGGTCGTTAAGCGGGGGAAAATCACGGCGTTGGTAGGGGAGAGCGGCAGCGGAAAAACGACTTTGTCGTCTTCTCTGATCCAATGCATTTCCGAACCGGGCAAAATTGCCTCGGGGGAATTGCTGTTTTACGGAAAAGACAATCCCGAGCCGCTCCATATTGAAAAGCTCAACGCAAAGCAATTGCAAAAATTTCGTTGGAGCAAAATCTCCATGGTGTTTCAAGCGGCGCAGAGTGCGCTCAATCCCGTTATGACCGTTCGAGAACAGTTCTACGAAACGCTGCGTGAACATGCGGACACCTCTTCTGCGGCGGAAAAAGAGGAAAAATGTCGTCGACTGTTGGAATATGTAAAACTGGATGTCGATCGCGTGTTCGATGCCTATCCCCACGAATTGTCCGGCGGCATGAAGCAGAGAGTCATGATCGCATTTTCACTACTGTTGGATCCGGAACTGATCATTCTCGATGAGCCGACGACGGCATTGGATGTGATCACACAAAGCTATGTGTTCAATTTGCTCAAGCAGATCAATCGGGAAATGGGAATCTCCATGCTTATCATGACGCATGATATCAGCGTGGTTGCCAAGTTTGCCGACTATGTGGGCGTGATGTACGGTGGCCGACTCGTCGAATACGGGACGGTACGGGACGTGTTTAGAAAAAGGAGACATCCGTATACCGCAGGATTGATTGGAGCGACACCGTCTATCATCAGCGATATTACCGGTATCAAGCCGATCGAAGGAACGCCCCCGGATATCCGAAATCTGCCACAAGGGTGTGTGTTTTGGCCGCGTTGCGAGCGTTGCACGGATATCTGCAAGCAGTACGATCCGATTACGGTGGAATTGCCCGACGGCGGAAAGTGCAAGTGCCATTTGTGCAAGGAGGAACAGAAGTAATGGACGAGAAAAAACCTCTGATGCAATTAAAGGGCATACACATGGTGTTCAAAAAACAGGGATCCGTACTGACGGATCGGAAGATTCACGTGCTCAAGGATGTCAACTTGGATATTTATCCCGGAGAAATCGTGGCGCTGGTAGGCGAGTCGGGCTGCGGGAAGACTACTTTGGGCAAGATTATTACGGGACTATATAAGCCGACGGAGGGCGAGATCCTGCTTGACGGGGTCAAGATGAACGGACTGATGAGCAAGAGCATTGCCTCTTACAGCAAGGTGCAGTTTATTCAGCAAGACAGCTATGCGGCATTGAACCCCGTTCGGACGATCTATCAGAGCCTTTATGCCCCGATCAAGACAAAAAACAAAAAGTGGTCGAAAAAACGGATCGACGAAAAGATCAACGAACTGATGGAAGTCATCGGTTTGCAGCCGGCGGAGCAGTTCCTGAGCAAATACCCACATCAGCTTTCCGGCGGTCAACGCCAACGCATTTTGATGGCTCGCGCGATCAGTTTGGAGCCGAAACTGATCGTGGCGGACGAACCGGTCAGCATGATCGACGTATCTATGCGCCTGTCGTTGCTGAATTTGATGAAAGAGCTGAATCAACGCTATCACATGAGTTTTGTCTATATTTCACATGATCTGTCGACGACGCGCTATATCGCACAAAGCGGGCGGGTATGCGTTATGTATTTGGGACAGATCGTGGAAATGGGACAAATCGGTGATGTGATCCGCTATCCCCGACATCCGTATACCAGAGCGCTCATTCAGGCGGTGCCGATACCGGATCCCGATTTCGTGGGAAACGACGAATTGCCCCTGAAATCCATGCATTTGGCCTCTTTGGAGAATCGCGGTGAAGGTTGCGCATTTATTGACCGTTGCCTGTATTCCTGCGATCGATGCAAAGAAAAAGTATGCTACCAAAGCACGGACACCGCACAGGTGCTGTGCAACAACCTCGGCGCGGTGCCCTCGGCACCGATCTACGACGTAACATCAATGGACAACCATTGAAATATACAGGAGGAAATTCTATGAAAACACACAAACTAACGGCGCTCGTAATTGCTTTTGCATTGACGCTGAACCTGTTGGCTGTGGTCGGCGGTGTGCCGGCTTTTGCCAGCGAAACATCGGAAGATGTGGTCATTGCGGACGATTTCAGCGGCAACACCAGCGTTTTCGGCGATAATGCGGCCATTATCAAAGGCGAGGCGGTTATCACCGCGGAAAACAGCATGTTCCAAGTCCTTTTCCCCGAAGACAAATTGCTGCCTTCCAATAACTACAGCATTTCTTTTGATATGCGCTATGAGGCGGACAGTCACTTCTACATGCATTTGCTTGGCCTGAACGGCGACGATAACAGCAATATTTACTTCCATTGTGAAGCAAACGGCATGTATCTGAGCCTGAATGACTTTTACGGCCATTCTATCTACAACAACTCCGGAGACGATAACGGAGGCCTGAATTACGAGCAGGTGCGCTTGACGGAAACGGCGCATTTCGAGATCGTTCATTATAACGGTTATCTGGAAGTGTGGGCAAACGGTGTGCGCCGCTGTGTCAGCCATCTGTCTAATTTCGGCAACAACCGTTATTCCTCCAGAGAAGAGATCGCCGAGGGCGTGATCACCGGTTTGGGCTTCCACGCGGAAAAGGCGAACGCGGTCGTCATCGACAATCTGGTAGTAAAAGAGGCTACTGCGGGCGACATTTCCTACACGCTCTCCTCCGATAAGACCGATCCTGCGAACAGTATGTTCCTGCCGCTGAGCGCACAGAATTTGGATCAGGAAAACTTCCGTGTTACCGGTACGTATGTGTTGACCGATGAAACGGCTACCGATCATTATCCTACCATCGGCCTGTATGGCCTGAATGCGTCTCTGCACCAGACCAACGCCCGCAGCTACGGTATCAATTTCCAATGTGCCGTTAACGGAATGGAGATCCTGCCTCAGATTTTTGCACAGACCGATGAGGTGGAATGGGTATCCGGTGGAGATGCCGAGGCGCTTACGCTGACGTCCGGGCAGGAACTGGAATATCGGATTGACGTGTTCGGCGATCATATTCAGTTCTACATCAATGAAGAATTGAAACTGGACACGACCTTTACCGCCATGGGCCTGACGAAAGGCCACCTGCAATATATCCGCATTGGCGCGAGCAACGCTTCCTATTGGAAGAATGTGACGTATGTGGGTATGAATGCCGAGAGCGGCGCGGTGATCCGTTCCGATGCTGACAGCGAGATGATGGCCGGAAGTACGGTTGAGATCGAGGCTTCTGCGTTTGGCACGGAGACGGCGGAGCCGTTTGCGTGGTACGTTAACGGTGAAAAGCACGCTGAAGAAGGCAAAAAATTGGTGTTGGAGAATTTGACGGACGGAAAGTACGAAATCGTCTATCGGTCGGCTTCCTATACTTCCAATACGATCACTTTTGAAGTGGTAAGCAAAAAGATCGAGATCAGCGCGGATACGTTGGAAATCTACCCCGACGGTAGCGCCGTGATCACGGCGGAGTTGACCGGTGATTTTTCCGGTGACGCACCTGCATGGTACGTCAATGATAAGAAACATACCGACGGCGCGCAGGCGCTGACCCTGAGCAATCTGGCAGTCGGCGAATATCGGATTACTCTGCGTAGCGGGGACACCGTCAGCAATACGATTACTTTGGCGGTGCGTGAGGCTGTTTTGGAGATATCCGCTTCCAAGTATGTGTATACCGTTGATGAAAAGGCGGAACTGACTGCCAATGCGGTCGGCGCCTCCGGTGGTAGCATTGAATGGTATATCAACGGCGTTTTGGCGGAGGGAGAGACTTCCGAAAAACTGACGATCGACATGAGCGCTTATGCAGGCGGAGATAAGTTGGTCGTCGTGGCAAAGAGCGGCAATCTGGAAAGCAAGCAAAGCGTGCTGTGGGTCAGCTCCGACTTGCTCGGCGAGATCACTTCCGATGAACATTATGAGTCTATCAGCAAAATGGAGATCTCTTCCGACGGTACTTACGGCAATTATAATGTCGGTTCCGATGATGGCAATTACCTCTATGTGAGTGAGGCGGGTGGCTCCTACGCCGACTACGTCGGCGCAATGCCCGGCCAGACGGGATTTGTTTGGGAGTATAAGATCTATATTCCTGCGGATATTTCCGGGAAATACTATGTCTACCCCTGCCTGAGCGCACTTGACAGTAACTACGGTACCGCCATGATGGAAACCGCTGTGGAAGTCAGTCCCGACGGAATTCGTCCCTATTTCAAGAACCAAGGCTCCGGTACCGAGTATAAGCATGATTACTACGGTCTGGGGGCAGATACGTCCTATGCGGGCGTTTCCAAACTGGGCGATTGGAATACGATCAGTTTGGCGGTCAAGGGAACACACGCAGCGGTGTACATCAACGGCACACAGGTGCTTTACGTGACCATTGCGACCATGGGTGTGCCCACGGGCATCAGCATGTGTATGTGGCCGGATGCGGGAGACACGATCCCGCTGAAACTGAAAGACTTCAGCGTGTCCGGCGTTGTTTCTCCTGCGCCCGATCTGGAGAGTGTTACCGTTTCCGCGTCTAAAGTGGATGCCAAGGTTGGCGAGCAGATCAAATTCACCGCAAGCCTGAATCCCTTCAACGCTAAGGCGGAAGACGTTACATGGTTCGTCAACGGCAACAAGATGGACGGAAACGAACTGACGTTCTCCTTCTCGGCAGAAAAGGCCGGCTCCTACGAGATCCATTGCGTGGTGGACGGAATTACTTCTGCTTCGAAGACGATCACGGTTTCGGAGAATACGACCGGCAGCAGCGTGGACAACGAAGCGCCTTCCGACGGCAATGCCGCATGGATCGTCGCTAGCGTGGTCGCAGTAGTCGTGATTGGCGGCGTTACGGTTATCGTTATCCTCAAGAAGAAACAAAAGATTTAACCGATCGATCAAGGAGGACTTCTATGCGGAAAAAACAGGTCGCCTTACTTTTATCTGTACTGTTGACAGGGGGTGTTTTTATGACCGGTGGCTGTCAAAGACAAAACCAGCCGACGCAACCGAAGGAAGATGCGTTTGACTACGACGGACTGTACCGCACGGAAGCCGCTTCCGCCTATCCGGTGGTGGAGGCAGGGCAAAGCAATAAAGCCAGTTATGGCTATACGCTTCAATCCCAACAGGGATACAATGGTTGGTACTATCTGTATTTGCAAGACGGGGTGTATCGACCGATGACGTTTTCTGCCGAAATGTGGCAGGGAGGTGGGGCCGCGTTATGCGGCCCTGCCATGCGCGCCGGATCGGAATGCGCGGCTGCCCGACAGTTTCGGGTCGAGTCGGCGGGCGAGGTAACGATCTACGGAAACTATAAATCGGAAGACGCAGACAGCGCGGCCGCACGCGTGCAGGTTTTTCACAACGAGCAGCTGCTTTACGGCGGAATGTTGGAGGCAGGGGACGAGATCGGAAACTATTTTGCATGTTCGGCGACACTTGCCGCAGGGGATAGCCTCTATTTTGTCGTATGGGGTGAAAATGCTCGGGTGCTGTTTGACCCCGTGGTCGACTACGGCGGACAGGCAGACCAATCTCTTTATCATTTATCGACCATGGGGAAAAACTACGGTGACGTTTTCCCGTGGTATGACGAAGAAAATCACACGCTCTATATGGGCTTTTTGTGGTCAGACGATGCGCGCAACGGGGAATACCGCGATGCGTTGGAATTATCCGAGAATATGCTGACCTTCCGGAATGTCCCGGAAGCAAATAACTACGATATATGGCAGCGCTATAAAGAAAACGGGCGACTGCATGCTATATACGATGTGAACAAGTATGTTGACCGCAGTCAATATCCTTTTGGAGTGCGGGATAATATGCTTTATTTTGACGAGGAAAATCGGCGGTGGTTGCTGATCGCCGGCTGTTACTACGTATTTGACGGCACGCAACAGATATCCGATCTCGTGATTTATCAATCGGACGATAGCTTCGGCTTTCATTGGAACAGCGAGCCGAATGTGGTAGAGGCGGGATACAGTAAGAATTTGCCCGAATGTCCCTCTTTAATGAAAATCGGGGATCGGTGGTACGTTTTTGTGTCGGTAGCTTACAATACGGCGCATCAAGTCGGCCCGTTGCAATACTGGGTTGGCGATGCGGGCGTGGATTGCATGGACGTAGACTGGCAGAGTAAATCGTTCGCATTTTTAGACGGAGAAGATCTGTGCGCTGCGCGTCCCGTTCGGGTGGGTGAAAAAGTATATATGTGGGGGTGGATCCCCGCGACCTATGACACGATGCCGTGGGCGCCTTGGGCGGGATATCTGAACTTGCCGCGAGAAGTGATTCAGTTAGCGGACGGCAGTTTGGGTGCGCGACTGGACCCGGGACTGAGCAAGCTCCTCAATTATGGGAAGATATACCGCATGGAGACGGACAATTTTGCTGTGGAAAAGGGCAATGTGTACGCTTTGGAAAACGAAATTCGGACGGACGGAGAAACATCGATTTTGCTCGGTGACGGTTTTAACCGCAACTATATCACCTACACGGTAGACACGGGAAGCAGCAATTGTTGCGGCTACGTTATGCGCCAAAATGGCAACAGCTATCAGGCGTTGATCGTCCGAGAGGCGGGGAAGACATACTTGAAAGTGCTTTCTCCCGATGATGAAAAACATACTTGTAATGCGAGCGTTGAAATTCAGGATCTGCATGATGGAAAGTTCGACGTAAAGATCGTTTGCGATGGGGAGTTTGTCGAATTCTTTGTCAATGACGAATACGCGCTGACGGCGCATACCGCAATGACGGGAAACAGCTATAGCGCAGGGCTATACGCAGACGGTGAGGCGGTTTTTACGGATGTGACGATCCATAAGCTGATCTCTTACGCCGATATCGTATCATGAAAAAACGCACCGATCGTTCGGTGCGTTTTTTCCATGAGGAGGTATTTGGGGAAATTGGGATGGAAATTGTCATGAATTATTGGTTAGCGGCTGCTAACTGAGGACAGTATACGACGGATATCACGATTTGTCAAGCATTATTTTCCGCAAAAGGAAAATTATTGGAAAAGTATTAGCGGATCTGTGTGACCGTATAGCCCAATTTATCTACGGCGGCGCGCAGTTCGTCGTCGGAAACCGCCCGCGAATAGGTGACAAGCGCCGCTTTTCGGCGCAGATGAACGACGCAGGCGACGCCGTCGAGGCGGTTGAGCGCATTTTCGATGCGCGCCTGACAGTTTTCACAATGCATTCCGTCGATCGTCAGCGTTTTCTGCCCGATGGCGGGGGCGTCGAGCGTTTTGCGCGTGCGCACGACATTTTTGCCGCCGCCGCAACAGCCGCCGCCGCGGAAGTGTTTGCGCGCGTGTACGATGCCGAAAACGATCGCGAACGCCAAAAGCGCGATGATGAGTATATTTTCCATAGAAAATCCTCCTAGTTAGTCCTTGCTAACTATTATAGCGCCTTTTTCGAATTTTGCAAGGGGAAATATCGCGCAGAGTCATGATGCCTCGCCTCGGTCATTGACAGACTCGCCTTTTCTCATTCTCTTGGGATTGCATCGAATGCGTTGACACAAAAGCATGCCGATTTTTAATATTGGGCATTGACTTTTCCTTTTTTTGTGTTATCATATCCGTAGAAAATTATCGGTAATTTCTTATCGATTTATAGAAAGGTGGATCTTCTATGAACTACACACCCGTCACCAACGCCGAAGAGCTGACCGCCGCCATTGCC
>CAZTEJ010000015.1:0-17626 GCA_964612605.1 uncultured Clostridium sp. | reverse complement strand
TAGCATCATCCCTATACTCTAATCCAGAAGGATTAACAAAATTAGTATCATTCATCTTAAGAGAACTAGCCATCTCATTCATCAAATACACAAAACCTTCCTCAGAACCACCAACCTGATAAGCCAGTTCAATAGCAGCATCATTCCCACTTCTTAACATAAGTCCATACAACAATTCTTTTATAGACAAATGCTCCCCAGGAATTATATATATACCACTTCCATAAGATTTCAAAACATTATTAGAAACCTCTACTTCTTTATTAATATCAATATTATTAATCACAACCATAGAAGTCATAATCTTAGATATCGAAGCAATAAGAGATTGCTTATGAATATTATTTCCTTCCAATATTCTATTATTATCAGTATCCATTACAATATAAGAACCCGCATTTATCGCATATATATTTAGAGGTAATAATAGTAATATAAATATAATTATTCTTTTCATATAATAATTTATGTTAAATAATATATTATTATTACTTTAAGTATTTATAACACATTCCTCCTCACTGAATTTTACTGGCATATTTACCACTTTTTTTCAGTAAACTTAATTTACAATAAAAAAGAATAGTTTCCCATTCCTCTAATAATCTAAACTATCCGCATCTAACAAGAAATCAAATATACTCATTATTATAATACCATTTTCATTCCTTGTTCTTTTTATATAATCCTTTACAATTATTATTTTCTTAAAAGAATCATTAATTTTTAACAACGGTCTTTCCTCTTGATTAATTTTATCAATATTTGGCATACTAAAAGCAGATTGAATATAAATCTTATTATTCCCCTTATTAGCAATAAAATCTATTTCTACTTGCTTATAAATATATTCATTACCTTTTCTTTCATTTAATTCAACTACACCAACATCAACATTATATCCTCTTCTTTTTAATTCTAAATATATTATATTTTCCATTATATGAGTTTCTTCTATTTGTCTAAAATTTATAAAAGAATTTCGAATTCCTAAATCGCTAAAATAAAACTTATATGGCGTACTAATATATTTTTTTCCTTTAACATCATATCGTTCAGCTTTTTCTATTAAGAAAGCTTCTTCTAAATATTTTAAATATGAACTAATAGTTTTAGAATCCACATTTAAACCTGCTACTCCCTTAAATGTATCAGAAAGTTTCTTTGGATTAGATAAAGAACCAATACTAGATGATATCATTTCTACTAATGTAACTAATTCTGCATCATTTTTAATATTATTTCTTTCAACAACATCATTTATATATACATTTTTCTCTTGTTCTTTTAAATAAGCCATTTTTCTTTCATCCGTATTCATTGTTACTACAAGAGGAAGTCCACCATAAGTTACATACTCTACCCAACCATCTAACTTATCACCATTATAAACAGACATAAATTCATAATATGATAATGGATAAATTCTAATTTCTTCACCCCTACCTCTAAACTCAGTTATTATATCACTAGATAAAAATTTAGAATTAGACCCAGTTACATATATATCAATATTTGGTATTCTTAGAAGTCCATTCAATACACCTTCAAAATTTTCTACTAATTGAATTTCGTCTAAAATAATATAATAAACCTCATTATCAATAATCTTTTCTTTAATATATTTACTTAAATTTTGCGGAACTAATAAATCCTCATTATCTAAATCATCTAATGCAACTTTTACAATATGATCTTCAGACACATTATTTTCCAAAAGATATTCATAAAAAATAATATTAAGTAAATATGACTTACCACATCTTCTAATCCCAGTTACAACTTTTATAAGACCATCATTCCTAGCTTCAATAAGTCTATTTAAGTAATAATCACGCCTAATTTGCATAATATCAAACCATTCCTTTCAACAATATTTTACTCCATTTTATTAACTTTATCAATATCTTATTCCAAAAAAACTCCACAGTGGAGTTTTTTTGGAATAAGGCTTCCTTTCTAATATATCAAACCATTCCATTACTTCTGACAATTAGGACAATAATACGTACTCCTTCCCTTAATCCATTCCCTCTTAATTATACCTCCACACACCAAACAAACCATATTATCCCTCTTATGGACAAATAACTTATCTTGATACTTTCCAGTTACACCTAAAGAAGAAGTATAACTCCTAATCGTAGTACCACCATCCTTAATTGCTTCACTTAAAATCAACCTACTATTATCAATAATACCTATACACTCATCACTAGATATATCCTTCCCCTTAGTATAAGGATTAATCCTACACCTAAACAAAACCTCATTCGCATAAATATTACCCAATCCGGCCATAATATTCTGATTAAGCAATAACTCCTTAATAGTTAAATTACTCCTATATATCTTATTATATAAATAAAACTTATCTAACCTATCATCAAAAACCTCATAACCTAATTTATTTAATCCTTTATAACTATCTATATTATCAGTTAAAAACATCCTCCCAAACTTCCTAGTATCATGATACCTTAAACTAATATTATTATCCAAAGTAAAAACAACATGCTCATGCTTACCATATTCCTCATCAATACATTTAATATAATACTTACCTTCCATTCTTAAATGAGATATCAAATACAAATCATCAACACAAAAAATTAAATACTTACCATAAGTTATTATATTATTAATTCTCTTACCAATTAAATTACATAAATCCAAACTACCATCTTCAACTATCCTAGAATACCTAACCAAAACATCAGATATAACACACCCCTTAATCTTATTATTAAGAACCCTCGCAACAGTTCTTACCTCTGGAAGTTCCGGCATACACTCACCTCACTTAGTATCATACCACGTAGTTCCAAAATCAAGACTAGTTACCAATTTAACATTCAATCTAACAATATTCTCCATCGCATTCCTTACAATATCCATCAATATCTCCTTCTCATCAAGAACCACATCAAAAATCAATTCATCATGAACCTGTAATAACATTTTACTTTTCAAATTATTACTAGTTATTTGCCTATCAACCTCTATCATAGCCAACTTTATAATATCCGCACTAGTTCCCTGAATAGGAGTATTCATAGCAATTCTTTCCCCAGACTGCCTTATCATATAATTCCTATTACTAAGTTCCTCAATCTTTCTCTTTCTATTAAACATAGTTCTAACATAACCTTTATCATAAGCATCCTTAACAACACTATCCATATAATTCTTAACCCCAGGATACAACCTATAAAACTCACTAATCAATTCCTTAGCCTCACTAGACTTAATCTGCAAATTCTCACTTAATCCAAAACTACTTATACCATAAACAATCCCAAACACAACCGCCTTCGCCTTACTACGTTGTTCCTTAGTTACCTCATCCAAAGGAACATTAAATATATCACTAGCAACCTGCTTATGAATATCTATATTATTATTAAAAGCATTAATTAATTCATTAGAACCAGATAAATGAGCCAAAACCCTCAACTCAATCTGAGAATAATCCGTACTTAAAAACATATCATATTCCGGTATAAAAGCCTTCTTAACCATTTTCCCATCCTCTTTCTTAGAAGGAATATTTTGCATATTAGGATCAAGAGAAGATAACCTACCAGTTCTAGTTAAAGCCTGTTTATATATAGTATGAATCTTACCATCATCTTTTATAAACGGTTTTAACCCCTCCAAATAAGTACTATTCAACTTACTTAAATTCCTATAATCAATTATCAAATTCAAATCAGGATAAGTTTTACTTAACTTTTGAATAGTCGCAGCATCCGTATTATATCTATTATTTTTATTCTTCTTATTCGAATGAGGTAAATTCATATGCTCAAACAAAACAGTACTAAGTTGAATCGGACTATTAATATTAAATTCCTCACCACATACACTATATATTTTATTAGCTATAGAACTTAAATTAGTATCCATATCCTTCTGTAATTCAATTAACTTATCCTTATCACACCTTATCCCATTTAACTCCATCTTAGCTAAAACAATAACAAGAGGCATTTCAATATTATTAAACAAATCAATCATATCTTCCAACTTTAATTCATCTAAATACTTATTATAAGTATCATAAATATATTTTGCCTTCAAACACAAAGTATTAGACAATTGACTTAAATCCTTTAAAAGATCTTTATAAAACGGAATATATACCTCATCAATATTCATTAAAGCAGCAATATCCTCTTTTTGATTATAATTCAAAAGATAAGCAGCAATCATCAAATCATAATTAGTATTTAAATCAATATTATTTAACAAACAAATATTCTTTTTCAAATCATAAGTATATTTCACAGAATCCCTTAAATAATCAATCACCTCATTAATCATATCTTTTTCAACATAAAATAAATCAAAACCATCATATAACCCCATCCCCAAAATATTAGCCTCATGATAATTTTCCTTATCACACTCAATATAATAACTTATACAATTATCCCTATTAATTTCATTAACATCAGATAACACTTTATAACAAACAACCGTATTATCCCTCTTAACATCCATCTTCTTAAGCAGAGAATAAAACTCAAGTTCCTTATAAAGTTCAATCAAACTATCCATATCAGGACCAACATACTTACAATCCTCCAAAGAAACAGACAAAGGAGCATCCAAACAAATAGTACACAACTCATAAGACTGAAAAGCGTTATCCCTATCATTCAACAACTTATCATGAAGAGCCCCCTTAATATTATCTATATTATTATAAATATTACTTAAACTACCATACTGTTGTAACAACTTCAAAGCAGTCTTCTCACCAACACCCTTTACCCCCTTAATATTATCAGAAACATCACCCATTAAAGCCTTCAAATCAATCATCCTTATCGGATCAATACCATAACTATCCCTAAAAGTACTTAAATCATACCTAATATAATCCTTAGACTTAAGATGTTTAACAACAGTTTCCTCATTAATTAATTGTAATAAATCCTTATCAGAAGAAACAACCAAAGATTCAAAATCCTTATCATCATAAGCCATCTTAGACAAAGTACCTATAATATCATCAGCCTCATAATTTTCAAGTTCAATATGCTTAATACCCATAACATCCAAAAGTTCCTTAACCTTTTCAAGTTGAACCAACAACTCATTAGGCGTAGCGTTCCTACCAGCCTTATAATCTTTATACTTAGCATGCCTAAAACTCTTACCAATATCAAACGCAACTGCAATATAAGAAGGTTTTTCCTCATCAATAATCTTATTAATCATATTAGTAAAACCAAACAAAGCATTAGTAGGATACCCCTTAGAATTAATCATTAAATTTCCCATAGACGAAGTCGCAAAAAAACTTCTAAACATTAAATTATTACCATCAACTAATATTATCTTCTTCATAAAAATATTTTCCTTTCATTAAATAAAGGCACTTGATTGATTATAAATCAAATGCCTAGTATCACATTAACCTTTTTCTTTTTATTCTATAGTATAAGGATCAGAACTAGTACCAGTTCCACCAGTAATTAAAGTAGTAGATTTAAGGTATAAGGTTGGACGGACGGCAAGAGAACGAGTCACACCATAATTACCGACATACCCAGACGAAGACGCATAGAACACACGATAAGAATCAGATGAAATCGGAGACAAAAACCATTCATCATATTGTGATATATTATTTTGTAATCCTGTTCTACTTGTATATAGCCAATTTAAGTCTTTACAATTTGATGAATTAAGCCCTGCTCTACATGATGTATTGGTACTTGCATATCCCCAATCTGATGGATACATTAAGGCAATTTTTCCATTTTCCCATGTTATTGGTCTTCCGCTATATACCGTTGAATCTCCTTCATGTTTATACATATCTACAACACTTACGGAAGTTGTGCTCCATCCTCCTAAGTGCCATATTATTTTTGATATTTGTGTTTTTGCAATTACATTTAACCCATTATAATAATCTCCATTTAAGTATGTTTGTAAACTTGCATTTTCCCAATCATTAGTACTATTACTATCCCATGAATAATTTCCAATACTCTCTTCTTTAATTATTTTTACAACTTGTTCTTTTTGTTCTGTTTCTGCATTTGTTTCATCAAACACACCTATTATTCTCCATGTTTCATCATTAAACTTAATATAGTTATTAGGTGATGCACCTACATATCTTAAATTCTTATCAGTTGTTGTATCTTCTTCTAACCCATTACTAGTTTTATCAAGCGAAGCTATATATTCTTCTATAAGTACTCCATTTTTCTCACTAAAATAAACCTCAACCCTACTAGGTATATTACTTACATATATATCCCATTTATTATTTGAACAACTTAAACTTACCTCACTATCTGTTGTTTCTACTCCCTTAACATATGTTTTATAAGTATAACTATAATTACAACTATTAGGAAATTCCTCTTGCTCTACCCCATCCACATAAGCTATAAAAGTTATATCCTTATAATAATCACCTATCTGATTAACTAACGCTAAATCATTCCAAGAATAACCTGCATTCAAACTTAATCTTATATACTTATCACTAGAACTTTGATTACTAGTTAACAAATTAATTGTCTTACTACTTTCTATTTCACCTGATATATCATCCTCTTTAACAGGATCAAGTCCAACCACAATATCACTAGGTATCTCAGTCGGATTACTACACTCAGAATCCTCTCCACAATATTCATATATCAACTCATACTTTACATTCATACTATTTTTATTAGTTATTACAGTACTAAATCTCTCAACACTACCTGCTTTTAACTTTAATATTCTATCATTACTACTTCCACCATTAGTTGTAATATTAAAACTCAAACCATTCACAATTATATTAGTAGCCTGTCTTGAATAAGTATTACTAAAAGCTGATAAAGATAAACCTAAAGTAAAAGTAAACACAATAACCATACCAAATATAGCTATCACTCTTGCTCTCTTATCACTCTTTATTATCTCTATTATATCTTTCATACCAATCATCTCCTACTTTAATCTTAACAAAGTATTTATAAACTCTATAAAAAAATTATAATTCAAATATACTATTAATATACTCATTACCAAAAAAGGTCCAAAAGGAATCATATTATTCTTATTTCTTATAGTTATATATATTGCATAAGGAAAAGCAAGAAACGCACCTAATACAATATAAAATATACCTAGCTTAGGTCCTAATACTAATCCAGCAACAAAAGATAACTTAATATCCCCTCCACCTAAAGATTCAGTCTTAAACAACAAATTACCAAGCAACATAATCATATACATAACAACAAATATAAATAAACCACTAAGCAAACTAACCAAAGCATCCCTAGGAGATACCAATAACAACTTAGTTAACAATATCAAAATCGAACTTACAACCAAAGGACTATCCAATATTATCATATAATTAATATCACTAACAAACACAATAGAAACCAAACTAGATATTATCAACGATATAATTAACTCAACAGAAAATCCAAAAGTATAATAACTAATTAAAAACAACAAACCAGTTAAAAGTTCAATAGCCGGATACCATACAGATATACCAGTATGGCATCCTTTACACTTACCTCTTAATAATATATACGATAAAACAGGAATATTCTCATACCAACTTAACTTATGATTACACTTCGGACAATGACTACCAGGAAACACAATTGATTCATTATTTGAAAGTCTCATTCCAACCACGTTGTAAAAAGAACCAAATAACAAACCTAATACAAATATATATACACCCATACTATCACCCAATTTGACTATATAACTTAAACATAGGTAAAATAATCGCAAGTACAATAGTTCCTACAGTTACAGCCAAGAAAATAATCATAACAGGTTCAATAATAGACTTCAATCCATCAACCAAAGACTTATGCTCAGTTTGATAATAAGAAGCAACCTTATCCATCATCTCACCAAGTTCACCAGTAGACTCACCAGTAACAATCATATAATAAGCAACATCAGGAACAGCCCAATGATCCTTAAAAGATTCACTTATCTTATCACCTTTAGCAATATTATCAACCGTCTTAATCATTATTTCTTTATATATTTCATTACTAGTAACCTCAGTTAACAACTGAATACTCTCAGTTATAAATACATTATTCTTAAGCAAAGAAGCAAAAGTTTTAGCAAATATATTAACCTCTTTATAAATCATTATCTTTCCAAATACAGGAATATGCATAGTTAACTCCTGAACATATCTTCTAAAAATCTTAATCTTCTTATAACAAATAACAAACAATAAAATTATTAACAAAATTACTAAAGCAATATTGTAAATATTAACCTGTAAATAAGCACTCACATCAAGTAAAAACTTAGTTAAAACATTTAATTCAGCACCAGCAGAAGCATAAATAGATTGAAACTGAGGTAAAACATACAACATAATAAACACAATAACAACTATTGCAAATACAAGAACAATTGTCGGATAAGTTAAAGCACTTATCATCGCTTTTCTCGTATTCTCAATCTCAGTATAATAATCCCTCATATCATCCAAAGTAGCCTCAAGTTCACCAGTAGCCTCAGCAGTCTTTATCATACTAATAAGCAAAGCCGGAAACGTTTTCCCTTGCTTCTCCAAAGAAGCAGAAAATGTTTCACCCAAAGTTAAATTATATATAATAGAATCAAATACCCTCTTCTTATTCTTATCCTTAGACATCTGCTTACTCAAAACCCTCATCGCCTCAGTTAAAGGAATACCAGATTTTAAATAAGTTGATAACTGAGTTAACCAAAATATTAAATCCTTAGTCCTTAACTTAGCCTGAAACTGACTATCAGGACTATAAATCAAATTAATTAACTTAGAAGTAGTAATACTTAAAACCCTATAATTATCATTAGTTAAATAAGTTAAAACTTCCATTCTAGAAAACCCAATAAAAACATTAGAAACCTTCTTACCATGTTCATCCTTTGCAACATACTTAAACGCAACAGGTCTTTCACTTCTATACTTTTCTCTTTGAATTTCAATTAACAAATTCCTTATCTGATTCTCTTCTTTAGTTCTAAAATACTTAATAATAAAGAAATTATTCCATAACTGTTTCATTTTCTCTTCAAAAGTTAATGGCTTTTCTTCCTCTTCTTCTTTATTATCCTCTATAATTATCTTAGAAGTAGGTTCCTTAACCTCATAAGGAGCTACCATATTTAGATCTATTTCCTTCTTCTTTCTTTCATATAATACATCTATAATCTTATTATAAATATATATTAAAGGATAAAAAATACCATAAGCAGTATAATAACAACCTAACGAAACATATTTTAATACCCAAATTAAAGGAGATAAAACATAAAATATTCCAATAAATTCATAATTTAATATCCCTAAAACAAATCCTACAACATAATATATTCCCAAAAATGGTAGTGACAATACATATTTCATACCATACAACCTCTCTATCTTGTAATAAGTATACCATAAAATTTTAATTTAGAATATATTTTTTATTGTTTTCGATATTAATTTAGTATATAATCTTATTTGGAACATTTGAAGTGAGTGTCACCTCCCATTCTTAAAAAAGAGGAGGTATAATATTAATGAAAAAAAGAATATTTATTATAAAATTTCTTCAATATATTTGTATCATTATATTTCTCCTTACCATTTTGGTAATTGAAATAAAAAAATAGACACTCTTTCATCTCTGATTGAGTGTCAAACTCATAATTTAAACGAGGAGACATTCACATTATATGCAAATTTACTTACATATTTTAATAAATAAAACCACAAGTAATCTTATTTATTCAATCATCATATATTATTATGAGGTATAATATGAATAATATATTAAATACTTTTTTAAAAAATACTTCTAAATCCTTAACAATCATTAATGAAGTAATTCCCATATATAAAGACACCTATCCTATTATTAAAAAATTTAAAAATTATATTAATAAAAATAATAATACAAAACATAATATTCCAAATAAAAAAGAGTTAGATAACACCAACAACACTAACCCTAAATTTTTTGTATAATTTCATTTAACTTATCAGTAAATTCCTTTTGCCTTAATCTAAGTTCAATCTCATTTGAAGCCTCAAACCTCATAGTAATAGTTCCCCCAGTATTACTTTTTCTTATTAAAGAAAAACCATCAGAATATTCAACCCTAACACCATCAATATAATTACATTTATATTTCTTACTTATACAATACAACTTAACTTTCTCAATTATTTCTTCCTTCTTAGTATCATCAACCGGAATTCTTATTTCCTCAGTCGAATAATATTTCTTCATATTCCTAGTCAACATAGAAGACAAAACATTCTTATCATCAATCAATTTAGCCAACCTTAAACCAGCATATAAACCATCATCAAACCCATAATAATCATCCCTAAAGAAAATATGACCAGAATACTCACCACCAAGCAACGAAGGATAATCATGTACATACGTCTCAATATAACCAGAACCATTCTTAACAATAATAGGAGTACCACCCTGTTTAATTATCTCCTGCTCAACCCCCTTAGAACACTTAATATCTATAACAATATTCTTATTATCATTATTCTTAATAATATCTTTAGAAAAAATAGCGATCAAATAATCAGTCCCAATAATATTTCCCTCATTATCTACTATTCCAACCCTATCAGCATCACCATCAAACGCAATACCTAAATCAAAATTCCTTAACCTCACCTGATCACTTAACCACTTTAAATTCTTACTTACATTCGGATCCGGATTATGAATCGGAAAACTACCATCACTAACTGAATTTATATAAGAAACATTCATAAATATATTACTATAAATATCTTTAACAACTGTTGAAGCAGTCCCATTACCGCAATCAACAACAACCTTCTTATTTATCTTATTAAATTTATTTACAAGCATACTAATATACTCATTATTTATACTAATACTAGTAAATTTACCCTGTCCAACAACTTCTTTACCCTCAATAATATAATCATATAATTTCTTTAATTCATCCTGTCTTAAATGCAAATGTTCCTTACCAAATATCTTAATCCCATTATCATCCTTGTCATTATGAGAAGCAGTTATCATCAAAGCATAATCTATATTCTTAATAAAACTAGCATAATTCAACATAGGAGTAGTAACTAGCCCAACATCAATAACATCAATACCAGACGATAACAACGATTCAATAAGCGCTTTATTTAAAGAATCACTACTAATCCTATTATCATGACCAACTAAACACCTATCATAATTATTCTCCCTCAAATAATAAGAAAAAGCCTTACCAATTTGCTTAACAGCAGTCTCATTAATCTCATCAGGATATCTTCCCCTAATATCATTTTCCCTTAATATATTCTTTTTCATAAATTCCTCTTTACTCTTCTATTATTAAACTCTTAGCCTCTTCCATTTGTTTAGGTATTGCAATATCCATATAATTAAGAAGCGTTGGAGCAACATTAGTTAAATCCCCATTCTTCTTTAACTTAATATTATCATCAACAATTATAAAAGGAACCTTAGACAAACTATGAGTAGTAATAATCTCACCATCATCACTAAGCATCTCATCACAATTACCATGATCAGCCAAAATAAATACCTTATAAAAATTATCAACACTATAATTAACAATATACTCTAACAACTTATCTAAGCCTTCCAAAGACTCAATAGCCGCATTCAAATTACCAGTATGACCAATCATATCCGGATTAGCATAATTAACCAAAACAAAATCATAACTCTTATTAATCGCAGACTTAACCTTCCTAGTAACATCCTGAGCACTCATCAAAGGAGTTTGATCATACGTCGAAACCTTAGGAGAATCAACCAAATAATTATCACAATTAGAAAACTTCTTCGACAACTCAGCATTAAAAAAATACGTAACATGAGAATACTTCTCAGTCTCAGCTATCCTAGCCTGAGTAATATTTAAATCACTAAAATACTTACCAATCGGATATAAATCCTCCTTAGGTTGTTCAAACAACGTATGAACATTAGAAACATCAGTAACCTCAAACATATTCCAAGTATTAATCTTCTTATCAGTTCTAAACTCATTAAAATCATCATCAGTTAATGCTTGTAATATCTGCCTAGCCCTATCCGGTCTAAAATTAAACCACAGCAACACATCATTATCACTAATACAAGCATCATCATGAACAATCATAGGAGGTAAAAACTCATCAGTAATATTCTTCTTATAACAATTATCAATTGCAACCTCATAATCAGATATCCTAAACCCTTTATTATTAACAACAACATCATAATACTTTTGAGTCCTATCCCACTTATTATCCCTATCCATAGCATAATACCTACCACAAATAGTTCCAACATAACCAATCTTTTCACTTCTTAATAAATCATCAATCTCTTTAATATATTTATAACTAGACTTAATATAAGTATCCCTTCCATCAGTAATAGCATGAAAAACAATTCTTTTAACACCTTTTTCCTTTAATAAAGGAATTAACAACTTAACATAACCAATATGAGAATGAACACCACCATCACTAGTCAACCCCATTAAATGCAAAGTACACTTATTCTTCTTAACAATATCAATTAAACTATTAAATTCATCATTCAAAGTAATTCTCTTAGTATATATCTCCTCATTAATAATAGAAATCTTTTGCTTAATCTTCTTACCTAACCCAATAACCTCATGACAAACCTCACTATTACCAAACTGTCCCTCAGGAAGCCCAACAGCTTCCCCAGAAGCCTCTAACAAACTATACGGATACTTCTCCAACAAACTATTAAAAAACGGCATACTAGCTAACTTAACCGCATTACCATGTGAATTATCCCTCATCCCAAAACCATCTAATATAATCATTAAAACCTTCTTCATTCTAACAGATTCCTTTCTCATCATTATCTTCCTTAAAAACACCTTTTAAAGAATAACTATCAGTATCATAACAAATAATTATTTTCTTATTCCTAATACCTTTACCAGTAACCGGATTATAAACAGTCAATTCCCCATTAGAATTCTTTTCATTAGTTATATAAATACTCTTATCAAGAATATCAGTCCCAATAGTATATTCAACCTTACAAGAACCATCCTTACAATCATTACCCTCAGGCTTAATCCTATCCAAAGAATACTCATACTCAGAACTAATACTAATATAATTAATAGTAGATTCAATAATCGTATTCTTCAAACTCTCATAATTTTGCTCCTTAACAGAAGCAGTCGTATTAGTTACTATCGGAGCAACAAGTACAACCATAACAGCCATTATAGTTATAGAAGCTAAAGTTTCAATTAATGTAAATCCTTTTTTATTCATATATCATCACATAATAATATTATCAAAAAAAGGTAGGAAAATCTACCTTTTATTTATTACAATTTTAACAGTTGTAGTTTTTGGAATTAATTTAACCCTTACATCATCAGAAGTAACAATAATATCAACCTCATGAGTACCAACAGTAGTCTTACCACTCAAATCAACCTTAGCACTAATCTTAGTTTGATCAAACGACTCTAAAACACTCTCAACACCCTTAGCAATAACAGTAATCGTATTACTCTCAACAATCTGAGCAACATAACCATTAGCTAAATTCTCAGCATCAATACTAATTCCACTAAACTCCTTACTAATCTCAGTTTCTAACTTAATTTCAACATTAGTTGAAGTTTCACTCATATACCTTACCCCATTAGGTTTCTTAAGAGTAAGAACAGTAGTCTTATCAGAAGCTAATCCCTCAACATCAATATTAGCCTCAATATACTGTAAATTCTTAACAACATCCTCATCACCATAAACATTAACCTTTTGAACAGACGAAGTTACAGTCTTAATAGCATAACCACTCTTAAGTTCCCCACTTGTTGTTACCTTAACAGGAACCTCAGCATAATAAGAATCAACAGTTACAGAAGCATTAATCTTATTCGGAACCATTTCAACATTATTAATAATAGTACCATCACTAGCATAAGCAACTAATATAATAGAATCAATAGTATAAGTACCCTTCTCAGTTAAATTAGCATTCTTCAAATCAATCAACGCCTTAACCTTAGCAATCTTATTTAAAGTTTCCTCAGAACCCCTTACATAAATACTATCTCTATCAAGCTTAACACTCTTAATACTTAACTTCTTATTTAACTTATCCTCATTAAGTAAATCATATTCAATTTCCTTTTCAACACTCTCTTTTTTACTAATCTTAACACTAATCGTACTAGGATCCAACTTATAATCAACAGTATCAACATTATGATTATACTGAAGCTTAACCTTATAAGTACCAGGCTTATAATCACTTAAATCAAGAGTAACCTCATGCTCCCCAAGCTGCTTAGCCAAATACAAATCACTTCTCCTACCAATCAAAGTAATATCAACAGAATCAGGAACCCCCTCAACAACATAAGCCTCCTCATTATAAATAACATTAACCTTTTGCCCAGACAAAACCTCCGCATTATCATTAAGCATATTAATAGTTTTAGAATCAACTAACACAAATATAACAATCGCACAAAAAAGCGATATATAAATAAGCACATTAGGTCTATTCAAAACCCTTTCAATCCTACCACTATTATTTCTTATCAATTCATTAATCCTATAAACCAATCTACTTATCGGAACAACCAAATACTTATCAATCAATTTATAAAACAACCTAAATAACTTAATCAACGGTCTAAATATCTTCATCATCTTCACCTACTTCATCTCCGTCATAGAAAACATCCATTTTTGGTTTCAACTCATTTAATAACATTAACTTAAACTCCTCTAAAGTCAAATTATAATTCAAAGTATTATCAACCGCAATACTAATTCTACCAGTTTCCTCAGAAACAACAAGAGCAATAGCGTCAGTTTCCTCAGCAACACCCAAAGCAGCCCTATGCCTTGTACCCAATTTCTTACTAACATTCGGATTCATACTAGTTTTAAACACGGCCCCAGCACAAGTTAACTTATCCCCTTGAATAATCACACCACCATCATGAAGCGGATTATTAGGAAAAAATATAGCCTCCAACAAAGGTGCAGTTATATCAGAATAAATCTTATTAGCAGGAGCAATATACTCCTGTAAAGAAACATTCCTCTCAATAACAATCAAAGCCCCAATACGATTTCTCTTCAAATATTCAACCGCAGAAGTAATTTCATATACAACCTTTTCTCTCTCATCAACAGTTAACACCTTATGTCTACCTAACAATTGACTTCTTCCTATACTTTCTAATATATTTCTAATTTCAGGTTGAAATATAATAATTAAAGCCAAAGGTCCCCACGATATTACATACTCCAAAAGCATTCCAATTGTATATAAATTAAATAAATTACTTAATATCTTTATAACAATTATTAAAGCAGCCCCTTTAAATATCAAAACCAATTTCACATTATTCTTTAAATTCTTTAACAAAAAATAAAACATTAACCAAACTAAACTAATATCAATTACCTTAGTTAAAATATCCCATATTACAGATAAAGTCATTACTATCTCTCCTTTACAATCATAAGTATAACAAATATATTATAAAAAAACTAGTTTATGTTTCCCAAGGTGTATACATTACCATTAATTTTACTTCTTCTATCCAATTCCTCTTTAATAAAATTCTCAATAATATCTGTATAACTATTAACATCATCATACACACTTATATTACTAATTAACTTCTCATACTTCTTAGGAATCTTATTATCCTGAGATAAAAACAAAACCTTCTTATTTTTACATTTAAACAACCATTTCAACTCCAAAGATAATCCAAACGAAGGCAAATACAAATCAACAATAACAATATCAGCCTTATTAATTAAATCCTTAGCATACTTATTCTTATTACTATTAGAATAAGGTAACACTATATTTTGACTTAAACAAATCGAACTACTTAAAACCTTCTTATATATTTGTTCCTCATAATTAAAATTTTTTGAATGCATAAAATAAATATTTAATCTTTCCATATTATCACTATAAAAATATTACCATATTTATTATAATTTTGCTATAATAAATTTTAAGTGGTGATTTATTTATGGAAATAATAGGAATAATATGCGAATACAATCCATTTCATAATGGACACATATATCATATCAATAAAATAAAAGAAAAATATCCAGATAGTATAATAATACTATGCTTAAACGGATACTTTTGTCAAAGAGGAGATATCAGTATCCTAACAAAAGAAGATAAAACCCATATAGCACTAGAAAACAAAATCAATCTAGTCGTTGAACTCCCATGCCTATACGGAGTACAAGGAGCAGATATCTTTGCAACAGCAAGTATCAAAATACTAAACAAATTAAACGTTAATAGAATCATATTCGGAAGCGAATCTAATGACATAACATACTTAGAAAACATAGCCAAAAAACAACTTAACAACGATTACAGCAACACCATAAAAAAATACCTAGACACCGGACTAAACTATCCTTCAGCTTTAAATAAAGCCCTAAATATAAACTTAAAAAGTCCAAACGACCTACTAGGAGTAAGTTACATTAAAGCCATATTAAATAATAACTACGATATTAAATACGAATGTATCAAAAGAACAAGTAATTACCTAGATACAACCAGTAATGACGATATAGTAAGTGCATCAAACCTTAGAGAAAAAATAAAAAATAATATTAATATTGATAAATACATTAACTATAATTATAACTTTAAAACAATAGATAATAATCTATTATTTAATATTCTTAAATACAAAATAATAACAGATAATAATTTAAATAAATACCTAGACGTAGACGAAGGATTAGAATACAAAATAACAAAAGAAATAAACAACTGTAATAACATAGAAGAACTAATATTAAAAATAAAATCAAAAAGATATACCTATAATAAATTAAAAAGAATGTTTATCCATATCCTATTAGGAATAACAAAAGAAAATAAATTAACAGATATAAACTACATAAAAATTTTAGGATTCGATAACCAAGGACAACAATATCTAAAAAAACTTAATAAAGATTACATATCAACCAAAATATCAGAAGATAATATAGAAAGAAAATACGAACTAATAAGTTCCAAAATCTACGATATCCTAACCAATAGTAACACCTATGAATTTGAAATAAAAAACAAACCAATTATTTATTCCAATAAAAAAGAACACTAAGTTCTTTTTTATTGGATATTAAATGGATTATCATTAGAACCATCTCCAGATAACTTTAAGATATCAGATTTTAGATAAACAACCGGGCGCGCACCAAAGGAGGTGCCGCTCACGCCGTAGTAGTCGACATTCCCGGACGAATACACACCGAACGCAGCGCTGGAGGAAGAGGAATACGGCGACAATGTCCATTCAGCATATTGTGATGTGTCATTTCCAGATTCTACTCTACTTGAGTATAGCCAATTTGAGTATGAACAACTTCCACCATTTAAGGCAGTTCTACATGATGTATTTGTACTTGCATATCCCCAGTCACTTGGATACATTAACCCGATTTTCCCTTCCCATTCTGTTGGTCTTCCACTATATACAGTTGTTCCTCTTTCATATGTATACATATCTGATGCGCTTACTGCATTTGTACTCCATCCTCCTA
>CAZTEJ010000014.1:0-18487 GCA_964612605.1 uncultured Clostridium sp. | reverse complement strand
TGATAAGAATAATGTATTTAAAAGAATTTAGAGATAAGATTTTTATCTCTTTTTTAGTTATAATATTTATTTATTTTGAATAGATTTTAAATGAAAGGATAATTGTTATGGATAAAAAAGAGATAATAAGTAGCATCTCAACTTGGGGAAATGGTGAAATTTATTTAGGTGTTGTAGGTGCTGTTAGAACTGGTAAGTCAACATTTATTAAGAAAGTGATAGAGAATTTTATTGTTCCCAATATTGAAGATGAAGAACTTAAGAAAAGATGTATTGATGAAGCTCCTCAATCTGCTCCTGGTAAGACTATTATGACTATGGAACCTAAGTTTATTCCATCATCGGGAGCTAGTATTAAAATTGATGAGTTTAAAACTAATGTTAAGTTGATTGATTGTGTTGGTTATGTTATTAAGAGTGCGAATGGGTATGAGGATGAGTTAGGTAATCCGAGGATGGTAAAGACTCCTTGGTATGAAGAGGAGATTCCTTTTATGGAAGCTGCTGAGATTGGTACTGAAAAGGTTATTAAGGATCATGCTACTATTGGTATTGTTATGACTAATGATGGTTCTTTTGGGGAATTTACTAGGGGTGAGATAACTGGTGTTGAGGAGAGGATTATAACTGAGTTAAAGCTTATTGATAAACCTTTTATTGTTGTTTTGAATTCTACTCATCCTTCTAATGATGAAACTAGGAGATTAGCTGATAGTTTAAGTAGTAATTATGATGTACCTGTATTACCTATTAATGTTGATAAGATGAATGAGAAGGATATGTATGATATTTTGAAGACTGCGTTGTATGAATTTCCTGTAATGGATATTGAGGTTAATATTCCTTCTTGGGTTCATATGCTTGATAATAAGCATGAGATTAAGGTAGAGTATTTAAATAAAGTTAGGGAGAGTATTGTTAATATTTCTAAGTTAAAGGATGCTGAGAATATTATTAGTTATTATAAAGATAGTAAGTATATTAATAAGGCTTATATATCTAATGTAAATACTTCTAAGGGTGTTGTTACTCTTAATTTAGATTCTTCTGATGAGTTATATAATGAAACGTTAAAGGATTTATTGGGTGGTATTACTTTAAATAAGGGAAATTTATTAAAAATATTTATGGATTATTCTAGTGGTAGGGATGAGGTTTCTAGTGTTAAGGATGCTCTTAAGATGGCTAAAAAAACTGGTTATGGTATTGTGTATCCTAATTTATCTGATATGAAGTTATCTACTCCGGAGATAATTAAACAGGGGACGAAGTATGGGGTTAAGTTAAAGGCTCTTGCTAGTTCTATTCATTTGATGAAGGTTGATGTTGAGAGTACTTTTGAACCTATTATTGGTACTGAAATGCAGAGTAAGGAGTTAATTAATTATATAATGAAGGATTATGAAAAGGAGCCTGATAGTATTTGGAAGAGTGAAATTTTTGGTAGGAGTTTAGATGTTATTGTGAAAGAGGGGATTGAGGCTAAGTTGTCTATGATGCCTGATGCTACTAGGTATAAGCTTTCTAATACTGTTACTAAGATAGTTAATAAGGGTGCGAATAATCTTATTGCTATTGTGTTATAAATTATACTTAATCTATTTTATTAGATTGAGTTTTTTATTTGATAATAATTATATTTTATAATATACTTATAAAGAGAAAAAGAGGAAGTAATGATGGAAAGATATAAGGAAATTGAAAGAAGTATTATAAAAACTTATCGTAAAGAGATATGGTCTAATTTTATGAGGGCGGTTAGTGATTATAATTTAATTGAGGAAAATGATCACATTATGGTTTGTATTTCTGGTGGGAAAGATTCGTTTTTACTTGCTAAGTGTATTCAGGAGTTGCAAAGGCATGGTAAGGTTAATTTTGATGTTAGTTATGTTGTTATGAATCCTGGGTATAGTAAAAAGAATGAGGATATGATTAGAAGTAATGCGGAGTTGCTTAATTTGGATATAGAAGTTTTTAATAGTGATATTTTTGATGTTATTAGTTCGGTTGCTGAGAAGAGTCCTTGTTATTTGTGTGCTAGGATGAGAAGGGGATATCTTTATAATTATGCTAAGGAACTTGGTTGTAATAAGATTGCTCTTGGTCATCATTTTGATGATGTTATTGAAACGACTCTTCTTTCTATGTTTTATGGTGCTGAGGTTAAGACTATGTTGCCTAAACTTCATTCTGATAATTTTGTAGGTATTGATTTGATTAGACCTCTTTATTTGGTTAAGGAATCTTCTATTATTGCTTGGACTAGGTATAATAATTTGAATTTTATTAATTGTGCTTGTAAGTTTACTGAGAAGATTAATAGTGATGATGGTATTAGTAAGAGGAAAGAGATGAAGGATTTAATTAAGGATTTGCGTAAGGTTAATCCTAGTGTTGATTCTAATATATTTAAATCTTTAGATAATATTAATTTGAATTGTGTTCTTGGTTATCATAAGGATGGGAAAAGGGTTTCTTTTTTAGATGATTATGATGATTAGTTTAAATATTTTTGTAGAAAGGAATGGTTTATATGTATGCTAGTGTATTGATTGAATATGGTGCTAAGGCGGTAGATCAAACCTTTACTTATTTAATACCTTCTAAGTTAAGAGGTAAACTTAGAAGGGGAATGAAGGTTAAGATACCTTTTAGGAATACTTTGATTAGTGGGTTTGTAATTGATATAGTTGATAAAGTTGATGTTAGTTATGAACTTAAGGAGATTGATTGTATTGTTGATGATTATTTTGTGCTTAATGATGAGTTATTAAAGTTAGGTAATTATATTAAAGAGAATACTTTGTGTTCTTTGATTCAATGTTATCAGGCTATGTTGCCTACGTCTATGAAGATTAGAAGTAATAAGGGTAGTTATCAAAAGTATGATGAATATGTTGAAGAGGTTAATAGGGAAAATAGTTTAATTTATATTAATAATAATAAGAGAAGTGTTAAGCAGATTGAACTTTTAAATAGGTTAATAAGGAATGAAAAGGTATTAAAGAAAGAGTATAGTAAGGATATTATTGATAAGTTATTAAATAATAATATTATTAAGATAAATAGGGTTAAGGTATATAGAATTAATAAGGATAGTGAAATAAATAATAAGAAGATATTAACTGAAGAACAGTTATTATGTGTGAATGAGATTTATAATAATATTAATAATTATGGTACATATTTATTACAAGGTGTAACTGGTAGTGGTAAGACTGAGGTTTATATGGAATTAATTGAAAGGGTAGTTAGTTGTGGTAAGTGTGCGATTATATTAGTTCCTGAGATTAGTTTAACTCATCAAATTGTATCTAGGTTTTATAATAGATTTGGTAGTGATGTTGCTATATTTCATAGTGCTCTTTCTGATGGAGAGAAGTATGATGAGTATCATAAGATATTAAATGGTGATGTTCATATTGTTGTTGGTACTAGGAGTGCTATATTTGTTCCTTTTGATAAGATAGGGATTATTATATTGGATGAGGAACAGAGTATGAATTATAAGCAGGATTCTAATCCTAGGTATCATGCTAGGGATATTGCAATTGAAAGGGGAAGGAATCATAATTGTCCGGTTCTTCTTGCTTCGGCTACGCCTTCTTTGGAGACTATGGCTAGGGCTAGTAAGGGTGTTTATAAATTGCTTAGGTTAAATAATCGTATAGGAAGAAGTGTTATGCCTAATGTTAGTGTAATAGATATGCAGGAAGAGTATAAGAAGAGAAATATGATTATTAGTGATGAGTTGGATAAGAGGATTAAAGATACTTTAAGTAGGAATGAACAGGTTATTGTTATGTTAAATAGAAGGGGGTTTAGTACGTTAGTTAATTGTAAGAATTGTGGTTATACTTTTAAGTGTCCTTATTGTGATATTACTTTAACTTATCATAAATCTGGTAATAATTTAAGATGTCATTATTGTGGTTATACTGTTATGAATCCAGAGGTATGTCCTAGTTGTAGGGAAAATGCTTTAACTAATTTGGGGTTAGGTACTGAAAAGTTAGAGGAGGAATTGGTTAAAAGATATGGTGTATCTACAATAAGAATGGATACGGATACTACTAGTAGGAAAGGTAGTCAGGATGAAATAATAAGGAAAATTGAAAGTGAAGAGGTACAGATTATTGTTGGTACTCAGATGATAAGTAAGGGGTTTGATTTTCCTAAGGTAACTCTTGCTGCGATTATTAATGCGGATGATTCTTTAAATATTCCTGATTTTAGAAGTGGGGAGCGTTCGTTTGAGTTAATTACGCAAACTATAGGTAGGGCTGGTAGATCTGGGCTTAATTCTTGTGCGGTTATTCAAACGTTTAATCCGGATAATAAGATAATAGAGTATGCTAGGAATAATGATTATAATGGATTATATAATTATGAAATGGGTATTAGAAAGTTACTTAAGTATCCTCCTTATTTTTATTTAACTTTAATTAGGATTGCTTCTAAAAGTTATGAGGATGCTTCTAAGGAAATAAATAAGGTTAAGGGTTATTTGGATAGAAGTTTAAAGAATGTTATTATTTTGGGGCCTACTGCTGCATCGATGTTTAAGATTAATAATGTTTATAGGTTTCAAATTATATTAAAGTATAAGAATTATAATGATATAAAGGATTGTTTGGAGTATTTAGATGATGTATATAAAAGTAATAGGGTTGTTAATATTGAGATAGATAATAATCCTTCTAGGTTATAACGAACAAATGGTTGTGTTTTTGTTTGGGTTATGTTATAATAACAATTAATTTAAGGGGGAAGTAGTTATGAATACGGATGTTTCTTTGGAGTTTAAATCAAAGTTAAATGTTGTTACTAAGAAGATTAAGAAGATTAAGAATTTGAAATTTGATACTGAGTTATATGATGATGAGTTAAATAAAATAGTTAATGGTCTTAATAGTAAGTTAAGTGTATCTAAGACTAAAAGGTTTGAGGGTTTTTTGGTATCTGATTATGTTGATGCGATTGATAAGTTAATTAGGTTAGAGAATAAGTTAGGTGAGTATGATATTTATATTAGGGCTTATTATTATTCTAAGTATCTTGATGGTATTAGTGTTGATAAAGATAATTTAAATGATATTATTGGGGAGATTAAGGTTATTCTTAATGGGTTAAGAAATTCTTCTGTAATTGATTATAAGGATGAGGCTCATATTGTTGAGATGTTTTATAGAGAGGTTTATAATGTTATTAAGAAAGAGATTGAGTTAAATAATAGTCATGTTTTGTTTGATTATTGTAGTAATTATGATATTGATTGTAGTTTTTTAGAGGAAGAGATTGTTAAGGAAATTAATTCTTTACAGATTGATAATTATAGTGTGTTATTAAATGAATATTATAAATTGATGAGATTAGGTAGTAGTTCTAATTTGTTTAATTTGGATTTAATTACTTCAATAATATATAAAGATAGACAGGATGAGATAAATAGTAGTATTAAATTACAGGCTAGTGAGTTAATTGATAAGTTAAATTTATCTACATGTAAGGTTAATGAGGATATTGATAGATATAATAAAGGTAAAGAAAGTATAAGGGCTTATAAAGTACTTGTAGCAGATTGTAGGTTGCAGTTATTTAAAAAGATATGTGCGGTTTTAATTGCGTGTTCTATACCTGTCGGATGTTTTTTTGGTCTTGGTAGTATAAAAAGTAAGAAATATAATGTTGTAACTAAAACATATAATTCTTATACTGGAAAAACAATGGAAGAGGAAGATTATATGTTTAATGGTGATGATTATGTTAAATGTATAGAATATGTTGATTATAATGATTATTATGTTAGTAAGTATGAATATGAACTTGAATTTTTAGGTTATGATGATATTGAAGATTATATTAAGTATATTGAGGGAGAACATAATCTTAGTCATGATTCATTTAAATTAGTTAGTAGAAAAGATGTTGAGGTTAAGGATAAGGTTGATTATTTTGAAATAATTTATCGTGTTGTTAATGAGAATGATTATATATATGAATCTATGTTTGGTACTGGTTCTTTGATATATATATTATTGGTTTTCTTTGTTAATTTATATATGCCTAGTTTTGTTAGAACTATAATAAATTGTCAAAGATTATATAATGATTTGAAGAATAATAAAGTATTAAAGAAAGAAAAGATGGAAGAGTTAAAGAAATTAACTAAGATATTGTTAGATGAAATTAAAGAGAATGATTATTTAAGATTGAAGTTTAATGAAGAAATAAGTAAGCATAGAGAGATAATTGATGATTTAGAATATGAAATAGTTGATGTTAAGGAAAATTCGTTAGATATTAAGAGGAAAACATTTAGGTAATAGCTTAGATGTTTTTTATCGAACAAATAGTTGTATTTTTAGTTATATTGTGGTATAGTATTTAGTGATTTAAAGGGGTATATTGCTAGGTTTGATTTATTCTTTTAAATATTAAATGATAGTAAGAAATTTTTTAAGGAATTAAAGTTGGAGGGGTTTATAATGAGAAAATTAGGAAAAATAGTTGATTATGATGGTAATATGATTGTTGATAATATTATTGTGGATATTGTTAATATTGATGGTTTAATATACGCTAAGGAGATATATACTGGGTGTCTTTTTCCTATGATGCTTGATAAGTATCAGGATATTGAAAATTATCCATCTGTGATAAATAAGTCGCCTTTAAGTGTAGATTTTATATCTGATGATTATGTAGATGATGTTGAATATAGATTAGAATTAGATAATAATTGTGAAAAGGTACATAAGATTCAAATTTGTAGTAAGTATGGTCATTTTATAGAGAATCCTTATAATGATTTTAATAAAGGTAGTAAAATTAATATTGATGATCAGATATTTAGTGATTATATTGTATCTGAAAGTGGAAGTTATAAATCTGAATTTAAGGTATTTTATAGGTTAATTAGGTTAGGTACTTTTATTTATGCTAAAGAAATTAAGTCTAATCTTATATTTCCTATTTATATTGATGGTTTTAATTCTAAAGCGGTTAACTCTACTGATTATAATGGTGATAATAATAGATATATTAATTTTAGTGCTAAGGTATGGGGTGATGGTGATGAGTTATATGTAGATAAGTTACCTATAGATAGTGTTGTTGATTCTTCTATAAGAATAGATGCTTATTTACAGGAATTTAATATGGTTGATGAGGTAACGAGATTACGTAATATGAATATCTTTACTCAAAATGATTTAAATTATCATAGAAGATTACCTAAGTCTAATAAGAAATATAATAAGAATATTAATACGATTGATAAGAAAAAGTCTAGTCAAATTATATCTAATAAGGATGATCTTTTGATCTCTAATTTTGATACTATTGTTAATTTAAAGAATATACCTGGTGAATGTTTTATTGTTAATGATAGGGATAATTTAATAACTATAGTTGGTAGAGAAAGGGAAACTAAAGAGTTAGTTAAGAATGTTTTAATTGGTAATGAGTCTGTAATCTTAATAGGTGATGCTGGGGTAGGTAAGACTGCTTTGGTTGAGAATCTTGCTAGGTTAATTAATAGTAAAGATAAGTCTTATTATCTTAATAAGTTTATTGTAGAGGTTAATACTGGTTCTTTGCTTAGTGGTACTAAGTATAGGGGTGAATTTGAAGAGAAGTTACAGCGAGTTATTGATTTTGCAGTAAAGTATAAGGGTAAGGTTATATTGTTTATTGATGAGATTCATACTTTGTATGGTTTAGGTAGAGCTGAGGGTAGTGTGATTGATGCTATGAATATTTTGAAGCCTTATATTGAGAGAAAGGATATTCAGGTTATTGGTGCTACTACTAAGGAGGAGTATAATGAGTCTATTGGTATGGATAAGGCTTTTTCTAGTAGGTTTAATACTATTAAGTTAGATGGTTTATCTTCTAGTGTTAAAGAGGGTATTGTTGTTAATTATATAAAAGAGTTAGAGGATGTTTATAATATTAAGTTAGATAGTGGTATTCAAGTTGATGTTTTGGCAGGTGAACTTGTAAGACTTGCTGATAGACAGGATGTTAGATATAAGATTAATTCGATTAGGATATTAAAAAGAGTTATAAGGGGTTCTTTTAATGAGGCTATATATAATGAGCATGATAAGGTATTATTAAGTGATATTATTGCTTGTTTGGAGATAACTGATGAGTTATTAGTTAAGAGAGAATATATAGATAGTTTAAGAAGTAGATTAGGTATGAGAAGTAATTGTAAGATACTTAGGTTAAATGTATAGATTAATTCCTATTTCCCAAAAATAAAAAATATTCACTTTTGGGAAATAGGAATATTTTTTAATATCTTTCTAGTATTTTAATATCTTTTTTATAAAATACTTTATTATCTTTTGTTATGTAATAGTTATTTGTTTCGCTAACTATTGTTACTATTAATTCGTTGTTTAAATACTTTATTCTAACTTTCATAGGTAAAGTATTTTTATTTTCTTTAAATGTTCCTCTATAGTAATTGTTATTATTGTTTATTTCTATTTTATTTTTAAATATTTCTGGTAATTTCATATATCCTCCTTTATTTAATTCTATGTTATAAATATGTAAATAATATACAAAATAATAGTATGAAGAAGAAATTAATATTATCTTTAATTATATTGTCTTTATTTAGTGTTGTTAATAATTATTATGCTAGATATTATTTAAGTAGTTATAGTAATTATTATATTAAACAGTTATTATGGTTTATTGTTGGTTATTTGATATTATTTATATTAAATAAAATTAATGTTAATTATATATTAAATAAGAGTAAATATTTATATATAATAGGTAATGTTTTATTAATAATAACTTTGTTGTTTGGTAGAAGTGTTAATGGTTCTAAGTCGTGGTTATGTTTGTTTGGTATATCTTTTCAAGTTAGTGAATTAATGAAGATTTTTCTTATATTATATTTAAGATATATTACTATTAATTCAAATTTATCTGATTTTAAATATATAATATATACTTTTATTATAGTATTAATTCCTTCAATACTTGTTTTTTTACAACCTGATACTGGTCCGATTATATCTTATATAATAATATATATAACTTATTTATTTTTAAGAAAACTTAATAAGAAGTATTATATTTCTTTTATCTTTATAATATTAATTATTTTAATGTTATTAATATATTGTTATTTGTTTAATAAAGATATATTAATTAAAGTATTTGGAAGTAATATATTTTATAGATTAGATAGGATAAGTTTGTTTATTAATTCTGAGGGATATCAGATAGAACAGGCTTTAAAGAGTATATCGTTATCAGGTTATTTTGGTATTAAAAAAAGAGTTTATTTTCCTGAAGCAGCTACTGATTTTGCAATAACTCTTTTAATTGCTAATTTTGGGTTAGTTGGTTTGATTATTTATTTTATTTGTTATATAGTGTTTATTTATTCTTTAAGTAGTTTATGTAATGATAGGTATATTATAAAACCAACTATTAATTATATAATAGTTCAATCTATAATTAATTTATTAATGAATATTGGGTTATTTCCTATTGTTGGGATTACTTATCCGTTATTAAGTTATGGAGGAAGTTCAATTGTATCTACGTTTATTTTAATAGGGATTATCTATAATATGGATTATAGTTGTATCCACCATAGTAGTTATAACCAAATTGATTGTTAGGATAGTAAGGGTATTGTGGTGTTTGATTAACGTATACTGGTCTAGGTCTTGTTCCACCAACTATGGCAGCTCCGCCTAGCCCGCCTAGTAGTAGGGGAACCCAGAAACCTCTGGTTTCATCGTATCTATAATATTCTTTATACATAAGAAAAACTCCTTTCTTTATTTATTTTATGTAAAGGAGTTTTTATTTGTTATTTAGTCTATAAAAGTTTATAGATGGGGTATTAAATAGTCTTATATCATAGGATTCGTTTCCTAATCCGTTTGATATATATATTTTGGTATTGTTAATTGTGTATTGTGAGTCGTAGTATTTTTTGGATCCTTCTTTTGTTATTATTCCTCCTATGAAGGGGATTCTTATTTGTCCGTTTAAGGAGTGTCCTGATAGGTATAAATTAATATCTTCTTTATTATTTAATTTGTCGTATGTGTCTGGTTTGTGACTTAGTAGTATTTTATAGTAATCATTATCTTCGTAGTTAAATAAGGTTTCATTATTTAGTTCTTGTCCTACTCCTAGTAGCATTATTTTGTTATTTGTTCCGTTATATAGGTATACATAATTATTATCTAATATGGTAATGTTTAGTTTGTTTATTACGTAGTTAAAGTTATCTGTGTTATCGTTATCTCCTAGTACGTAGTATATTCCGTATTTTGAGTTTATATTATTAATATAGTTTATTAATTTATCTTGGTTTTCTTTACTTATATTATCTTTTAATAGATCTCCTGTTAGTACTACTAGGTCTGGTTTTAATAGATTAATTCTATCTATGATTTTAGTTAAGTCGTTTCCGTTATAGAATATATCTGATATGTGTATTATTTTATATCCGTTAAAGTTTTCGGGTAGGTTATTATCTATAACTGAGTATTCTTTTACTTTAAAGTTGTTTACTTCAATAAATCTTCCGTATAGAAATAGTATTGATAGTAGTAGTATTATATATATTAATAATTTTTTCATTGTAATTCCTCCTAAATAAATAGTATTATTAGATTAATTGTGTTGTATAGTATATGACATATAATTGATGATAGGATATTATTAGTTTTGATATAACTATAGCTAAACATTATTCCCATTAGTGAATATGGTATTAGGTATATTAATTCGTTAGTGTTAGTTATATGACATATTGAAAATATAATAGTTGTTAAAATAATATATAGGTATTTATTTTTAATAGTGTTGTATGAATATCTAAAGGTTATTTCTTCTATTATTGGTGATAGTAAACTTATATTAAGTATTGATAGTATAAAGTATTCTTTTATATTTTCTTCTATGTTTTTTTGATTAAGTGGTAGGGGATAATATTTATTTATTATATATGTACTAAGTAGTATTAATAATGTAAATGTAGTAAATATTTTAAGTGTTTTTATAAGATCTTGTTTATTTATTTTATTTATTTTAATTTTATTAATTAATGATAGTATTATTATAGTTATAATTAAACTAGTTGTATAAATAATAGTATAAATTATGGTATTATTTTTATATGGGGTAGTAATTATTTCTATAAATAGTAATAAAAATAAATAAGTAAAAAATGTTATAGGTATATTTTTATGTTTCATATTTAATCACAATCTTATTTTATCTTATTTTATTAAAAAAATAAATATGAGATTACTTGAAATATGTAAATTATATATGATATACTTTTCTAAGATAGAAGGCGATAGTAAATGTTAAAGTTATTAATTGTGTTGTTAACTTTTGTTAGTATGAATGTTTATGCTGATAAGTGTGATAGTAAGACTAAGAGTGATTTGCTTAAATCTGCTAATGAGATTAAAGTTGATTATGATGAGTATGAGAAGACTGAAGAAGTTGAAGAAGATGGTGAGAAGTTTACTAGTGTTGATAGGTATTTAAATATATCAATATATAATTTAAGTAATGAGTTTACTTTACAAATATCTAATAATTTAAATGATGAGATGATGTTTGTTGATAGTTCTGAGTTTAAGGATGGTAAGTATACTTTTAAAAATGAAACTAATTATAAGATAATTAAGTATAAGATTGAGGTTTATAGTAATGTCAGTTGTGATAAGTATTTAGTTAAGACTATTAATTATACTAAGCCTATGTTTAATCCGAATTATTATTATGAGGTATGTCAAAATAATATAGATGTTCCTTATTGTAGTAAGTATATAACTAATGAGAAGTATGTTAAGAAGTATGGAATTGGGTTAGATGAAGTTGTTGATAATTATAGAAATGGTTTAAGTTTTAGTGATGATGAAGAGGAAGAAAAGAGTTTTTGGGAGAAATATTATTTATATATAATTATTGGTGGAATAGTTGGGGTTGGAATTATTGCTGGTGTGGTAGTGTTTATAAATAAGAAGAGGAGTGAATTATAATGAAGATTGTAGTTTTAATTTTAAGTATTATTTTTCCTTTGTTTGTAAATGCGGATTATACTTTGGGGTATGGAAGAAAACCTAGTAGTACTTCTACTGATATTGTTCATTATTTTAATTTAGAGGGTAGTACTGCTTATTGTATTGATCAACATATTCCGAATCCGAAGAATTTAACTTCTAAAGCGGTTTATTCTGTATATGATGGTGTTCCTTTTGCAAATGGGTTTATTGCGATGTTTAATTATAGTAAGTCTATTAATAATGAGGATGCTTTGTATGATGCTTTAAGGGCTTATACTTATCAGGTTGATGGTAGGTATACTACTGATGGGGTTACTAGAACGTGTTCTCAGATGTCTGGTACGATTAGACAGATATGTAATGTGGGTATTAATGCTTATAATGGGGATACTACGTATCTTCCGGTGTCTTCTAGTTCTTCTTCTAGTGATAGTGATGAACCGGCTAATTTTACTTTAAAAGTATTAGATAAATCTGATTTAAATAATATTAAAGTTCAAATAAATTTTAATGGTGATAAACCTAGTTGGTTTAAGATGCCTACTACTTGTTCTTCATCTAATAATGATTATTCTTGTAGTATGGTATCTGGTTTGAATTCTGATAATACTTTTAGTTTTAGATTATCAGGTAATTCGAAGACTGGTGGTAGTGTAACTGTTTCATTTAATTTTGATGGTTCTACTAAGGTTGTTAATACTTCTGGTATGATTGATTCTGTAAGTATTTATGAATGTCCTGAAAATAATAAGTATACTTGTAATTCAACATGGAATCCGATATTTGGTTATCAAAGATTTGTTGTTGCTGGTGGTGATGCTTCTTCTGGCAGTGGTGGAGGAAGTGGTAGTGGCAGTGTTCCTGTTGGTGATAGTGATAAGACTAAGAAGGTTACTATAACTATTCCTGGTTTATGTGATACTGTTGATCCTTCTACTTTAATTGAGGATAGTAAAGAGGAAGATGAGTATATTAAGAGTTGTGGACCTATTGTTCATTTGGAGAATGATTGTGGGGCTAATAGTTGTGATGAATCTGGTTCGTCTTATTTAGATTTTAGTCATTCTTATGTTAGAAGAAGAAGTTTGAAGTATATTATGCTTGATTTGGATTCTGGTCTTTCTGATGAGTTAACTGATTATTTGGATGAATCTATTAATAATTATTGTGGTATTTATTCTACGAGTAAGACTGATATTTTTACTCCTGGTACTGCTACGGCAATATCTGGTCAGTTCTTTATTTTTAATCAGTATAATAGTTCTGATTATTCTAATGAGAATACTTATTTTAGACAACCTTATATTGTTGAGAGGGTTAAATCTGCATTTTTCTTTGATTATAATAAATGGGTTGAGGAGTATAAAATAGCTGTTGATAGTGAGGAAAATGCTTATAATGCTTGGCAGAGTGCGGTTAAGGCAGTAGCTCCAGCGTATAATAGTTATACGAGTGCGCAGGCGAGTGTAAGTACTGCTCAAAGTTATATTAATACTCAGAATTTAACTTATTGTGGTAAGTATGATAGTACGACTAAGAAAACTGTTTATGATAGTAGTAAGTGTCAACAGAGATTAAGTAGTGCTCAGTCTGCTCAATCTAGTGCTTATAGTGCTTGGCAAAGCGCGATTAATGATGAAAAGACTAAGCTTAATGCTTATAAGACTGCGGTTACTAAGAGAACTAATTTACAGGCTGCTAGAAATACTTGTATGCAAAAGGAAAGTGAGTTTAAATCTAGTACTGATTATAATTTAGATGATGTACCTGATGTTGATTTTACTTATAGTCAAACTTCTAAGAAAGAGGGAGAAAAGGAATATACTATTAATATGGTTAATAATGAAGAAAAAACTAAGTATTGGCCTAATGTGACTAGTGATGATTCTATTTCTGATTATTTAGGTGAAAGTGGTGCTAATCTGGATAAAGAGAGTGCTAAACAATCTATTGATAAGCATTCTATTAAGGAATTAAATCCAAATATTGCTTCTAGAAATGGTGTTTATTTAAGTGGTGAGACTGGTACGACTGCGTCATATAGTTTCCCTGATGCTACGCATGATAATTGTGGTGGTGGTACGGAGATGTGTACTACTTATGATTATACGACTTTATCTTTTAATTCGATTCAAGGTTCTACTAGTGCTAGTGATCCTTATGGAAATGTTTCTACTTCAAGTAATGAGACTATTAGTAAGATATATTTTTATAGGCCTGAGAATGCGACTTTTGCGTTAATGAATACTGGTGAGTATAAGACTCTTGATTATCAATCTAATGCTTCTTATACTAATATTAATGGGTTAGAGATTGGTTATGTTTATAATATTGAACTTACTGCTTATAAGGGTCAATATTCAACTAGTTTTACATTTAATAATGTAGGTTATAAGGCTGCTAATGGTAAGCATCCTGCTCAGGAGTTAATTAATGATTATATTTCTTCTGAAGGTTTGTCTAAGTTTGAAAGTGTTTGTAATTATTGTAATATGGAAATGGCTTTTAAGAGAAATTGTGATGTATGTGATCCTGGGGATCCTGGTAGTGATGAGTTTGTTGCTCAGTTTTATTACAGAAGTATATCTTTAGCTGATGTAACTCCTAATCCTAGAGAGGATGATGAAACTAACTGGTCTGATGATAAGGGAAAGGCTGCTAAGTCTTTAATTGAACAGGGTAGTTTGTATGCTAGTTTAACTAATAATATATTAGATAGTAATGATTATATTGCTTTAACTGATAAGTTAGATAATAGTGATAAAGATGGTGAATCTAGTGTTTATTTGGCTGATAGTTCTAGTACTGGTAAGTATGATATTTATAATGATATTAGTAGAGAGTATTTAGAGTATGAAGTAACTCTTACTCCTTATGATATGAAAAATATTAAGAGAAATAATTCTAGAAGTTACTTTAGTTTTTCTAAGATGAATATGTGTAATGGGGCTTATAGTGAGAATCCTGGAACTGATGATAGTACTTCGTATTGTTTTGAATGTAATTCGGATATGAAAGAGTGTAAGAGTACGTTTATTAATGCTTATTTTGATAAGGATACTACTGATAGGGCTAGAAGAGAAAAATGGAAGTATTATGTTGATGGTAAGTTCTGTACTGGTAATATTAATACTTGTATTAAGGGTATTTCTTATACTGAGGATGGTAAGTATCCTGATCCGTTGTTTACGCAACAGTTTATCGAAAAGTATAAGAATTGGCCATAGGAGGATAGGTTAGATGAAAGAGAGTTTATGGGGATATTGGATAATGGTTCTTGGTGTATTTATATTGGTTGTTATGATGTTATTTAATAATTATACTACTACTAATGAACAAGATTATTATCTTATTAAAGAAGTAACTGAGGCAGCTATGACTGATGCAATTGATTGGGCTCATTATCGTAAGTATGGTGAGATTAGAATTGTTAAAGAGAAGTTTGTTGAAGATTTTACTAGAAGATTTGCTGATACAATTAATATTAATAAGACTTATAATATTAAGTTTTATGATATTTATGAGGCTCCTCCTAAGGTTAGTGTTAAAGTAACTACTAAGACTGATGATTTTACTATTTTTGCTGATACTACTAGTGTTGATGTTGTTAATAAGGTTGATGCTGTATTGGAGGTTAAATTAAAGTGAAACTAAAAAGTTTCACTTTTTTTGCTTGATTTAAATATAATTTAATGTTAGAGTATCTATTAAATTTAAAGGATTTGATTTTGGATGAAGAAAAAATTATTTATTATTTTGTTTGTTATGTTATTTATTGTTATATTAATAGCAAAGAAAGATGATGATAATACTTTAATTAGTATTGAACAACCTATTGAAATTATTAGTTGTAATATTAATAATAGGAGTTATGAGTATAATGTGTATTATAAAGATGATAAATATAAAGTATTATCTAATGAGTATTTATTATCTGATATTGAAACTAATACTGAGGAAGAGTTAAGAAATATTATTGAAAGTATATTTGTTAATAAGAATGGTAAGTGTGATGTTGATACTATAGAGAATATAGAGATTAATTTTTAGTATATCTTAAATATCTTTTGCATTAAAGATAAAGATAGTTTATAATTATAATTGGAGATGGTGTTAAGATGGCTAAGAAGAAAAAAAGAAAAACTGAAAGTAAGAGTAAAACTAAGTTTTCTACTGAGTTAATTGGGTTAATATTAGTTTTAGTTGGAATAATTGGTATAGGTTCTTTTGGACCTGTAGGTCATATGATTAAATCATTTGCAATTTTTTTAATGGGAACTTGGTGGGCTATATTTGTTCTATTGTTAATTATTTTAGGGTTATCTATGATAATTAAAGGGGATATGCCGGAGTTTTTTAATTCTAAGTTAATTGGTTTATATTTATTATTAATATCTTTATTATCTTTAAGTCATATTAATTATATTTCTGATGGTAATGTGTTAAAAGATAATAGTATATTTCAAAATACGATAGATAATTTTATGTATACTATAAATGATTCTAATTTTATTAATTTAAGTCAAACTGGTGGAGGAATAATAGGGGCTTTCTTTTCATGGGGATTTGTTAATTTGTTTGATTTAACTGGTACTTATATTATTCTTGCTGTGTTTGGATTTTTTGGATTTATTATGTTTGTTAATGTTTCTTTATCTACTGTATTTAAGAAGATTATTAATATATTTAGAAGTATTGGTAAAGGATTTAAAGATTCTAATGTTCTTAAACATGATAGGGTTATAGATGAAGATGATGAAGAGGAATATGATAGTAAGAAAGAAATAGAGAGAAATAAGGTAATAATAACTTCTAGTGAAGATTTAAGTAAATTTCATAATGAGGCTTATGAAGAGAAGAAAGAGGTTGAAAACTCTGTTAAAGAGACTAAGGAGATACAAAATAGTACGAATGGGGAGTATCATTTGCCTCCTTTAGATATTTTAAATCAACCTGCTAAAACGAAGAAGGTTAATAATAGTGAGTTTTTAAATCAGAATAGATTAGCTCTTGAGAAAGTGTTAAGGGATTTTCAAATAGTTGGTAAGGTTGTTGAAATACATGAGGGGCCTGCGGTAACTCAGTTTGAGGTTGAAATTAAGGCTGGAACTAAGGTTAATAGAATTACTAGTATAAGTAAAGAAATAGCGCTTGCGCTGGCTGCTAAGGATGTTAGGATAGAAGCCCCTATACCTGGTAAGAGTACAGTTGGGGTTGAAATACCTAATAAGGTTGTATCAAGTGTTCCAATAAGAGAGGTTTTAGGTAGTGTTCCTAAGTCTATGAATGATTCTAAGATATTAGTCGCGTTAGGTAGAGATTTGATGGGTAGAACTTGTTGTGCTGATTTATCTAAGATGCCTCATTTATTGGTTGCTGGTTCTACTGGTAGTGGTAAGTCTGTGTGTATTAATAGTTTTATTGCTTCTATACTTATGAGAATGAATCCGAATGAGATTAAATTAGTGCTTGTTGATCCTAAGAAGGTTGAGTTATCTAATTATAATGGTATACCGCATTTGTTGTGTCCTGTTGTAACCGATCCTAAGAAGGCTAATGTGGTTCTTCAAAAGATTGTTGCTGAAATGGAAAGAAGATATGATACTTTTGCTGATAATAATGTAAAGAATATTAGTGGATATAATGAGATGGTTGAGAAAAATAATAAGAAGAATAATACGAATAATCCAAAGATGCCTTATATTTTAGTTATAATAGATGAGCTTGCTGATTTAATGCTGGTTGCTGCTAAAGAGGTAGAAGATTCTATTATGAGGATAACTCAAATGGCTAGAGCAGCAGGAATACATTTGATTGTTGCAACTCAAAGGCCTTCAACTGATGTAATAACTGGTGTAGTTAAGGCAAATATTCCATCAAGAATATCTTTTGCGGTTGCTTCTCAAATTGATTCTAGAACTATCTTAGATAGAGGTGGTGCTGAAAAGTTATTGGGTAAAGGTGATATGTTGTATTTGCCTATGGGAGAAAATACGCCTATAAGAATACAAGGAAATTTTATTTCTGATGAGGAAACTCAAAGATTAATAGATTATGTATCAAAAGAACAAGTTGCAAATTATGATAATAGTTTAACTGAGATACCTGATAATCATATGGCAGGATATTCTTCGGATACTGAGGAATATGATGATCCTCTTTATAACGAAATAGTTGATTTTGCTATTCAAACTGGTAAGATTAGTGCTTCTTTAATTCAAAGGAAGTTTAGAGTTGGCTTTTCAAGAGCAGCAAGAATAATAGATTTATTAGAAGAAAGAGGAATAATTGGTCCTCAAAATGGTTCAAAACCAAGAGATGTAATAGTTAAAATGAAAGAAGAATAGAAAGTTTGCGAACAAATGTTCGTGAACTTGACGGGGGGGCGACTTATGCTATAATTTCACTAG
>CAZTEJ010000013.1:0-18727 GCA_964612605.1 uncultured Clostridium sp. | reverse complement strand
TATGCTGCTGTTGCAGCAAGTGCTCCTTCGGATGCGGCTGTTATTATTTGGTATAGTTCTTTTTGTTTGGAATCTCCGCATACGAATATTCCTTCTTGTTTAGTTTTTCCACTTTCATCTGCGATGATGTATCCTTTTTCGTTGGTTATGTTAAGATCTTTTACGAATGAGGTTATTGGTCCGTATCCGTTTTCAATAAATAATCCATCTATTATTATTTCTTTGTTTGTTGTTTTTATTTTTTTTATTTGGGTTGTTCCTATTATTTGTTCTAGGTTTTCATTTTGATATATTTCTATGTTTGTTAGGTTTGTTATTTTGGTATCTGAAAATGGGAGTGTATTTGGTGTTATTATATATAGTTTTTTTACGATATTTGATAAATATATAATATCTTCTAACATTTTAGGGTTATTACCATATATTGCAACTGTTTTATCTTTGTAGAATGCGCCGTCGCAGACTGCGCAGGTTGATACGCCTTTTAGGTTTTCGTTTTCTATATTAAGTTTTTGGGTTCCTCTTCCGGTTGCAATGATTATTGCTTTTGCTTTATATATATTTGTTTTTGTTTTAACTATTTTGGTGGTGTTTTCTATGGAAACGTTTATTACTTCTTCGTTTATCATAGGAACATTTAGTTCTTTGAATTGTTTATAGAATTCTAGGGCTAAATCGCTTCCTTCTATGTTTTTATATCCTAGATAATTGTTTACGTGTTTTATGGTATGTAGTGTTCCTCCTGGCATATTTTTTTCAAATACAAGTATGTTTAGGTTACTTCTTTTTGCATATATGCAGGCATTTATTCCGGCTGGTCCTAATCCGATTATTATTAGATCATACATATAATATCTTTCCTTTCTTTCTTATTATAGCATTTTTTTAATAATTATGATATACTAACTCATTGATAAAGGAGTTTTGTTTTATGTATTTGATAAGAAAAGTTGATAGTTTTGAAAAGCATAGTGATGAGATAAAGTTGTATGCTTCTGATAATGATATGGATATGGGTTCTAGTTTTCCGTCTTATTATATAAGTCGTATTAATACTGTGTTTAAGATAATTAATGGTAGGGATACTTATGAGCATAGGTTTTGGCTTAGGGATTATTATAGGAACTTTTGTGATTTTAGAGTTACTATTTCTATAGATGATAACCATGTATCTAATTGTTTATGTGATTGTGAGGCTTTTAAGAAGAAGAAAAAGTGTTGGCATATTGCTGCTGTATTTAAGAATTATGCAGATGATATGTTTCAAGATGAGTATGATTCTGAGGTATTGTATAAGGATTTTATTAATAGGCATAATGATTTAAATCTTAATAGGAATAAGGTTAAAAAGGAAGTTAATTTGATTGTTGATATTAAGGTTAATGGTTATATTGAAGATTATAGAAGTTATATTGATATTGAGGTTAAGCCTATGATTGGTGAATCTAAGATGTATAGTTTGTTTAATCATAAGGATTTTTTTACTTGTTATAATGATGGTTATGGTAGCTGTAAGTTTGGTAAGGATTTTACTTATGATTATGATTCTAACTTCTTTTCTAAGAAGAATGAGGTTTTAATTAAGGAATTGGAAGATTATTTTGTTAATTATAAATATGATAAGAATAAGTTTTTAGGTAAGTTGTTGGATTTTTTAAATTTTAATAATTATGTTTTTAAGGTTAATGGTCATGTTATTGATAATATTATTGAGGGAAGTCCGCTTGAGAGTGAGATTAAGAAGAAGAATGATAATTTTATTTTATCTTTTAATCGTGAGGGGATAATTCCTTTAACTCATAATTTTAGTTATGTTTATTGTAGTGGGGAGTTATATTATTTAAATATTAGTGAGAGAAGAGTTTTGGAAGATATATTTGATAACAATTTGAAGGATGTTATTATCGATAAGGATAGTTTTAAGGCTTTTAATGATGGGTTGCTTAAGGTTATTAAGAATAATGCGATTGTTGATAAGAGTGCAGCTGAGGATATTAAGATTAATAGTTTAAGTAATACTGAGTTGTATTTTGATTTAAGTAATAATGGAATTAAGTGTAAGGTTGTATTTGATTATAAAGGGGAAAAGATAGATTATTTTGATAGTAAATCTAATATTACTAGGGATTATGATAAAGAGGTTGAGGTTACTAATGATTTAGTTAGTTATGGTTTTGATATTGGGAATAAGAAGATTGAAATTAATGATATTTATAATGAGGTTGAGTTTATTGAGAATGGTTTAGAGGATCTTTCTAATAGATATAGTATTTTTACTACTGAGAATTTTAAGAAGGTTAAGATTAATAAGAAGACTGGTGTTAGATCTACTTTTAGTATTGGTAAGGATAATATTTTTAGTTATGATTTTAATCTGGATAATATTAATAGTGAGGAACTTGTTAATATTTTTAAGGATATGAGGGCTAAGAAGAAGTATTATAGACTTAAGAATGGTGATATTTTAAATTTAGATGATGATAATTTAAAGGAACTTGAGGATTTAACTAGTGAACTTAATTTTAGTGATGAGGATATTATTAATGGTAGGGGTAGTATTCAAAAGTATAGGGCTATTTATTTAGATAGTTTGAAGAATAGTAGGTTTAAGAATGTTGAAACTAATAATTTGTTTGATGAGTTTATTAAGAATTTTTATGAGTTTAAGGGTTCTAGTTTAGATATTTCTAAAAATGAAATGAATGTTTTAAGGGATTATCAGGTTACTGGTGTTAAATGGCTTTATAATATTCATAAAACTGGGTTTGGTGGTATTTTAGCTGATGAGATGGGGCTTGGTAAAACGATTCAAACTATTTATTATATTAAGCAATTGCTTATTGATAATAAGGATAACAAGGTATTAATTGTTGTTCCTACGTCTTTGGTTTATAATTGGAAGCATGAGTTTGAGCTTTTTGGTAGTGAGATTAAGGTTAACATTGTATCTGGTAATAAGGAGATTAGAAAGAAATTAATTTTAGATGATGCGAGTGTTTATATTACTAGTTATGGTCAATTAAGGGAGGATGAAGAGTTATATAAGGATAGGAAATTTAATTCTATGTTTATAGATGAGGCTCAGAGTATTAAGAATTATGTTGCTGGTATAACTAGGGTTGTTAAGGGAATTAAGGCTGATACTAGGTTTGCTTTAACCGGTACTCCGATTGAGAATAGTCCTTTGGAGTTGTGGAGTATTTTTGATTATATTATGCCTGGTTATTTGGGTAATATTGATAAGTTTAGAAGTAAGTATAAGATTAATGATTTTAATGAAAGTACGAATAAGTTATTGGATGGGCTTAATAAGCAGATTAGACCGTTTATATTAAGAAGGAAGAAAAGTGATGTTACTAAGGAACTTCCTGATAAGATTGAAAATAATATTTATGTTGAACTTACTGATGAGCAGAAGAAGATTTATGTGGCTGAACTTGAAAAGACTCAGAGGAAGATTGAGGAACTTGTTAATAATGGTGAGGGAAGTAAGTTATCGTTTTTGATTTTTCCTTTGCTTACTAAGTTGAGACAAATTTGTATTGACCCTAAGATTGTTTACGAGAATTATGATGGTGGTTCTAATAAGATTGATTCATTAATTTATGTTCTTAATGAGAAGTTAGAAAATGGGGAAAAGGTTTTGATGTTTACTTCTTTCAAGGATGCAATGAATATTGTGGCTAATAGGTTGGAGAAAGAGGATATTCCTTATTACACTATTTCTGGGGATGTTAATTCTAAGGATAGAATGAAGAGGGTTGATGGGTTTAATGATAGAAAAGATCCTGCTGTATTTTTGATTATGCTTAAGGCGGGTGGTACTGGTCTTAATTTGGCTACTGCTTCTACTGTTATTCATTTAGATTTGTGGTGGAATCCGCAAGCGGAGAATCAAGCTACTGATAGGGCTCATAGGATTGGACAAACTAAGAATGTTGATGTTATTCATATTATTACTAAGGGAACTATTGAGGAGAAAATATTGGATCTTCAAAAGAAGAAGCTTAAGTTGAGTGAAAAGTTAATTGATGGTGAGATTAGAGATAAGGATATTGTTTCTTCTTTAACTGAAAAGGATATAAGGGATTTGTTTGCAAACGAAAACAAGGATTAGTATTCCTTGTTTTTTAATACATTATATTATCGTTGTTATTGAAATCGTTATATAGGTCTTCGAATTTTGTTTTTTTATTGTTTGATGTTATTATTAGTATTCCAACTATAATCATTATTAATGAAACTATTTGTGCGATTTTAAGTCCTAGAATCATTAGGGCATCTGTTCTGCTTATTTCAATAAAGAATCTTATGGTTCCGTATCCGATTAGGTATAGTCCGGTCATTGTTCCTACTTTTCTAAATTTTGCTCTTCTTATGATTATAAATAGTATAAATAATATAAAGCATGCAAGGGATTCGTATAGAAATGTTGGGGTGTAGTAGACTCCGTCTATTTTCATTCCTTGGATTATGAATTCTGGTATGTTTAAACTTTGTAGGTGTTCTAGGGTTGTTGCTGCGCCGTGGGCTTCGCTGTTGAAGAAGTTTCCCCATCTTCCTATTGATTGTGCTAGTATTAATGGTACTACTATTACATCTAGGTATCTTATTAGTCTTGCTTTGTATTTATTGCAGTAATATACCATTGTTAATAATCCTCCGATTAATCCTCCGTGGATTGCTAATCCACCTTTCCATGGCATAAATATTTCTAATGGGTTTGTGCTGTAGTAATCTAGATTAAATAGTACAAAGTATAGTCTTGCACATATATATCCTATAATTATTGACCAGAAGCACATATTAAATATAAAATCGTATTTTAGGTTTAGTCTGTTTGCTTCTTTTTTTACTAGGTATAATCCGGTAAATATCGCTACTAGCATTATTATTGAATACCATCTTATTTCAAATGTTCCTATGGTTATTAGTATTGGATTCATTTGTTATTCTCCTATGATTCTTTTTGTTATTATGTTATCTAGTAATAGTGTTGTTATTGATAGGAATATTGATATAAAGAATGGTAGTATCCATCCTTCTACTATGAATGAGGATCCCATAATTAGGCTTGCTAGTTTTAATATTATAACGTTTATGAATGGATAGAATAGTCCGGTTGTTAGGATTGTTATTGGTAGGAAACATATTTTTAAGAGTGGTTTGATTGTGTAATCTAGTATGTATATTACTAATGAAGTTATTATTGCATATATGAATGAAGATACGTAGAATCCTTTAAATATTTTTGATGCAAGTATTAATACGAAAGCATTTATAAGTAGTGTTATTATTCCTTCTAATATTATATATTTTGTTTCTTTTTCTTTGCTATATATCATTTTTATCACCTTGTAATTATTATATTACTTTTATTAATTATTATCAATAGGTTGTAATTTGGTGTTAATATTCATTGAAGATTTTTGCCGTTTGCGGCATTTTTCTTCAATGAAAAAAGTATAGTTTGGTTACCATACTTTCTTACCAAGCACCTCCTCCTCCACCTCCGGAGCCGCCGCCTGAAAAACCTCCTCCAGAGAATCCTCCTCCGGATGAAGTTCCGGTGCTGTTTGATTGTGGTATACTTGTTAGGCTTCTATTAACGGTGTTTATTACTCTATGTAAATTTATTATTCGATTGATTTCGAAATTGTTTGTGGTTTCATACCAGGTTGGTGGTTCTATGGTTATGTCTTCGAATTTTTTAATCCATTTGTTTGATATGCCAAGAACATATGTATATGGTAGTATGTCATAAAAATACATTGGATTTTCTTCGACTAATAATTCTAATTTTTCTTTTTCTGCGGTTTCTAAGAATGTTTTAAATCCGTTTATTCTTCCTAGCATTTTGGTTCCGTATTCTGTTCTTTTGGTTACAATTATATAAAATAAATATACTATTAAGGAACTGAAGGTACTGATAATGAATCCGATAAGATATACTATATCTCTAAATATTATGTCATATCCTATTATTGCTATTCCATAAGAACTTGTAATTAGTAATCCAATAAAACATATTATTAAACTTATAATAACATTGCTTTTTTTATTGTTATTATCATAAATTAATGAACTTATTAAGCAAGTTGCTAATGAACCAATGAAATATATTGGTAGTAAATAGAATATTAAACTATATTCTCTGTAACCTATAGCTGGAATTACAACTGAAAATAGCATACAAGTTAGAAACATAAAGTATAAATTGAATCTCTTTTTTGATGCTTTATTATCAAAGATAAGATTTTTATTTTTGATATTATTTTTCTTCATTATAATTGAGTTAATAGTTTTATAAAACTTTTCTTCTAAGTCTTTGTTAGTTACTGTATCTTTATTTTTAAATAAACCAACAAGGAATTTTTTTTCTTCATCATTATTCCCATCGTATTCTTTTAGTTTGCTAATGGTAAATTTATCTTTTTTATTTTTGGTATCATCTATTTTTAAATATCCTTTATTTGCTAGATAGATAAGTAATGATACTACGTCTTTACTATTAACGCTTCCTTTTTTAATATAAGCAATATCTAGGCTGTTAAGTCCTTCTGGAGGATAGAATTCAACAACGTCGATAACTGTATCATCTTTACCATATTTATTCCAAATAAGATAAGCCCAGATAGCTAATCCAAGGGGAATAATATATATTAATAGTTCTAATATATGATTTAGAATATTATCTTTAATAAAATATCCTTCTGGTAGTTCTAATCTAATAGTTAATCCTTCATTTATATTTAATTGGTTATTATATGTGCCTTCAATAACATTATCTTTAATTGTATATGTTATTCCATCGGTATAATTGTTACCATATTTTCCATGTGTGAATCCGAGTTTAGTTGCATCAAATTCTTTGGGTAAGGTTATAGTAAAACTTACGTTATTTATTTTACAATTCCATTCTGTTCCAATTAGATTGAAGTATAGTTCATCATAGTTATCATTTTTATCATTACCTAAATCATAACTGTATTTAATAATATACTTATTAAGTCCGGTTACAACTTTATCAGTGCTTCCTATTTGAATGTTTAAGTATCCACTTTTTCTCTCTGTTTTGAAATCGTTATTTACATCAATATTGTAGATTTTAACTCTATTTTTTTCACTAGTTCCATCTTCTCTTATAACGTTGTTATAGTATGGAATGGTTCTATAGATACCGTGTTTTGCTGTGTAGAAGTTTGCTTCAATTGTTTCGGTGATATCTAGTCTATTATTTTCATTAACAATAACGTCAATATGATATGAATTAAAATCATAATCTAAAGCATAACAATTTGTAATTAAAAGAAAAAAAGTAAATAAACTTAAGATAATATAATTATATAATTTATTCACTTTATTTCACCTTCTAAACTTAAAATTTAACTTTTACATTTTGTCTTTCAGTACTATCTATTTCAAACATAGTTCTAACTTTAAAGCCAAATATCATTGCTACTAGGTTGGTAGGAATCATTTGAACTTTGTTGTTATAAACTTTTGTAGTTGCGTTATAGTACTTTCTTGAATTTGCTATTTCTCCTTCGATTTGACTTAATTGGTTGCTTAGGTCTTTAAAATTATCGTTAGCTTTTAACTCTGGATAAGCTTCAGCTAAGGCCATAATTTTAGTAACACTTTGACTTAATTTTTTATTCGCTTCTAGTTTTTCGTCATCGCTCATACTGTCATAGGCTCCGCTTCTTAGGGATACTACTTCTGCTAAGGTTTCTTTTTCATGTTTAGCGTATCCTTTAACGGTTTCAACTAGATTTGGAATTAAATCCCATCTTTTCTTTAAGTATACATCCATAGTAGAAAATGATTCTTTACAGGTATTACCTAATTTTATAAATGAATTATAAGTTGATATTACCCATAGTATTATTACTACTATAACTGCTATTAATATCCATAGCCACATATTAATCACATCCTTCTAATTAAATTATATAATAAAAATATAAAAATATAAATATCTTTTATTGTAAAAATGTTTTTATTCAGTTCTTAATGCTTCAACTGGATCTTTTTTACTAGCTATTTTAGATGGTATTAAACCTCCAATTAGTGTTAATATGACACTAAGGATAATTAGGATAATAGCCCCGCTAATTGGTAGGATGGCTGTTATATCCATATTTCCGGTTAGGTTATGTATAATCATATTAATAAATATTAGTAAGATTAAACTGATTCCAATTCCTAATATTCCTGAGGCTAATCCGATTATAAATGTTTCGGCATTAAATATTGATGAAATATTTTTCTTAGATGCTCCTATTGCTCTTAGTATTCCTATTTCTTTGGTTCTTTCTAGGACACTGATATATGTTATTATTCCAATCATAATGGATGATACGATTAAACTTATTGATACGAAGGCGATTAATACATAACTAACACTGTCAACTATTGTTTTAACGCTGTTCATAAGTATTCCTGTTGTGTCTGTATAGTTAATAATTTTCTCTTCTTCTTCTGTTTCTTTAACTTTATTATTATAATCATCAATAAATTTAAGGACGTTATCTTTGCCTTCAAAACTGTTAAAGTATAGTGATATCATAGTTGGATTTTCAATGTCTTGGTATCCTAAACTGATTAAGTTGGTTTCACTATTCGAAACGTTTGAACTGCTTGATAGGCTGCTTATTAATCTTGTTAGTTCTGCTTCGTTCATATTGAATTTGAATGCACTTGCTATTTTGGTTTCGTCTACATTGAATGAATTGGCAACGCTTTTTACTAGTTCGCTGGATAGATTTCCTACGTTGGTTAGAATATTTTTTCGCATTACTGCTTCGGTCATTCCTTGACTAATTTTATTAAGTGTTCCTATTACGACTGAATTGTTTTTGAATACTTCATAGGAACTGTTTATTAATTCTTTATTGAATAGTCCGACTGGATTATTACTATCGGTGGTTAAACTATTATCACTTGCGTAGTATGAAACAATATAACTGTTCATAAATGAGACTAATAAGCCTTTATATGCATCGGTATAAACGCTGGATGGTATATAGTATTTAGTCTCTAGTTCTTTTATGGTATCTAGAGTACTATTTAGTTCTAGGTATTCATTTATGTAGTTTTCAATATTATTTAAACTTATGACTAATTTATCATTAATAGTTTCTTTTGAGTTGTTTATGTACCATTCTATAAATCCGTTATAGATATTGTCAAAATTATCATTTATTTCTTGATTTGTATTACTTGTATCTGTTGTAATACTGCTTTCTATTTTGCTAATATAATTACTTGTTATTTTATTAATATCGTTTTCATTTAAGTTAATACCAAAGGCAGTGGATAACATATTTTTATCTATGCTAATCATATCTTCAAAATTAATACTGGTATTACTTTTATCATTAAAGTTTTTATTTGTAAATACATCTATACTGGTATTTTCTAATTGTTTTTGTACGAGTGTACTGTTGCTGGCAACTTCTATAATGTGATTAATTAGTTTACTAGTATAAGCAACTCCGCTGGTTAAAGCCATTGAGGTAACTCCTTCTTTTGGAGCAACTATACCTACTATTTTTAAATCTTCTGATTTATTATATATGTTTTTTATGTAATCTTGATCATCACTCATATCTTCATATACATTGTATTTTGAATTATATTTATATAAATCACTTGGATTAACTAATTTCATATTAATGTTCATTAAGTCTTCGTAGGTAAAGGACATTGCTTCGTTGTTAATATTAACGTCATTGCCAACCATAATATCGTTAATGAGATTGGTTAGTTCTTCTGTGCTTCTTAAGCCTAAGGAATAGACTAGTAAATCTGGTATGGTATATTGATTTGATAATACGATAATCATTTCGTTGTATTCGCTAGGCCATCTTCCACTGAGTACATCGTAGTCTTGTTCTAGGGAGTCAATATCATCTACCATTTGGTTAAATACTGAAGAAAAGTTAAGCATGGTTGTTCCGGTGGATAATGATGAAAAGATATCACTTGGATTTATTTTGGCGTATTTTCCGTTTGCATCTTTGGTATATACTAATGGGCTAACACTGTAGGTGTATTTAATTGAGCTAACGTCTTTACTAATTTGGCTATAATTTTCGTCAATATATCCTTTGAAGCTTTTTAAATCGTTACTTTCTACGCTTCCAAACATGCTTGATATGTATTGTTTTTCGTTTATAATTCCGGTTGTTTTTTCATCAGTATTATCCATTGCCATGGATAATATCATATCTGTAAGGTCGCTATGTTCTGTGGTAATTGTTAGTGGATAACTGGATAATGTATCTTCTTGTAATTTGTCTATATATATTTGAAATCCATTGGATAATGATAAGATAAGGGCTATACCTATAATTCCTATGCTGCCTGCAAATGCGACTAGAAGGGTTCTTTTTTTCTTAACCATTAGGTTATTAAATGATAGATTAAGTGCGGTTGCAAATGACATAGTGGTTCTTTTAATTTTATTAATGTTTTGTTTGATTTTGTCTTTTGGTTTGCATGGATTGCTGTCGCTTTTGATAATTCCGTCTTTTAGTTCTATTATTCTAGTGGAATATTTTTTAGCTAGTTCTGGATTATGAGTAACCATAATTACGAGTTTATCTTTGGCTACTTCTTTTAATAATTCCATTATTTGGACACTTGTTTTGGTATCAAGTGCTCCGGTTGGTTCATCTGCTAGCAGTATATCTGGGTTATTTACGAGTGCTCTTGCTATGGCAACTCTTTGCATTTGTCCTCCGGAAAGTTGATTTGGTTTTTTATTAATGTGTTCTTTTAATCCAACTTTTTCTAGGGCTTCTATTGCTCTTTCTCTTCTTTCGGTTTTGCTTATTCCGGCTAGGGTAAGTGCGAGTTCTACGTTGTTTAAAATGCTTTGATGGGCAATTAAATTGTAACTTTGAAATATAAATCCGATTCGATGATTACGGTAGGTATCCCAATCTCTGTCGTCATAATCTTTGGTACTTACTCCGTTAATAATAAGATCTCCTTTATCGTATTTATCAAGTCCTCCAATGATGTTTAGAAGTGTTGTTTTTCCGCTTCCGCTTGGTCCTAGTATGGATGCAAATTCGTTATCTCTAAAACTTACACTAACGTTATTAAGTGCGTTTTGAACGTAACTATCTGTTTTGTATTGTTTACATATATTCTTAATTTCTAGCATAAATTATTCACCCTCTAAAAATATTTTAACACTCGTTTTAATTATATTCAATTATCGTGAAAAATATATGAAAATTTAACTTTACAATTATTTCACAAATTTTGATTTAAAATACTTAACAAAATTATGAAAATATTTTATATTATAGATGAGGTGTAGTATGGAAATAGAAAATAGAGAACCAATAATAATTATGTTAGCTGGAAAGGCTAGGGCTGGTAAAGATACAACTGCTAATTTTATTAAAGAGTATGCTGATAGTAATGATTTGAAAATTGTGAATTTGCAATTTAGTTATTATATTAAAATGTATGCTAAATTATTAACTAACTGGGATGGTAGCGAGGATACTAAGCCTAGAACTTTGCTTCAGCAACTGGGTACGGATATAATAAGGGATAGGATTGATAATTATTTTTTTATTGATAGAATTATTAATGATATAAAGGTTTTGTCTTATTTTGCAGATATTATTACTATAAGTGATACAAGGTTACCTGAGGAATTGGATAAGATTTATAATACTTATAATAAAGTAGTTAAGATTAATATTGTAAGAGATAATTATAATAATAACTTAAATGAGATGGAAACTCAGCATAGAACTGAAACGTCTTTGGATAATTATAGTGATTATAATTATGTTATAGAAAATAATGGTACTTTAGATGAATTAAAGAATAAAATAAATGATATATTGAAAGAAATATTAGAAAGAGGAAATTTATGAAAAATGTTTATGTTATAACTGGTGGTGCTTCTGGAATTGGTTATGCGAGTGTTAGGTATTTACCTAGGGATAATAGTTTAATTATTATTAGTGGAAGAAGTGAAAGTAAGTTAATTGATGCTAAGAAATCTCTTAGTGAAGAGGGAATTAATGTTGAATATTATGTGTGTGATACTTCTGATAGAAATCAGGTAAAGGATTTAGCTAAGTATGCTAGTGAAAAAGGTGTAATAAAGGGGGTTATTAATTCTGCTGGGGTATCTGGGACTGGGCAAACTGCTGAAAATGTGTTAAGAATTAATGCTTTAGGAACAGTTTATATTAATCAGGAATTTTATAATGTAATGAGTAATGGGTGTATATGTGATGTTGCTTCTTGTTCGGCTTATACTTTACCAAATATGTTAATACCTCATAAGATTTATCCAATTGCGTTTAGGGATGAAAGTTTGTTTATTAAGAAAATGCTTAAGAAGGTTAGTATAACTGGTTCTAAGAATGCTTCTCAATTAGCTTATTGTATTTCAAAAAATTTTGTAACTTGGTATGTTAAGCAAGCTTCTTATAAGTACGCTAAGGAAAAGAATATTAGGATTGTATCTGTTTCTCCTGGTTTTGTTCATACTCCAATGACTGTAAAGGAAAAGGATCAGGCTGGTACTGAGTTGTGTTTGCACTATTCTGGGTTTGATAGAGGTGCTAAGGCGGAAGAGATTGGATTTTTAATTGGTTCTATTGTTGATGAAAGGAATAGTTATTTAACTGGAATTGATATTTTATGTGATGGTGGTTGTATATCAGCTGGGTTTGGAATTAAGGTAATTAATGATCCTAATAATAGACCTATTATTAAAGAAAATTGGTAAAAAAATAAAGAATTTTTGATGATTCTTTATTTTTTCTTTTTCTTGTTTGGTTTCTTTTTTTTCTTATTTGATCTATATATTTCTAAATATTTATTGGTTTTGTTAATTAGTATATTGTTAGTTAAGGCTTCTATTAATATTTCTTTCTTAATATCTTCGGATAGTTTATCATAAAATTTTGTTATTCCTTTATCTTCGTTAATATTAAAGTATTTATCTAATAATTTATCATAACTCATATTTTCTAATTTTCTATAATTATTAATGAATTTAATAATGTTATCTTTTTTCTTAATTAGAAGATAAATAATACTAAATGGAATAATTAAATATAATATAATCATAAAATTAAATCCTTTAATTCCAATATGAATAGTATAGGTTGTTTTTGTTCCATCGGCTGCGGTTACAATTATTTTAACTGCACTACCGTCTTTTAGGGATTCGTTTCCTTCAATGTTGATGATTGCTCCTGCATCTTCGGCAACTGCGTTGATATTAAGTTTTTTACAGCCTTTGCTGATATCTAAATTGTAATTCTTTACTTTTTTACTGAAACTTAAGTAATAGCCATCAATGTCTAAGGATTTTAAATAGCTGTTATCTGATAATGATTCTATTGGTTTTATTATGTTAAATATATATACTTTATTGTTTCCGTTTTTGTCTTTTATTTTGATTAAAATAACGTTGTTACCGGAATTTATTTTAACTTCTCCATCGGTGTAGCCTTTAACGAAGCTATATTCTTTACTAATTAATTCTCCTGATATGTTGATACTTGTTACTTTTTTAGATACTTCGATATCGTATTTATAAATATCACTTTTGAAATCTATTAGTATAGTATCTCCTAAATTATTTTTAATAATAACATCTTTTAAGGGATTATCTATATTATTTTCTTTATAGTTTAAATTATTAATAACTATTATATATGATTTAAGAATTCCACTTTCACTAGTTACTTCTAGTACTACGGCTGTTTTTTCATCGTTGATTTTTACTTTTCCATTTCCACTTATCTTAGCAAATTCATTGCTTAATATTCCTTCAATTTCAATTTCACTTTCTAGGGTATCGATTTCATAGTATAAGGTGTTTTTATTAAAATTTTCTATACTTTCGTCGTTTATTTTAATGTCATTTAGGTAGTTATCTTTGCTAATGACTTTAATATCATAGTATAAATCATCTATATTTGTCATGGTTTCGGAATCATAGAGCCCAAAATTAATATTATTAATTTCAATTTTGTATGTTCCATCTTTATCTGCTTTAAAAAGTAAGATAATAAATTCTTGTAATCCGTTAACAATTGAGGAAGCATATGCTTTGTTGTTATCAACTTTCCATAAATCGTTATAATTGCTTCTTACGTCAACTAGGCTAAGTCCTTCTATATCTTTAATGTTATAATTAATAGTGTTGTATTCGTTAAGGGAATCTACTGATAATCTACAAACTAGTTGTTCTCCAACGTTAATTTCTTTTTTATCGCAGCTAATGCTTCCTTTATCTGCAAACACTGCTAAGGGGAAAGTAATTATAAATATAAATATAATAAATTTTTTCATTATAAACCCTCCTATTTATAACTAAATTCAAATTTAGTTTCTTTGTCGTGTCCAATGAGATTTATACTTTCATCACTGGAAATATAAACGTCATATGATAATGTTAGTTTGTCTATATTGCCTTTTCCATCCATTTTATAGAAATAAGTTTCTGAATTTATTTTTATAAAATCTCTATCAATATTTTCTATCTTTAAATTTAATTTACAACTATCAGATGCAAATTCAATTTCTTTATTAATCATTACATCGTATTTTTCAGTGTATCCATTGCATTTGATAATTAATCTTTTTGTATCATCTATTGGTCTAGTATATTTATATATTAAAAATACTCCAAATATGCATAATAAAGTAATAAATAAACTAATAAATTTTTTCATAAAATAAATCCTTTCTTAATAATTAAAGTATATCACATTAGGGACTTTAAGTAAATTCTAAGAAAATAAAAATCTTTAAAGATTATTTTCTCTAAAGATTTAATATTTGACCAATATAGATTAAATTAATGTTACTGATAGTATCTTTATTTTTTTCATAAAGTTCTTCGGTACTTAATCCATATTTATTAGCGATTTTGGTTAAGGTGTCTCCTTTTTTTACTACATATGATTTAATATTTGGAATGATTAGTTTTTGATTTATGTAGATTAAATTTTTATTTTTGATGTTATTGGTTTTAACTATATCATCTACGCTAACGTTAAATAGTTTACTAATTTTAGTTAGGGTATCTCCTTGTTTTACAATATAGTAATTTGAATTTTCGTAATTTAACCATTTTGATTTAACCCATTTTTCCCATTTTCTATCTGTTAGTTTAGTTATTCCTACTCCACCGCCACTTCTTTTAACGTAGTTTTCGTTGCTTGTGCATTCGATAACTTGGTTGTTTCCTATATATATTCCGCAGTGTCCTTTCATATAAAGTAGTAATCCGGGTATTTCTGGTATGTTTTCTATATTTCCAATTTCAGTTGCGTTTCCAATTGTAATTCCATAGGCGTCTTTATCGTATTTTTTATTATATTTAACATTATTTGTTCCATAATCGCTCATCCAATATGACTTAATTAGGCCTGCACAGTCATAGGCGTAGTAATTTTTATTAATTAGTGTTTTTAGTAGTTTGACTTTATCATTATCGTAATGGGTTGGGTATTGATTTTTTTTACTATTAATTGTACTACTGGTAACTAATCTACCGTATTCACCCCACATATAGACTGTGTATTTCTTTAGAATATTTTTTAGATATTCTATAAATTCATAATTAGTTTTCAATGTTTTCTCCTCTCTTTAATGAATCATATAATCCGCCAGCGGATAATGATGAGATTAAACAGAATATAATTGAATTTAGTAAATTATTATTTAGTCCTAAAAGGTATGCTACTATTCCGGAGGTAAGTCCGATTATAATGTTTTGTAGGGGGATGTATTTGCTGTTTAATCCTAGGTATTTACTTAGATATCCAATTAATAATGTAAATAATGAAATTATACTAGATATGGTTATTTCCACTAGCAATCACCGTTCTTCCAGTTATTTTCTAAATATAATAGTCTTTGTTCATGGTTTTTAACTGTTACTAGAATATCATCCATAGATTCGGTTAGTGAAACAATAGTCATATTTAATCTTGTTAGGTTACTGTTTAGTTTCATAATTGGACTAATAATTGAAATAACTGAAACTATAAAGCTAACTATCATAATAATTGTATTATCCATCATATCACCCACTTTATTTTATGTATAATAACCTATAAATGTTTTGGCATATATCACTTTATCTTTAAGATATTTTATGATAATATTAAGAATAGGTGAAAGGGTATGAAAAAGAAAAAAGTTAAATTTTCTAATTTGTTTAAGAAACTTAAAAAGACTAATAAGTTCTTTAGGTTTTTATATATATTTGTATTATTAATTTATTTTATATCAATAATATTATTTTCATATAGTTTGTTGTTGTTAGGTCAGATTGAAACTTTGTTAAGGGTTGTTATTATTGTTGTGTTGTTTATAAATGTATTTATATATTTGTTTTTGGGATTGGTTTTATTGATTCTTAAAAAGCATGTTGTTTTATCAATAATATTAATTGTAATGACGATGTTTACGGGAGTTAATGGTTTTGGGTATTATTATATAGATAAGACGTATAAGATTGTTGATAATACGAGTAAGGAGTATATTATTTATACTACTAATTTAATTAGTTTGGATAAGGATATTGATATTAAAACTATAGGGTTAATTGGTAATGAGGAAAGTATTGAGGGGTATGTATTGCCTCAGGAGTATATGGTTAAGAATGGGGTTAAGGCTTCGATTAAGGAGTATGATTCAACTATTCAATTATTAAAGGGATTGTATTCGAAAGAAATTGATGCAATATTTATTGAGAGTAATTATATAATAAAATATAGTGAGGAATATCCTAATATAGGGACTGAGACATATGTTATTGATACGTATAGTAAGGAAATGAAGAATCAGGATACTGTGGCATCGACAAATAAGGAGGTAACTGAACCTTTTACGGTTTTACTGCTTGGGGTTGATTCGGAGTATGATGGTTTATCTAATAATGCTTCTTTTAATGGGGATTCGATAATGCTTATTACTTTTAATCCGAAGACTTTATCTACGACAATGTTTTCTATTCCTAGGGATACTTATGTTCCTATATCTTGTAATAATAATATTAGTAATAAGATTAATTCTGCTGCGGGGTATGGTACTAAGTGTATGATAGATACTATTGAGAATTTAACTGATATTAATATTGATTATTATGTTAAGATAAATTTTAAAGGGGTTGTATCGCTGGTTGATGCGTTGGATGGAATAACTCTAGATATTGATAAACCTGATTATAAGATGAATGCTGGTATAAATTGTGGAGATAAAATATGTGAGCAGGATTCTAATCGAAGGTTTGGAGATAATTTAATTTATATTACTCCAGGGGAGAATCAAACTTTGAATGGGGAACAGGCTTTGGCTTATTCAAGGAATAGGCATCAGTTTGCTGCTTCGGATTTTAAGAGGATTGAACATCAGCAGGCTGTTGTTAGTGCGATTATAAATAAAGTTAAGTCGATAAGAAATGTTAATCAATTTTATAAGGTATTGAATGCGATTTCTAATAATATTGATACTAATATGCAACCTAGTGAGATTTTAAATTTCTATAATGTTGCTAAGAATATTTTATTAAATAATAGTTTTGATGATGGTAATTTTATTGATATTCAAAAGACTTATTTAACTGGGTATGATTTGGATGTGTATCAGAATGGTTATAGTATGTATACTTTTCAATATTATGAGGAGAGTTTAAATGAAATAGTAAAGGCTATGAAGGAGAATTTGGAATTAGAAGAACCTACTTTGATTAAGGAGTTTGAGTTTTCTGCTAATAAAGAGTATAAGCAGGTTGTTATTGGAAAGAATTACTCTGGACAAAAGAAGAATGAAACTTTGCCTAATTTTGTTGGAAATAATATTAATTATTTGAATGAGTGGGCTGGTTCTAGGGGGATTTCAATAATAGAGGAAGAGTTTGAGTCAAATGATTGTACTAATGATGCTATAGTGGAGCAGGATATTCATTCTGGAACTCTTACTACGAATTTAACTGAATTGAAGGTTAAGGTGTGTAAAAATAATGGTTTTAGCGAGGTAATAGAGGAAGATAATGAGGAATAAAGGCTTTTGAGGTCTTTTTTCTATGTAATGAAAAAGATAAGTAATGTAATACTTATCTGGGAATTTTTAATGTTTGTCCAATATTAAGTAGGTTTGTATTTAGATTATTAAGTTTTTTTATTTCATCAACTGTTGTGTGGTAATTTTTTGCTATACTATATAGGTTGTCTCCTTTTTTTACGGTGTAGGTGATGGTGCTGATGTTTTCGGTGGATGATTTGCTTGGGATTATGAGTTCTTCTCCGATGGTTAGACTGTTGTTGGTTTTGTTATTTATGTTTTTTAACTCGCTGACGGTTACGTTATAGTTATTTGCTATACTCCATAGGGTATCGCTTTTTTTTACAATGTATTTGTTGTCATTTGTTTGGGGATTATTAACTATTAGTTTCTGCCCTATAGTTAAAATATTGCTTGATAAATTGTTTTGTTTTTTTAATTCTTCTACTGTTAGGCTGTATTTTTTTGCAATAGAATATAGGCTATCGCCTTTAACAACAATATAATATTCATTATTACTTACGTTATTTGAGTTATCTTCTTTAATAATCAATATATCTCCTATTGATAAGTTATTAGTTGATAAATTGTTTATTTCTTTTAACTTATCAACACTTAGGTTATATTTTTTTGATATGCTCCATAGGGTATC
>CAZTEJ010000012.1:0-20046 GCA_964612605.1 uncultured Clostridium sp. | reverse complement strand
CAAGGAATTGAACAAGGTTTTGAACAAGGAATTATTAAAACAGCAACCAATATGTTAAATAAAAATATGAATCTTAATGATATTGCTGAAATAACTGGTCTATCAATTGAACAAATAAAATCATTAAGAAAATAAAGGAAAAACTGTCTTACGACAGTTTTTCACATTAATTATTATTACTATTATTACCCCAACTCCAACCAGCACCTATTATTATAACTAATAATATAAATAATACTATCCATAAAGCAGCACCAAGTCCATAACCACCAGTCGTATTACCTACATACCCAGTGTTATAACAAGGATTAGAATAACCATAATTAGTGCCACCATTATATCCATAATAATACATATTAATACCTCCTAACTTATCTATTATAGTTTACTCATTTATAAACAAAATTGTTAATAAAAACTAAAAAACATCTTTATAATTGAAAGATATGTGATATACTAATAACTAGGAGAGAAATATGTTTGGATATATAAAAGGTACAATCAAAATAATAGAAAGCAATTACATAATAATAGATAACAACAATATAGGTTATATAATATACGTAGCAAATCCCTATTCATACGAAATAGATAAAGACTACACCATATACACATATAACTTCATAAACGAAAACGAAAATTCCCTTTACGGATTCAAAACCCTAGAAGAAAAAACACTATTCCTAAAACTAACAAGCGTTAAAGGACTAGGACCCAAAACCGCACTACCCATGCTAGCAACAGGAAGCATATCAGGAATAACAGACGCCATCGAAAGAGAAAATATACTATATTTAAAAAAATTCCCTAAAGTAGGAGACAAACTAGCAAAACAAATGATACTAGACCTAAAAGGAAAACTAGGAAATATTGAAATAACAAAAACAGAAAACGACGAACTAATAGAAGTCCTAGAAAGTCTAGGATACAAACAAGTAGACATCAAAAAAATACTACCAAAAATAAACAAAGAACAACCAATAGAACAACAAATAAAAGAAGCATTAAAACTAATGCTTAGATAAGGAAAAGAAATATGAACAAAGAAAGAATAATAACCGGAAACGAACTACAAGAAGACATATTCGATACCAACATAAGACCACAAACCCTAAAAGAATACGTTGGACAAACAGAAGTAAAAGAAAACATGAGAGTCTTTATAGAAGCCGCAAAAATCAGAAACGAATCACTAGACCACGTACTACTATACGGTCCGCCAGGACTAGGAAAAACAACCCTAGCCCACATAATCGCAAACGAACTAGGAACAAACATCAAAACAACAACCGGACCAGCCCTAGAAAAAAGCGGAGACCTAGCAGCAGTACTATCCAACCTAGAACCAGGAGACGTACTATTCATAGACGAAATACATCGTATCCCTAAATTCATAGAAGAAATACTATACTCAGCAATGGAAGACTTCGAACTAGACATAGTTGTTGGCCAAGAAAGCTCAACAAGAAGCATTAAAATAGACTTGCCACCATTCACCCTAGTTGGAGCAACCACAAGAGCAGGAGACATCTCAGCCCCACTAAGAGACAGATTCGGAATAGTTTCAAAACTAAACTACTACACCGAAGAAGAATTAAAAAACATCGTTATTAGAACAAGTAAAGTACTTAACATGGATATAGATCCACAAGCAGCCCTAGAACTAGCACGAAGAAGCAGAAAAACCCCTCGTATAGCAAATAGACTCTTCAAAAGAGTTAGAGACTTTAGCCTAGTTAAAGGCGAAACAATTATTACCCTAGAAACAACAAAAGAATCACTAAAAAGATTAAAAGTAGATAAATACGGACTAGATGCAATAGACATAGAATACCTAGACGCAATCATAAATAAATTTAACGGTGGTCCAGTAGGCGTAGAAACAATATCCAGTGCCATAGGAGAAGAACAATCTACTATAGAAGACGTAGTCGAACCATACCTAATGCAAGAAGGATTTATAAAAAGAACCCCAAGAGGAAGAGTAGTAACCGAAAAAAGCTACGAACATTTAGAAAACATTAAACAAATAAACTAGTTATATACCAATTGTATATAACTTTTTAAGAAAGGAAAACTAATGAACAGACGACTAAACAAACTAATAAAAGAATACGAAAAATACGAAACAAATCTTATCGATCTAACCGGAAGTAATACCTACCTAACCAAAGAAGAAATAAAAGAAACAAACTACAATCTAAACATAACAACTAATAATAATATATATAACAATCTATTAACCCTACTAAACGACACAATATATAATCTATTTAAAACAAACAACTATACCTACATAACAAACGAAATAGATACCTATTTAAATGAAGAAAAAATACTATCAATAAACTATAAAGAAACCCAATATAATATTAATTTAAATAATCTAATAGACTACGAACAAATAAAACAAGAAATATTACAAACCAAACCAACAACCATAATCATAGGTTCTAATTACTATCCAAGATTCATTGACTATAAGAAACTAAAAGAAATAACTAACCTAGTAAACGCTAAACTAATCATAGACATAACAAACATCTCAGGACTAATAATAACCAAAAAAATAATACTCCAACCAGAATACTTTGATTTAATAATATGTAATCTAAATGGAATGTTAAAAGGTAAACATGGTACTATACTATTATCCAATAAAATTAAATTAAAACCAAATCTAAAAATTAATAACCTAGTAGATATATTAAACACTTTAACCAGAACAGAAACTACACAGTACAAAGAACAAATAGATAAAGTACTAATTAACACCAAACAACTAATCCAAATATTCAAACAAAACAACATCGAAATAATGACACAAGGAAGCGATAACAATTTAATCTTAATAACCAATAATAATTTCAAAAAAAGTGTAAACAACACTATCAATTTACTATATAAAAATGATATATTAGTAAGAGAGAATAAAAACGGAATAGTTATAGATACTAGCACAGAAACATTTAAACAAAATGATTTCTGCGAAATAGGCAATAAAATAAGTAAAATAATAAAGGAGGAATAATTTTATGTCTAAATGGGATAAACAATATCTTGAATTATGCAAAAAAATATTACTAGAAGGGAAAGAAATAGAAAACAGAACCGGAATAAATACACTCAAAATAAGTGACTATAACTTTAACTTTGATTTACAAGAAGAATTTCCAGTTCTAACAACAAAAAAACTATACTATGTAAAAGCAATAAAAGAAATGCTATGGATATACAAAGGAATAAACGACGTAAGATGGTTGCAAGAAAGAAACGTTCAAATATGGGACGAATGGGAAATAGAAGAAGACGGAATATATAGAATATACTATCCAGAAGATAAAACCCCACAAAACGTTCCAAAAGAAATTCCAGTATACTACAACACAGGAATAACCGGACCAGATGGAAAAGATATATTAGAAAAAATGTATTACGATGAAAATGGAGAATATAGAGAAAGCCAAAAACCCCAAAACGCTAAAGAGCTAATGGCAACCTCAACCAAAGAAGGAAAAACAATCAGATTCGCAAGATACTTCGGAAAAGAATATGCTCACACAATAGGTCATGCATACGGATATTCAATCAATAAAAGAGATATATTTAATAGAACAGTTAACCTAATAAACGCAGTGAAAAAAGATCCTACAATCTCCGATGGAAGAAGAATAATAATGGATTTATGGCAAGAAGACGATATAAAAGACGCCTCACTAAAACCATGCGTATTCTGTTCAATATGGAACGTACTAGACGGAAAACTAAACGCAAAAGTAGTTCAAAGAAGCTGCGATGTCCCCCTAGGACTACCATTTAACGTAACCCAGTATTCAGTCCTATTATACCTACTAGCTCACATAACCGGACTAGAACCAGGAAAAATAAACTATACAATTGAAGATGCACATATATATTTAGATCAAATAGCTTCAATAAATGAACAATTAAAAAGACAAGAAGAAATTGAAAAAGGTTTAAGAGAAGACTATCCAGCACCAGAACTAATAATAGATAAAAATATTCAATCAATTAATGACGTAGATGATAGAGAATTATCAAATATAAAGGTACTAAATTATAAGAATCATGGACCAATTAAAATTCCTATTGCACAATAAAGGCAACCAATGATATCAATAATAGCCGCAGTTGGACTAAACAACGAACTAGGACTAAACAACGAACTAATATGGCATCTAAAAGAAGATATGAAATTCTTTAAAACAATAACAACCGGTAAAATAGTGATTATGGGAAGAAAATGCTTCGAAAGCATGCCAGGAATCCTTCCAAATAGAGAAAACATAATAATAACAACAAACAAAAACTACCAAGTAGAAAACGCTAAAATATTCCACAGCATCAAAGAAACAATAAACTTTATAGTAACAACCAACAACGATATATTTATAATAGGAGGAGCAAAAATATACGAAGAATTTCTACCATACGTACAAAACATATACCTAACAGAAATAAACCAAACCTCCAAAGCAGACACATACTTCCCATACTTTAACAAAGAAGAATACACCAAAGAAATACTTGATAAAAAAGAAGAAAATAATATAAAATATACATTAAATCTATATAGAAAAAAGGAGTAAAATGAAAACAGAAGATTTTGACTACAACCTACCAGAAGAACTAATCGCCCAAACCCCATTAGAAAATAGATCAAGTTCCAGACTAATGATAATGGATAAACAAACCGGACAAATAGAGCACAAACACTTCTATGATATAATCGATTATCTAAACGAAGGAGACGCCCTAGTAATAAACGATTCAAAAGTACTTCCAGCAAGAATAATAGGAACAAAAGAAGAAACCGGAGCAGTAATCGAACTATTACTACTAAACGATCACAAAAACAACACATGGGAATGCTTAGCAAAACCCCAAAAAAGATTAAAAGAAGGAACAATAATCACATTCGGAGAAGGAATACTAAAAGCAGAAGTAAAAGAAATAAAAGCAGACGGAATAACCCTAGTTGAATTCAAATACCAAGGAATACTACTAGAAATACTAGAAAAACTAGGAACAATGCCATTACCACCTTATATCCATGAAAAACTAGAAAACCAAAACCGATACCAAACAGTTTACGCCAAAGACTACGGTTCCGCCGCAGCCCCAACCGCCGGATTACACTTTACCCCAGAACTACTACAAAAAATAAAAGACAAAAAAGTAAACATAGTTAGAGTAACCCTACACGTGGGCCTAGGCACATTCAGACCAGTAAACGTCGAAGACGTAACCAAACACACCATGCATACAGAACACTACATAATAACAAAAGAAGCAGCAGATACCCTAAACAAAGTAAAAGAAAACAAAGGTAAAATCATTGCAGTAGGTACAACAAGCGTAAGAACCCTAGAAACAAACCTTAGTAAATACAATAAATTTACCCCAGAAGTATCTACAACCAATATATTTATCTATCCAGGATATAAATTCAAAGCCATAGACAACCTAATAACAAACTTTCATTTACCAAAAAGCACATTAATAATGTTAGTAGCAGCACTATCAACAAAAGAAAACATACTAAACGCATACAACGAAGCCGTAAAAGAAAAATACAGATTCTTCTCCTTTGGAGACGCAATGTTTATAAAATAGGAGGAATTATAAATGAACAAATTAATAGTAATAGAAGGAGCCTGCGACGGAATAGGAAAAACAACCCAATACGAAATGCTTGAAAAACATTTAACAAAAGACAACAACAAAGTAATAAAACACCATTTCCCATCTTATAATACCGAAGAAGGTAAACTAGTAGAAAAATATTTAAAAGGAGATTTTGGTTCCCCATCAGAACAATCCCCATACTTCATTAACAGTCTATACGCTATAGATAGAGCAATAACATGGAATAACTATTTAAAAGATAAATACGAACAAGGTAATATAATACTGTTAGATAGATATACAACATCAAGTATAATTTATCAATCAGCTTTAATAGAAGATATAGAAGAAAGAAAAAAATTTATTGATTATATTATAGACTACGAATACAATAAATTAGGAATAAAAAAACCAGATCAAGTAATATTCCTAACCGCCCCATTTGATATAGTAACTAAAATGAGAAATAAAAGACAAGATAATGAAGGAATAATAAATGATATTCATGAAACAAACCTAGAGTATATGAAAAAAGTATACAATAACGCTATATTTGTTGCAGAATATTTATCATGGGATATAGTAGAATGTTCAAAACAAAACGAAATGAAAAATATAGAAACAATTCATAATGAAGTTTATAAACTAGTAAAAAAACATTAATAATATTGAAATTAATAATAATTAATGTATAATAGTGTAAAAAAAATACATTTATAAATAAATAAATGTATTTTTTTTACAAATAATATTATATAATATAAATAGGAAGGTGATTATTAATGCTTACAAGTATAATTTTAAAAGAATATACAACATTTATTAAAGAAACAATATTTGATTTTAAAGCAACTAACTATAAAATATTAGAAAAAACTAATATAAATGAAAATAAAATATTAAAAGGAGCCTTATTTATAGGAGAAAATGCATCAGGAAAAACACAAGTATTAAATTCAATCGTATTATTATTAAATCTATTATTAGATAACACTGAACAAAACTATAAAGCAAAAAAATCAATGTATACAAAAGGCACAAAATTCAGTTTAACATACAATTTTAACATAAATAATAATAATATTAACTACTCAGTAGAGTTTGATGAAAATAATATAAACATTGAAAAATTATATATAAACAATGAATTGAAATTAGAAAGAATAAAACAAAATGGAAGAACATATTTTGGCGAAACAAAAGATAACAACAACATTAATTCAACATTATCATTATTAAAATTAGAATATTATAATACAAGATTTAATAACGATATAATATTAAATGAATGGTTTGATTATCTTAAAAATTCAATATATATAAATTGTTTAAAAGGTGGAAAATCAATAAAAACATATAATCCATCCAAAATATCAGAACAATTTATAGAAAAATACGCTGAAAAAAACGATTCTAAAGAAATAAATAAATTTATAAACAAATTAGGCTATAATAGTGAAATAATATTTAATAACAAAAAAACAATAATAAATTCAGATTCTGAAATAATTGGAGTAAGAAAAAAAGGAACAGACTTCATAATGCCATTACAACTCGAATCAACTGGAAACAAAGCGTTTATAAACACAATACTTCCAATAATATATGCAACAAAAAATAATTGTATGATAATAATAGACGAATTCAGTAGTGGACTTCACAACGAATTAGAAGAAGCACTAATTAAATACTTTTTCAACAATAGCACAAATTCTCAAATATTCTTTACATCACATTCAACCAACTTACTAGATACCTCAATACTAAGACCAGATCAAATATATTCGTTTAAATTTGAACCAAAAAAAGGAACAATCATAAAAAGATTCTCAGACGAAAATCCCAGAGAATCACAAAATATAGAAAAAATGTACTTAAGTGGAGTTTTTGATGGAATGCCAAAATACGATAAAACATTTAAAAATTAATAAAAATAAAGCAATTGGTGAAATTGTAATTGTTGTTGAAGGAGAAACAGAAGAATTTAAATTATTAAAACATATATTTACATAAATACTTGATTATAACTACATACCATTAAAAAGAAATAAGATAATGAAAGATGTATTTGTAAGTAAAACGAATAAAAATTCAACAGTTATAATCGCAAATACATCTAATTCATAAAGTCAATTATGGAAGATAAAAACTATAAAGATAAGTTATATAATATTTTATCAAAAGAATATAATAGAAGCCTAAAAAATATTCCAATATATATAATTTGGGATAGAGATCCAGAATCAAACGATGAAGAAATAGTATTTAAACTATTAAATACATTTACAAGTGCACAAGACAACAATTACGAAATGAATGGACTACTATTATTATCATATCCATGCATTGAAACATACGAAATTTCAAATTTTGATAAAAAATTATGGAAAACTAACTTTACCAGTTCTTTTGAAACTAAGAAAAAAATGAAAACAATGATTCCTAACATATCAAATATTAATGAAAAAAAATATTATTAGCTACGTTTAATATGCATAAAACAATGGAAACTTATGGAATAAACAACTATGAACCATCTAATTTTAAAAAAGAAAACCTTAAGATATTAAAAAAAGAAACAGAAGAATTTACTCAATACAAATATTATAACGCACTATCACTCATAAGCATAATGTTTATAGATCTAGGTATAATATCATAAAAACATAGTATAATTTATAAAAAAAACATGATAAAATAATTACAGAGGGAAAATATGAAAGAATGTATAAGCATAAAAACCGATTACAGTATACTATCAAGCATGATCAAATTACCAGATCTATTTTTATATGCAAAAAAAAATAACTATAATACCCTAGGTATTATAGATAATAATCTATCATACGTAGCTGAATTCAACAAACTATGTAAACAAAATAACATAAAAGGATTAATCGGATTAGAAATAAAATGCCAACAAGGATACATATACCTTTACGCTAAAAACAACCAAGGATACAATACACTATTAAAAATTAATACATACATACTAGATAACGAATTTGATATATCCATGATAGACAATAACATTTTAGTAATAATACCATACGAATACCATCAACTATATAACATAAATAATTCATATATAGGATATAAAAACGAAGAAGAAAAACAAAAAGCACAACAAATATCTAATAATATAATATACTTTAACATAGTACTAGGACTAGATAACCAAAGCATCAAATACGTTAACTATTTAAATATGATAAAAGAAGGAAAAACATACACTAACTACAACGATAAAGACTATACCAACCACATTATCTGGAATAAAGATTTAACATACTTTACAAACCAAATAAACATAAACCTAAACTACCAAGACAATTTAATTCCACATTATGACGAAACAATAAAAGACAGTTACAAATACCTAGAAGCCCTATCATACAAAGGATTAACCAAAAGATTAAACGGAAATATCCCACCAGAATATAAAACAAGACTAAACTACGAATTAAACACAATAAAACAAATGAACTACGTAGACTACTTTCTAATAGTATACGATTACATCAAATACGCTATAAAAAATAACATATACGTAGGACCAGGAAGAGGATCAGCCGTAGGCTCCCTAGTAACATACAGCCTAGGAATAACCTCCATAGACCCATTAAAATACAATCTACTATTCGAAAGATTTCTAAACCCAGAAAGAATCACACTACCAGATATAGATATAGATTTCGATGCAACCAAAAGAGATCTAGTTATAGACTACGTTAAACAAAAATACGGAACAAACAAAGTAATGGGAGTAATAACCTACGGAACAATGACAACCAAACTCGCATTACAAACCGTAAGCAAAATACTAGATATAGATATAACCAAACTAAAAAACATAGATAGCAAAAAAACACTTAAAAACAATCTAACCAAAGAAACAATCAACATAATAAATAATAACAAAGATATAAAAGAAGTATACTACGGAGCAATGATGATAGAAGGAATAAAAAAACACATCAGTACAAACGCCGCAGGAATAGTAATATGTAAAAAAAACATCGATGATATAATACCAATAACCAAAAATACAAACGAATACCTAACCGGATTTACAAAAGACTACCTCGAAGACATTGGACTACTAAAAATGGATTTTCTATCAATAAAAAACCTAACCATAGTATCAAATATCCTAAAAGACATCCAAGAAAATATCAAACTAAACAAAATCGAACTAAACGATCAAAAAGTATACCAAAACTTTTGCGAAGCAAAAACAATCGGAATATTTCAATTTGATACCCCGAGTATGAAATACCTATTAAAAACAATAAAACCAAATAACTTTAACGAACTAATAATCTCCCTAGGACTAATAAGACCAGGAGCAAATAACTATATAGAAACATATTCCAAAAGAAAAAAAGGAATAGAAAAAATAAAATACATAGATAATTCCCTAGAAGATATACTAAAAGAAACCAATGGAATAATCGTATATCAAGAACAAATTATGGAAATATTTAGAAAAGTAGCATCATACACCTTCAGCGAAGCTGACCTAATAAGACGAGCAATAAGCAAAAAAAATGAAAACATAATTATAGGAGAAAAAGATAAATTCATCGAAAAAGCAATAAAAAACGGTTACACCAAAGAAACCGCAACACTTATTTTCAACGATATATTAAAATTTGCAGAATATGGCTTCAACAAAAGCCATTCAGTTGGATATGCTTTTCTAGCATATCAAATGATGTATTTAAAAACAAATTATCCAATTCAATTTTATAAAAACTTACTAAATCAAAGTGGAAAAAGTGAATACAAAGATATTATAACCGAAGCAAAACAACTTAACATCACATTTACAAAACCAAATATAAACACAAGTAATACCTCATTTGATATTGATAAGAACATAACAATCCCATTAAGCATTATCAAAAACATATCAAAAACAGTATGTGAAATAATATACAATAATAAACCATATACCGATTACTTTGATTTTATATCAAAAGTATACGGAAAAATAAATAAAGAAACCCTAGAAACACTTATTAATGCAGGAACCCTAGATACATTCGGTTACACTAGAAAAACATTAATAAACAACCTAGACTCAGCCTGCATATATGCAGAACTAATAAACGGATTAGAAACATCACTAATTAACAAACCAAACATGATAATATACGATGAATACGATAATTCAACCTTAATGGAAAAAGAATACGAACTATACGGTTTCTACCTAAGCAACCATCCATCATCAAAATACAACTGTCCAAAAAGCAATAACCTAGGTAAATATTTTGATAAAAACATATCAATATATGGATTTATTAAAAATATAAAAACACTTAAAACAAAACAAGGAGATAATATGGCCTTTATAAGTATAACCGATGAATACGGAAAAATAGACTGTACTTTATTCCCTAAAAAATATAATCTTATAAATAATATTAAAACAAATGACTTTATAAAACTAACCGGACAAGTTCAAAAAAGACAAGATAAATATCAAATAATAATAAATAACATAGAAAAAGAACAAAACTAGAGAAGTTACTCTAGTTTTATTATTATATTTAAGATATAATTAAACTATAAAGAAAATAATAAATTCTTGACTGAAAAGATTCTTTATTTTATAATTTTAATGAAAGTAGATGAATAATATGGATACAATAAAACTAATAACCAAAATTTTAATAAGCATGTTCGCAGGAGTACTACTCTTCATAAGCGTTACCTACGCCTACTTCCTAGCACAAATCAGTGGACTAGAAAGCATAAGCACCGTATATATGAGTTCCGGAACCTTATCAATTAACTATACAAAAGGAAGTGAAGATATAATACTAGCAAACGTTATGCCAGGAGTAAGTGAAACCAAAATCTTTACCCTAACCGGTATCAACGATACCAAAGAATCTAAACTACTAAACTATAACATAGGAATACTTAAAGAAGAAAATACCTTCTCAGATAACGCAATTAAATACTCCCTAGAATTTGACGAAACAACATCTACAAAACAAACCAACGATATTGTTATCACAAATACCATAAACGGTGGATTAACAACCGGACAAGGAACCCAATATATTGCAACCGGATCATTTTCAAATACCACAACAGGTATCAATCACGTTTACAACATGACAATCTCATTCCCAGAAACCGGAGAAGACCAATCAGAAGACGAAGGAAAAATATTTAAAGGTAGAGTAATTATTGAACTTGATAACGAATAACTTTATAAAAATTTAGAAAGGGTTAATATGGAGGATAAAACTTATATAATACTTGGTATTGTTTATTTTGTTATTGCAATTGTTTTAATTGTAATCGTTTTAGTTATGATTAATAAATATACTAAAAAGAAATTAGGAACAATATTAACCAGTTTAGAAATAGATAAAAATCTAATTATTTCAGGTAATATCCTAACCGAACTAAATAAAGTAGGTTCCCTAATTAACAATAAAAAACTAGAAGACAAATACAACAATTGGAAAGATAGATACAAACAAATAAAAGAAATAGATATACCAACATTAGATAATAAACTAAACGAATTAAGTATTTTAATTAACGATAAAGATTATAAAAAATTTATAAAAGAATCATCAAAATTAGAATTAGAAATATACTATACTAAATCAAAAAGTGAATTTCTTCTAGAAGAAATTAGAGAAATAACCACAAGTGAATGCAAAAACAGAGAAATAGTAACCAAATTAAAAAAAGACTATAGAGAAATATATTTAAAATACAATAACAATAGAGAAGACTACGAAGAAATTAATAATACAATCGAATTACAATTCGAAAACATAGATAAACTATTCAATAGTTTTGAAATAACTATGGAAAATAACGACTATAGCGAAGCACCTAAAATAGTTAAAGCATTAAAAGACAACATCGAAAATATAGGAGTTATAGTTAACGAAGCATCATCCATTATCCTTATGGGAAAAAAATTAATTCCCAATAAAATAGAAGATATAAAACAAATATATCAAAAAATGACCTCAGAAGGATACCTACTAGATTACCTTAATATAGATTATAATATTCAAGAAGCAGAAAAAAAGATAGCAGACGTTTTTGATAGATTAAAAGTACTTAACGTAAGCGATTCAATTATTGAACTAAAAACAATACTAGACTACTTTGATTCACTTTACACTGATTTTGATAAAGAAAAAGATGCTAGATTTAACTATGATAAACTATCACACAGAGTAGCAATTAAAATAAAAAAACTATCAACAGTTGTAAAAAATATTTTAAGCAAAATAGAAGAAATAAAATACAGTTATGATTTAAGTGATGATGATGTTATAGTTATAGATGATATTAATCTAAGTATTAAAAATATAAAAAATGATTATGAAATATTACTAGAAAACTATAGAAACAAATCATTTAGTTACAGCCATCTATATAAAGAACTAGAATTCGTAAGTACTAGACTAAACATACTAGAAGAAAAAGTAGAAAATACAGTTAAATACCTAAGCAGTTTAAAAGAAGATGAAGTAAGAGCAAGACAACAACTAGAAGAAATTACAAATATAATGAATACCTCAAAAGAAAAAATGGAAAGTTTTAAATTTCCCATCATACCTAAAGACTATTACATAGAACTAAGCGAAGCAGAAGATGCAATAGACATAATGAATCAAGAATTAAACAAAACCCCAATCAACATTAGAACACTAAATCTAAGAGTAGATACAGCAAGAGATCTAGTACTTAAACTACATAAAAATACAAGTGAAATAATAAAAAATGCTTCCCTAGCTGAATCAACAATAGTTTATGGTAATAGATTTAGATCAAATAATAGAATTAATAATGCCTTAAATAGAGCAGAAGATTATTTCTACGAAGGAAGATACAACGAATCATTAGAACTAGCTATTAAAGCAGTAAATGATGTTAACCCAAATATTTATAATGAAGTAATGAAAGTTAAAGAACAAATACTATAAACTTATTGAATAATTATTAATTATTGGTTAAAATATTATTAAGGAGGAAAATATGGATATTAGAGAAATATTTGATAACGTCATAGAAGGAGAAAACGTTACTAAATTTAAAGAAGAACTTTGCGATAATTTAAAAAAACTTGATAACGAAGAATTTATCAGATTATTTTGTGCTTTAAATTTAGCTAATCATTCAGTTGATGACTGTTGCGGTTGTTGTTGTGATTGCTGCGATTGCGAAGATTGCTGTTGCGAAGATTGCGACTGCTAAAAGTAGGTTATACCTACTTTTTTAGTTGACTTTTATATTATTTAACAAATATAATAATATCATATAATGATTAAGAGGAGGATATATTATGTTTGAATATATGGGAGATAGATTAAATAACGCAATTAGAAATATAAAAGGAATGGGACGAATTACCGAAGAAAACATATCCGATGCAATTAGAGAAATAAGAACCGCACTCCTAGAAGCAGACGTTAACTACGAAGTAGTTAAAGAATTTACCAAAAACGTTAAAGAAAAAGCCCTAGGACTAGAAGTTAATAAAACCCTAAAACCAGAACAACTATTTATAAAACTAGTAAAAGATGAACTAATAACACTACTAGGAGAAAACTACGTTGAACTAGAAGTAAATAAAAAACCAACAATTATCATGCTAGTTGGACTACAAGGAAGCGGAAAAACAACCACCTGTGGTAAAATAGCCAACCTAGTTAGAAAAAAACACAGCAAAACCCCATTACTAGTAGCATGCGATGTATATAGACCAGCTGCTATAGAGCAGCTATGCGATGTAGGAAAATCACTAGATATTAACGTTTTTACCAAAGGCAAAACCGATCCAAGAATAATAGTTAAAGAAGCACTCGAATACGCTAAAAACAACCACAACGACTATATTATCATAGATACCGCTGGTAGATTACACATAGATAACGAACTAATGCAAGAACTAAGCGATATCTACGATATAGTTCACCCAGACGAAGTACTACTAGTCATAGACGCCATGATGGGACAAGACGCCATTAACGTTATAAAAGGATTTAACGATAAACTTAAACTAACCGGAGCAATATTAACAAAACTAGACGGAAATACCAAAGCCGGCGTAGCGTTATCAGTAAGACACCTAACCAACATACCAATCAAATTCGTGGGAGATTCCGAAAAACTAGATGGGCTTACCGAATTCTATCCAGAAAGAATGGCAAATCGAATCCTAGATATGGGAGATATATTATCAATTGCCGAAGCAGCAGAAAACGCCATCAGCGAAGAAGATGCCAAAGATCTAGCCAAAAAAATGCGTAAAGGAGAATACGATTTAGAAGACTTTCTACTTAATCTAAAACAAATAAAAAAACTAGGGCCACTAGAAAACCTTCTTAAAATGATACCAGGAGCAAGAAACATGGGACTAAACAACATTAATATAAACCCAAAAGATATGGCCCACATCGAAGCAATCGTACTTTCAATGACACCATACGAAAGAAAACACCCTGAAATACTAAAAGCATCAAGAAAAATCAGAATAGCCAAAGGAAGCGGAAGAACAGTAGAAGAAGTAAATAGACTCCTTAAACAATTCGAAGAAATGAAAAAAATGATGAAAATGATGAGTAACGGAAACTTTAAAATGCCATTTTAAAAAAATACTTCAGTAACGAAGTATTTTTATTTAGTCTCAACAATCAACTTAATTGCCGTTTTTTCCTCACCATCAATTTGGATATCAGAAAAAGCAGGTATAATAACAAGATTCTTCCCACTAGGAGCAACAAATCCCCTTGCTATAGCAATCGCCTTTATAGCCTGATTCAAACTTCCAGCCCCTATTGTATGTATTTCTAAATCATTTTTACCATCCCTAAATATACCAGCAATCGCACCTGCTACCTTACTAGGGTTACTTTTACTCGAAACTTTTAATATTTCCATTTTTCCTCCTAGTTAAGTATATTACAATAATTTATAATTAATTCATCATTTTTTCCATCTTGTAGTTATTCCACAAGGTAAATATAACCCCTGATTATCTATAAACCCTAATTCATCAGAAGAAATAGTCCCCTTTAAACCAATAGTCAATTTTAATATATTTTCCAACACAGGCTTAGCTAAACCAGTTGTATAAGTATTAATTATAAATAACGAAGCATCATCAGATAACAAAGAAGAAGTATCCCTAACAAGATCATATAAATCCTTTTCAATTTGCCAAACCTCATTCTTAGCACCCCTTCCAAAAGAAGGAGGATCCATTATAATAATATCATATCTATTCCCCCTTCTAATTTCCCTTTTAATAAACTTTCTTACATCATCAACTAAAAATCTAATAGATTCATTTTCCAAATTATTTAACCTAACATTCTCCTTAGCCCAATCAATCATCCCCCTAGAAGAATCAACATGAACCACCTCAGCATGCTCCTTAAGAGCAGCAACACTCGCCGCACCAGTATAAGCAAACAAATTAAGAACCTTACACCTATGATCACTATTTCTAATCGTATCACGTATTAAATTCCAATTATAAGCCTGTTCCGGAAACAAACCAGTATGCTTAAACCCCATCAATTTTAAATTAAATTTTAAATCACGATAAGAAACTACCCAAGAATCAGGCACATTCTGTAAAGTCCAAGAACCACCTCCCGAAGAACTTCTCTCATACCTCGCATTAACCTTAATATTCTCATTACCAGGCCATATTATCTCAGGATCAGGTCTTTTTAACACATATTTTCCCCATCTTTCATATTTATAACCATTACTAGTTGATAAAACCTCATAATCTTTAAAATCATTAATAATTTCCATTCAAATCACCAAATATAGTATATCAAAAAAACATTCATTATAGAATGCTTTTTGTAGATAATATTCTTATTAAATCTTCTGATATATCCAATAACCCAATAACTATAAAATAAAAACCTAACATCAAAGATTGAACCTGTTCACTAAAATACAAATTAATACTCGTTAACAAACCTAATAACAAGAATAAGAAAAAAGTCCCTAAATTAATATACATCATCTTATTCTTCCTATCATGATAAAAATCAATTTTAATTAATTTAATAACACACATCGCACCTACCCAAGAAACAAGAGTTAAAGCAAGAACCATTTGCGGATTATACATATTAAACTTAAACCCAGATAGAGCAGCAACTGCACACACTATAGCAGTATATAACTCCTCATAATCCTCCTTAGGTTTTGTTATAAAATATTCCTCAGCTTTAATAACCGAATAAATTGTAAACACCACATAAAGCATTGTTACAGGTCTCGCATTAGTAGCAGAAGACAATATCAATAATAACAACCCCATAACTATTAATCCAATAGATACTATAATATTAACCCAATCATTATGACTTAATTTTTGTTTAAATAATTTCATCCTTTTATCACCTACTATAATAATAAATTATAATCTTATTATTGTCAAACCAAAATCATTAATCCAAAAATAAGAATTTTATTAGTTAAATTTGCAAAAAAAATACAAATATCAAGTATAAATTACAAAAATAATTGATTTTATCACAAATAAAGCATATAATATTGGAAAGAGGAGAGAAATTTTTATGATATTAGAATTTAGTTTAACAAATTATTTGTCATTTAAAGAAAGAACAACTTTTAGCATGATTGCTAATTCAAGTAAAGAATTAGAAGACAATTATGTTATATCTGATGGAAGAAAAATACTGAAAACTGCTGCTATATATGGAGCAAACGCATCCGGAAAAACAAATCTATTTAAAGCATTAAACACCATTATTACTATGCTTAAAACATCAAATAATAATAATATAAATGACAAATTACCTATCAATCCTTTCAAATTTAATAAAGAATCACTAACTAAACCAAGTGAATTTGAAATTAAATTTTTAATTAATGATATTCGTTACGTATACGGATTCGTAGCAGATCAAAATACTGTTTACGAAGAATATTTATATTATTATCCAAATGGAAGAGAAACTAAAATATTTGATAGAATTAATAGTAATAATTACACATTTTCAAAAAAAGATGAAAAGTATTTAAAAGATATTGCATCTAAAACAGCTAACAATAAATTCTTTATTGCTACATCAACAAATTGGAACTATGAAAAGACAAGAATACCATATACTTTTTTAACAACGGATATTATAATTTTTAATAATTTAAATAATCTTCGTGAAATATCTCTTAAAGAATATTTAAAGAATGATGAAAAATTAAAAAAATTCTCACTTGAATTTTTAAAAAAAGCAGATTTTAATATAGAAGATTATAAAGTTATAGAAACTGATATTCCAGATGAAGTATTAACAACAATACCTGATTATATCAAACTAAATATGAAACCAAAAGTATCAACCGTATTATTTAAACACAAAGGATCCAACATAGAACTTACATATGAAGAAGAATCAATGGGAACTCAAATTATATTTAGTCTTATCCCATTTATTATGGAAGCATTTAATAATAAAAAAGTAGTAGTAATAGATGAACTAGATAAAAGTTTACATCCCTATCTAGGATTATTAATTGTTCAAATGTTTAATGATATAGAGATAAATCAAAAAAGTGCCCAATTAATTTTTAATACCCATGACACAAATTTAATGAAATTAAATATACTAAGAAGAGATCAAATTTGGTTTATAGAAAAAAATAGTAATAACGGTATAAGTGAATTATATTCACTTAGTGATTTTTCTGTAAGAAAAACTGAAAATATAGAAAAAGGATATATTCTTGGAAGGTATGGAGCAGTACCTTTTATAAAGAATGATTATATTTTATGGGAAGAATAATAAGCAACGATCGAGGAAGAAAATTAAAAACTAGGAAATATAAAATTCTAATTGCATGCGAAGGAAATAATAAGACAGAAAAAAATTATTTTAATAATTTTGAAAATGAAAAAAAAGATACAATATAACATATACAAGAGGAAATAACACCGACCCATTAAAACTAGTAAAAATGTTAATTAGAGAAATAAAAGAATTAGAATTAGATTTATCATATGGTGATATTGCATATTTAGTTTTTGATACAGATATAGATACAAATAAGAATAAAATAATTAAAGAAGCAACAAAACTTGATCTCGATAACAAAATAAACGTTATTACATCCAATCCAAGTATCGAATTATGGTTCTTATTACACCATGAGTATACTACAGCTAGTATGACGAATAACGAAGTCATAAAAAAATTAAAAAAATATATTCCAAAGTATGAAAAAATTTATAATATTTACTTAGAAATCAATCAAAATGTTTTTAAAGCAATAGAAAGAGCAAAAAAATTAGAAAAATATCAATTAAACAATAATATAAAAATCGGTAGCGTAGAAGCAAATCCAAGTACTGAAGTTTATAAAATAGTTGAAGAATTACAAAAATAACTATCTTCTATTGTATACAAAAAGTAAAATATATTAATTTATTTATGTAAATATGATATATTAATGTTGAGGTATTTTTATGATTAATAATGAAATAAAAACTAAATTAGTTAACGAAGGAAAACAAGAAGCAATAAAAAGCATAAAACATTTCCTAGAACTACTAGATTTAAATAAAGAAGCATTTAACCATCTTTATAATATCCAAATTAAAATAGAAAACATAAAAGAAAATGAATTTGCTCAGTACAATTTTTATGACAATATTATCATTCTAGATATAGATAAAATAATAGAAATAGCCGCTGAAAATGAATACAACAAAAAAACAAAAAACATAATTATTGACACAATTGCTATAACCATCATCCATGAAACCATTCATGCCAATAGAACCATCATGATAGAAGATACAATTAATATCAACAATATACGAGAAGGAAAAACAAGTACAGAACTCATACTTGCATCAGATAACTATTTAGGAAATAGTTTAAATCTAAAAGAAATAAGCACAAAACTACATAATTCTAGAAACTTTGAAGAAATATTAACAGAAACAATATCAATCATTATAGATTTTTCTAAAAATGATACAGAATTAAATCTAAACGACGTATGTAATAAAATACTTAACTCAAATGCTGTTTACTGCATTAAAGTAGGAGCTAACTTTATAAAAAATATGGGTATAGATATCATAAAATGGTTTCTAACAAGTGTTTATAACGATTACTACATCGATGAACTAGAACTCATATTCAAAGATAAATACGATAAATTAATATCTAATTTTAATAACCTTTACGAAGAAGTTTTATATAAAGAAAAAACATCAAAATCATATCAAAATATAAAAAGTACAAGAGCAATAAATAAGATTGTCAATAATAGAAAAAAATAATATAGAGGTGAAGGTTGAAAATAAAAAATAAAATTTGTTGCACAGCAACGCTCCGCATCGTTGAT
>CAZTEJ010000011.1:0-21414 GCA_964612605.1 uncultured Clostridium sp. | reverse complement strand
GAAGTGGTATATTTAAATTGTGAAAGGAAGTGTGATTATGAATTTAATCCCAAGAAGTTTTTTCTTTGATGATGATTTAGATGATTTCTTTAGACCTGTTGTTAGAAGAAGTGATGTAAAGTGTGATATCTATGAGGAAGATGGAATGTATCATGTTGAGATGGATATTCCAGGATATGATAAGAAGGATATTAATATTGAAGTAAAAGATGGATACCTTACAGTTGCTGCTTCTAAGGAAAAAGAAGAAGAGAGTGAATCTAAAAATTATATTAGAAGAGAAAGAACATATGGTTCTTTTAGTAGATCATTTGCTTTAGGTGATGTTGATGTTGATAAGATTGATGCTAAGTTCGAGAATGGTATTTTAGACATTGTTATTCCTAAAGAGGAAGTTGTTGAAACTAAAAAGACTATTGAAATAAAATAAAGTGCTTGAAATATAGCACTTTTTCTTTTAGAATTAAGTTAGGTGGATTTATGTATAGTATTGATGATTGTAATAGAGTTATTTATGAGTGTGATATGTGTATTAGAAAGATTAAGGTTGGTAATGGGGTATTGTTGTCTTGTGAATTAATTAGTTTTATATTGTGTTCTGGTTTACCGCTTGATTATATTGTATTTATTATGTGTCTTGAGGCTATTTTGTTTAAGTATGTTATTTATATTAAGTATGGTAGTAAGTCTAAGAATTATGAGATAAAGAATGATTAAATGGAAAAGAAAGAGAAGATTTTAGAGTTAAAGAGGTAGTTTTTAGTTGTTTCTTTTGGTAAAATAGGGTATAATTTGTTTATGGCCTGTTGGTGAAATGGTTAACACATAGCCCTCTCAAGGCTACATTTATGGGTTCGAACCCCATACAGGTCACCAATTTGTTTTTAACTTCCCTTGGGAAGTTTTTATAGTATGTGCTTGTAAAGATTTTATTGATGTAATATAATTAATTTGTTTATGAGGAAGGATGATTATATATGGATTATAAAAAATTAGCTGATTTATTATATCCGGATGTTTCTTTGTCTATTGATGATTTGGAAAAGAGATATCCTGTTAGAAATTTGGATAAGGTTGCTGAGGTTTGTAGGTTTGCTCCTAGTCCAACTGGTAGAATGCATATGGGTAATTTGTTTGCTTCTTTTGTGCCTGAGAGGTTTGCTCATCAATCTGGTGGTAAGTTTATTTTGAGAATTGAGGATACTGATGATAAGAGGGCAATTGATGATGGTATTAATTTGATTATTAGTGATTTAAAGGAATATAATTATGTTGTTGATGAGGGACCTGTTAATGGTGGTGAGTATGGTCCTTATATTCAAAGTGAAAGGGTTTTTATTTATCATACTGTTGCTAAGTATTTGGTTTCTATTGGTAGGGCTTATCCTTGTTTTTGTTCTGAGGATGATTTGTCTAGTATGAGGACGAAACAGGAGGCTTGTAAGGATAGAATTGGTTATTATGGTAAGTATGCTAGGTGTCGTAATTTGAGTTATGATGAGGTTGAAAAGCGTATTCTTAATGGTGATAAGTGGGTTTTGAGATTAAAATCTATTGGTGATTTTAATAAGAAAATTGTTTTTAAGGATTTGATTAAGGGAACTATTGAACTTCCTGAAAATGATTTGGATCAGGTTATTGTTAAGTCTGATGGGGTTCCTCCTTATGCTTTTGCTCATGTTTGTGATGATCATTTTATGAGGGTTACTACTGTTACTAGGGATGATTCTTATATTTCTTCTGTTCCTTATCATTTGGAATTATGGAATGCTTGTGGGTTTGATGTACCTAGGTTTGCTCATTTGCTTCCTTTAAATAAGAAAGAAGGAGAAACTGTTAGAAAATTGAGTAAGAGAAAAGATCCTGAGGCTGCTGTTGCTTTTTATCATGAAAGGGGAATTCCGGTAGAGGCTGTTAAGCTTTATTTTGCTACTTTACTTAATTCTAATTTTGATGGTTGGTTTATGCAAAATCAAGATAAGAATTATAATGATTTTATGTTTACTTACAATAAGATGTGTACTAGTGGTGGTTCTTTATTTGATATTGAGAAGCTTATTAATATTAGTAAGAATTATTTAAGTAGGTTAAGTGCGAAGGAAGTATTTGATAATTTAGATAATTGGAGTAGGGAGTTTGATGTTTCTTTTAATGATTTAATTAATAAATATAAAGATTATACTATTAGTGTTTTGAATATTGAAAGGAATCAAAAGAAACCTAGAAAGGATTTTGCTTGTTATAGTGAGATTAAGGATAATATTTGGTATATGTATGATGAGTTATTTGATTGTTCTAAGGTTTCTTTTGAGGTTAAAAATGTAGATGAAGTTAGTGACATTTTGAACTGTTATGCTGAAAAATATTATAATGAAGATGATAGTAAGGAAGAATGGTTTAATAAGATTAAGTTGTTGTGTAATGATTTTGATTATGTTACTGATATGAAGTTGTATAAAGAGAATCCGGATATGTATAAGGGAAGTATTGCTGATGTTTCTAATATTATAAGAGTTGCTTTAACTAGTAAGACTACTAGTCCGGATTTGTATGAGATTATGAAGTTATTGGGAAGAGAAAGAGTTGTTAAAAGATTGAGTAGTTTTAATTAACTACTTTTTTTATTTTGTTTTATTTGTTAGAATATTTATTAGTGATTGTAGGAGGTATTATGGTAAATGATTTACTTAAGAATTTAAATGATGAACAGGTAAGGGCGGTTAAGCATGTTGATGGTCCTTGTTTGGTTTTGGCAGGTGCTGGTAGTGGTAAGACTAAGGTTTTAACTAATAGGATTGCTTACTTAATTGATAGTGGTGTTAGGGATTATAATATTCTTGCTATTACTTTTACTAATAAGGCTGCTAAGGAGATGAGGGATAGGGTTAATAATTTAATTGGTGATGTTTCTTCTTTTATTGGTACTTTTCATTCTTTTGGGGTACGTGTTATAAGGGAGAATCATGATTTGCTTGGTCTTCCTTCTTCTTTTAGTATTATTGATAGTGATGATGTTTTGACTGTTATTAAGAAGATTATTAAGGATATGAATTTGGATAGTAAGCAGTATAGTCCCTCATATATTAGAAATAGGATTTCTTTTATTAAAAATCAGATGCTTAGTGATAGGGAGTTAGATACTTTATTTAATACTCCGATTGATAGGGTTGTTCTTAGTGTTTATTATAAATATAATGAAAGGCTTAGGAATAGTGCTTCTGTTGATTTTGATGATTTGTTGTTATTGCCTGTTAGGTTATTTCAAGAGAATAATGAGGTTTTAGAGAAGTATCAGGAGAGGTTTAAGTATATTTTGATTGATGAGTATCAGGATACTAATCCGGTTCAGTATAAGCTTAGTTTGTTGCTTGCTAATAAGTATAAGAATATTTTTGTTGTTGGTGATATGAATCAGAGTATTTATGCTTTTAGGCAGGCTGATTATCATAACATTGTTAATTTTGAAAAGGATTTTAAGGATTCTATTACGATTAAGCTTGAACATAATTATAGGAGTACGAATAATATTTTGAATGCGGCTAACGATGTTATAAGTCATAATAGAGAGAGAAAGGATTTAAGGCTTTATTCTGATAAGGGTGATGGTACTAAAATTACTTATATGAGAAGTTATGATGAGAAGCATGAGATTGCTTTGGTTATTGATGAGATTAAGAAGTTGCTTGTTGATGGTTATGAACCTAGTGATATTGCTGTTTTATATAGGACTAATGCGCAATCAAGGGTTATTGAGGAGGTTTTTAATTCTAAAGGGATTGCTTATAAGATTTTTGGTAGTTATTATTTTTATAATAGGAAAGAGATTAAGGATTTGATTTCTTATTTAAGGGTTATTTATAATGAGAAAGATGAGATTAGTTTAAGAAGAATTATTAATGTTCCTAAGAGGGGAATTGGTGATAGTTCTATAAAAGAGATTGAGAATAGAGCTACTTGTAATAATATAAGTATGTTTGATGCTTTGGAGAGTAGAAAGGAATTAGAGTTTAGGGATATTATTCTTTCTTTAAGAAGTATAAGTGAGTCTTTGTCTTTGACGGAACTTATTGATGCTGTTCTTGATAAGTCTGGTATGAAGAGGGAACTTGAGTCTAGTCATTTGATTGAGGATGAGACTAGACTTGAGAATTTAATGGAGTTTAAAAGTATTACTGCTTCTTATGAGGAAAGGACTGGGTCTGTTAATTTGGGTGATTTTTTGGAGGAGATTGCTTTGGTTGCTGATCAGGCTAATCATTCTGAGGATGGTAATGTGGTTACTTTGATGACTTTACATAGTGCGAAGGGGCTTGAGTTTCCTGTTGTGTTCTTAGTTGGTATGGAGGAGGGATTGTTTCCTCATAATATGTCTATTATGGAAGATAACATTGAAGAGGAGAGAAGGCTTTGTTATGTAGGTATTACAAGGGCTAAGGAGAGGCTTTATTTAAGTAATGCGAAGAGGAGAATGCTTTATGGTAAGGAGCAGGTTAATATTCCTTCTAGGTTTATTTCTGAGATTAAGAAGGATTTGTTGGATGAGCATTTTGTTAATAAAGAGAAGAAGGTTTTTGATAAGAAGTCTTATGTTAAGGAGGATAATGATAGTATAGTTAAGGGGAGTATTATTAATCATGAGGAGTTTGGGCTTGGTGCTGTAATTGAGGATAAAGGGTCTATTATTAAGGTTGCTTTTAAGTGTGGTATTAAGACTTTGATGAAGAAGCATAAGAGTATTAGTAAAGTGAGTTGATTGTTATGAGTGAAAGATATGATGAATTGATTAAATTAATTGAGAAGGCTAATTATGATTATTATACTATGGATAATCCTTCGGTTAGTGATAGGGAGTATGATAATTGGATGAGTGAACTTCTTGATATTGAGAAGAATTATCCTGATTTAAAGAGAAAGGATTCTCCTAGTGAAAAGATAGGTGGAGAGGTTATTAATGAATTTAAGAAGGTTAATCATAAAGTTGGGATGTTTTCTATAGCTGATGTTTTTAGTGAATCTGAAATAGTTGCGTTTGATGAAAAGATTAGAAAGGAATTTCCTAATCCTTCTTATGTATGTGAATTAAAGATCGATGGTCTTGCTGTTTCTCTTCAGTATGAGAATGGGATTTTAAAGAGGGCTGCTACTCGTGGTAATGGGCTTGTTGGTGAGGATATTACTCATAATGTGAAGACTATAGGTAGTATTCCTCTTAGGCTTAATAAACCTGTTTCTATTGAGGTTAGAGGTGAAATTTATATGCCTTTGGCTGCTTTTAATAAATTAAATGAAGAAAGGGTGAAGAATGGGGAGAGTGTTTTTCAAAATCCAAGGAATGCGGCTGCTGGTTCGATAAGACAACTTGATAGTAGTGTTGCTAAGGCAAGAAAACTTGATGCTTTTTTGTATCATGTTCCGGAGACTGATAGGTTAACTCATTATGAGGCTTTGATGGATTTAAAGGATTTGGGTTTTGTTGTTAATCCGAATGTTAGATTGGTTAATAGTATAGAAGAAATTCTTGATTATATTAATGAATGGACTAATAAAAGAGAGGAACTTCCTTATGATATAGATGGTATTGTTATTAAGGTTAATGATATTCATATGCAAAGGGAACTTGGTTTTACTGCTAAATATCCTAAGTGGGTTATTGCTTATAAGTTTCCTGCTGAGGATGTTAAGACTGTTTTAAGGGATATTGTTTGTACTGTTGGTAGAACTGGTGTTATTACTCCTAATGCGGTTTTTGATCCTGTTAAGGTTCTTGGGTCTACTATTAGAAGGGCTACTTTGCATAATGGGGATTATATTAGGGAGAAGGATTTAAGAATTGGGGATAAGATTTTTGTTCATAAGGCTGGGGATGTTATTCCTGAAGTTGCTAGTAGTATTGCTATGGAAAGAGATGGTAGCGAGTCTGTGTTTGTTATGCCTAGTTGTTGTCCTATATGTGGTTCTAGTTTTGTTTTAACTGATTCTGGTATTGATTTGAAGTGTCCTAATGAGGGATGTCCTGCTAGGAATATTGAGGCTTTAATTCATTTTTGTGATAGGAAGTCTATGAATATAGAGGGTCTTGGTGAAAGAATTATTGAGGATTTTTATAATATGAATATCATTAATAATGTTATTGATATATATAAATTAAAAGATGTTAAGGATAAGTTAATTGAGTTAGAGGGATTTGGTGATAAGAGTGTCAATAAATTATTAGATAATATAGAGGAATCTAAGAATAATTCTTTGGAGAAATTGTTATTTGCTATTGGTATTAGTGGTATTGGTGAGAAGAATGCGAAGATTCTTGCTAAGAAATTTAAATGTATGGATAGTTTGATTAATGCTAGTTTAGAGGATTTTATTAAGATTGATGATTTAGGTCCGGTTCTTGCTAATAATATTTATAATTATTTTAGGGATGAATCTAATATTAAGTTAATTAATGATTTGAAAAGTATTGGTATGAATATGAATTATTTGGGGGCTGAGGTTGTTGAGAATCCGGAATTATATAATAAAAGAATAGTTGTTACTGGTACTTTGAAGAAGTATACTAGGGATGAGATTCAGAATTTAATTGAACTTAATGGTGGTTTGTGGTCTAGTTCGGTTACTAAAAAGACAGATGTTGTTATTGTTGGTGAGAATGCTGGTTCTAAGTATGATAAGGCTAAGGAGCTTGGTATTACTATATGGAATGAAGAGGATTTTGATAGTAAGTTATAGACACTGATATTGGTGTCTTTTTTGGTGTATAATTGAAAAGTGATGACTTTTTATTAGAAATTTTGTATAATCTTTATGAGAGGTGTTTTATGAATAAATTAAAAAGATTTTATAAGAATAATCGTATTTATTGTATATTAATGGGAGTTAGTGTTTTTTGTATTGCTTTGATATGTATTATTGCGGTTATGTATTTTGTAAATCAGACTCAGAAGAGTAATTATGGTAATAGATTAAATGGGATTGATTCTGTTTATATAAGTGATGAACATAAGGATGAAGTTATTAAAGAGATTAATGATAATGGTAAGATAAGTAAAGTTAGTATAAATATTAAAGGTAAGGTTGTTTATGTTAATGTTTATTTAGAGGATGGTAGTCCTTCTGATGCTCAGGCTATTGCGATTAAGGCTTTAGGTGTGTTTAGTGATGATGAAAAGGATTATTATGATATTAATTTTTCTTTTGTTAAAGAGGGAGATTCTGGGTTTACAATGATGGGGTATAAGAAGAGTGATGCTACTATTATATCTTGGACGAAAGTTAATGGTGAATAGGAATGAAGAAGACTAAGAAGATTATTATAAGTGTTATTGTTGTTTTATTAATTATTATTTTAAGTTTGGTTGGGTATTATAAATTTTTTTATGATTCTAGTAGGCTTAGTATTAAAGAGAAGGAATGGATTACTAATAATTTAAATAAGGTAATTAGTGTTGGTGTTCCTGCTAATGTTAATATTTTTAGTAGGGATGGTAATGGGGTTTTTTATGATTTTTTAGATGATTTTAGTAAGGAGAATGGGTTAAATATTAATAAGAATACTTATACTAGTTATGATGGTAGTTTAGGTTTTTCTATTGGTAATAGTGTTAAGAAAGATGATTTGATTTTTTATAAAGATAGTTATGTTGTTCTTTCTAAGAGTTATGAGGTTATTTCTAGTGTTAGTAGTTTGAATGGTAAGTCTATTGGGTTATTGAATGATGATTCTTCTTATTTAAGTTCTTATAATGATTTTAATGGTACTTTGAAGTTATATACTGAAAGTAGTAGTTTGTTCAGTGAGTTTGATGATGATAAGGTATCTTATGTTATGGTTCCTTTGAATGAGTATGTTGATTTAATAGTTGAAAAGAATTATTATGTTGTTTATAATTTTGAGGATATTGTTAAGTATTATTATTTGAGATTAGGTAGTGATAATACTTTAAATAGTATATTGGTAAAATATTATAATGAATGGATTAGGAATAGTTTAGATGATAGTTATTATGATAATTATTTTGATTTGTTTAAGAGTTCTTTGAATTTATCTGATATTGAGGTTCAAGGTTTAACTAATAAAGTTTATAATGTTGGTTTTGTTAATAAGACTCCTTATTTTTCTATGAATGGGAAAAGAGTTGGTGGTGTTATTAGTGAATATTTAAGTGATTTTAGTAAATTAACTGATGTTGAATTTAATTTTATTAGTTATAAGAATAATAGTAGTATGAATAAGGCTTTTTCTAATGGTAAGGTTGATCTTATTTTTAATGATACTGAGAATAGGGATGATATTATTAAGACTAATATTAGTGAAAAGTTTTATATTGTTGGTAAGAATAATGAGGTTAATTTTTATAGTAGTTTAAGTAATATTAATGATAAAATATGTGTTATTGAAGATAGTAGTTTGTCATCTTATTTGAAGGAGTTTAGTAATTTAGATTTAAGTTTTGTTAAGAATGAAAGTAAGTTAATTAATTGTTATAAAAAGAATAAGTTAATCGCTATGGATAGTGAGAGTTATAATTATTATATAAATAATAAAATTAATAATAGTTACGTTGTTTATGAAGGTTTTAATAGTGTTAATTTTAATTTTAAATATAATAATAGTGATGATGCTTTTAGTAAGATTTTTAGTTTGTATATTAATTTTATTGGATATAAGAAGATGGCTGTTTTAGGTGTTGTTAGTTATGATTTAACTAATAGTACTAGTGCTTTAATTGGCGTTATTGCTAAGTATGTTTTAATAGTATCTGGTGTTGGTATTTTAATTATTGGATTAGTTGTTTCTAAGAGGAAGAGAATTAAGTTAAATACTAAGATTAGAAAAGATGAGAAATTAAAGTTTGTTGATATGATGACTTCTTTGAAGAATAGAAATTATTTGAATGAAAGAATGGAAGATTGGAATATGAACACTGTGTATCCTCAGGCTATTATTGTTATTGATTTAAATAATGTTAAGTATTTGAATGATACGTTTGGTCATGAGGAAGGTGATAAACAGATTATGGCAGCAGCTAATGTTTTACATCAAAATCAATTGGATAATACTGAGATTATGAGAACTGATGGTAATGAGTTTATGGTTTATATGGTTGGTTATAGTGAAAAACAGGTTGTTAATTATATTAAGAAATTAGTAAAAGAGTTTGGTAATTTACCTTATGAATATGGTGCTGCGATTGGGTTTAGTATGATTGTTGATGATTTGAAGTTGATTGATGATGCGATTAATGAGGCTAGTTTGTTAATGAGGGAGAATAAGGAAATTGAGTATAATGAGATTGAAAAGCAAGATTAATAGTGTTGTTGGTAGGTTTAAGAGATTTATTGTTAAGGTTTATAGGATATTAAATAAGCCTGAAATGGCTGTGTTGCCTGGGCAACTTGCGTTTTCTATTATTTTGTCGTTAGTTCCTATTATTACTCTTATTGGATATGGTGCTTCGTATTTTAATATTTCTATGGATAGTATAATAGTTATGTTAAAGAGTAATTTTAGTGATAGTATTGTTGATATGATTGTTCCTATAATTAGTGGTAACTCTATGGATTTAAATTTGATTATGGTTTTAATATCTATGTTGTATTTTGCGAGTAATGGGCCTAGTTCTATTATTTATGTTACTAATGAGATTTATGGTATTCCTCAGACATGTTGGGTTAAGAGAAAGTTAAAGGCAATTGTGATGACTTTTTTGATAATTATATTATATTTGTTTATTTTATTGGTTCCTGCTTTTGGGGAGGTAATTATTGATGCGATTGATTATTTTAATATTAAATCTATTTTGAGTAGTGTTTTGGCTATTATGCAAGGACCTATTAGTTGGATTATTATATTTATGTTTATTAAGTTAATATTTACTATTAGTCCAAATAGAAGCATTGAACCTGTTAGGATTAATATTGGTGCTATATTTACTTCTTTGGGATGGATAATTGCTACTGAGGTATATAGTTATTATGTAAGCCATTTTGCTAAATATGATTTGTTTTATGCAGGGTTAAGTAATGTGATGGTTTTAATGTTATGGATATATTTTTTGAGTTATATAATGGTTATTGGTTTATCTTTAACTATTGATATTAAAGATGAAGATTTACCTATAGATAAGAGAATTAATAAGTATTAAAAATTAAAAAATATGTATAATAAGAATGTGCATACGAATATTACTTAATGCACAAGTAAGGTTTATGATATCAATCTAGTAATATAGTTACTAAAAGATATTGTAGAGTAATATTTAGAAAAGAATCTTTTTGATGGAGATTCTTTTTTATGGTAAGTTTTTTAATTATTTTGTAGTTATTATACTTATTTTGTGGTAGTATATTGTTGGAGGGTGATTATGAAAGATAAAAGAATTAAGAATAGTAAATATGAGAGTAATGATACTAAGGAGATTAAGAGTTTAATTGTTATTACTTTAGTTGTAATTTTAATTGTTATTGGTGTTTATTTTTTAACTGATATGATTAATACAAAGGATAGTAATAGTGATGTTTCTATTAATTATGATACTTGTTTAGTTGGTAATATGTTTAATAGACCTTATAGTGAGTATTATGTTTTCTTGTATAGTAGTTTAGATGATAATGCTTCTACTTATCAAGGGTTGATTACTTCTTATGTTGATAATGAGGAGAGTTTGAAGATTTATTATGTTGATATGAATGATGGCTTTAATAAAAATTATTTAAGTGATAAATCTAATACTAAACCTGTAAGTGTTGATGATGTTAGTATTAAAGATTCTGCTTTAATTAAGATTAAAGATGGTAAGGTTGTTAATTATTACGAGAAGTTAGATGATTATAAGAAAGTTCTTAGTTAGTTATGTAAAGCAATAACTTTGGTTATTGTTTTTATTTGTAAATAATAAGTTAAATTGTTGTTAATTAGTTATTAATATTATTTTTAGAATAAAGATTGTATTATAAATGATAAAAAGAACTTGCTTTTTTTGTTGTAATAGAATAAAATTAAATTAAGGTTGGTGACAATCTTTAGAAGGAGTGAATTTTTATGCAAATTACAACTGTTAACGTTCGTAAAATTGAAAAAGAAGGTTCTCGTATGAAAGGTATTGCATCTGTATTACTAGATGATTCATTTGCTGTACATGATATTAGAATCATTGAGGGAGATAACGGCTTATTTATAGCTATGCCTAGTAGAAAAACTTCTACTGGTGGTTATAAAGATATAGCTCATCCAATTAATCCTGAAGTTCGTAAGCAATTTGAGGACGCTATTATCGAGGCTTATAACAAAGCAGAATAATTCACTTTATGTGAATTTTTTTATTTTGTAATCATATATTAAAGTGGAGGATATATGGAAAGAGCACAGGAGTTGCAGGGGTTATCGCATATTATTAAGTTGAATGATAGAAAGAATATTATTATTAGTGGGGTTAAGAGGATTAATAATTTTGATGATAAGGAATTTAATATTGATACTGTAATGGGTGGTATTGTTATAAGTGGTGAGGGGTTAGAAATGATTAAGTTGGATACTATTGAGGGTAATGTAACTATTAAGGGAAAGGTTAATAGTTTATCTTATTCTGATGTTGTTTCTAAAGATAATAGTTTTCTTATGAAGTTGTTTAGATGATTCAGTTGGTATTGATATTTATTTCTGTTTTATTTGGATTTTTATATTATTTATTATCTAGTAAAATAAATAATATTATTATATATTCTTTTATAACTTTATTGTTTGTTTTTGGTTATGTATTTATAATATATAAATTATATAATGGGAATGTTTCTTTGATTCTTAAGATATCATTAATTGTCGGGTATATTATGTGTAAAGTTTTAGTAAATAAGAGTAAATTTTTATTAAAATAATATACTTTGTTATGATAGTAGTGTTATAATTATTTAGAGTAGAAAGGTGTTATTATGGCTAAGAGATCTAAGAAGGATAAGAGAAGAACTATTTTATGGAGTTTATTTATTTCAATTATTTTATGTTATACTTGTATGTGTGTGTATAATCAATGGTCTCAAATTTTAAGTAATAGGGCTGAGAAGAGAGAGTTGGAAGAGAAGTATGAAGCTCTTTTGAAAGAGGAAAAGGAATTAACGAATGAGATAACTAAGATGCAAGAAGCTGATTATGTTGCTAAGTATGCTAGGGAGAAGTATGGTTATTCTAAGGATAATGAGATTATAATTAAGGTTGAAGATTAATGATGTTTGTGGTATAATTAGTTTTGTAGTTGGGGCCGTTTTGGTTTCGACAGGATATTGTTTTATATTATATGCAGTGGTTTTGTTAAACCTTAATAACTAACACAGTTAAAATAACTGACAATACAAATTATAATACTGCTTTAGCATTTGCCTAATTAAAGGTTGCGAGCACTGACTTAGAACTAAATCTACAGAGTTTTAATGTTGGTTCATAATAGTAGATTATATTTAATAGATTGCTTTGTTTATTAAATGAATTATTTTAAGCTTAGTTAATGATGTTTTGATAGTTTTGAATCATTAATGAAGAAAGAAATTATCTAAACTTGTAGATTATAATATAAAAGTATTTTGGACAAGGGTTCAAATCCCTTCGGCTCCACCATTAGTAGAATTTGTTCGTAAAGTACGAATTTTAATATATAAGATCAATCTGAATGATTGATTTTTTTAGAAAATAATGTTTCTATTGTTAAAAATTAAAAAAATTATCGTTAAATAATTGATTATTCTATAAAAAACAAGTAGAATAAAAATTAAGGAGGAATGGAAGATGGAAAAGTTAAAGAAAATATTATTACCAGTAATTTTAGTACTTGTACTTTTATTACCTATATTAATAGATTATGTTAATAGTAGAAAGATTTCAGTAATTACATATGATGAATTTAATGAGAGTATTGAAGATGGTCTAATATCTTTGACATTTGTTGGAAATGTTGATACTGATGATTATAAAGAATTAAAAAAGAAACTTGTTAATTTTAAATCAACATATGAGATTAATGTTAATTCAATTAAGTTAGATAGTTTATCTACTTCTGAAATGACTAATTTATCAGTTAATAATACACCAAGTTATTTAATAACTCAAAATGGTAAGATTGTTAAGGTATTAGAAGATGTTGATAAAGTAGATGCTCAGCTTAATAAGTATGTTAATTATGTTATTCCAGAAGATGAAATAACTTATAAAACTTTATCTACTTATAAAGAGTTTAAATCTGTTGTTGATAGTAAGAAAGTTTCTATGCATGTTTTTGGTAGAAATACTTGTTATTATTGTAATATTTTTAAACCTGTATATAATGATTTAGCAATAGATTATTCACTAGATAGTGTCTATTATTATGATTCTGATAGTTTTGATAGTACTGAGTATGAGAAAATTCTTAATTCAGGATTGAAAATTCCAGCTGAATGTACAAGTTCTGGTGAAGAGATTGCATTATCATCTGGCTTTGGTACACCTTTAACATTATTTACTAAAAAAGGTAAAGTTGTTGGATGTATTTCTGGTTATGTTTCTTCAGAAAAGTTAGAAGAGAAATTAAAATCTGTTGGAATGATTAAGTAAAAAGGAGAATATTTATGTCATCAATATATAAAATAGTAAAAGATTTTAAACAAAAGTATTCTGGCACTGTATGTTGGAGATTAAAGAATCATGCAAAAATAATTGATGAAAATTTATTCGATGATGAAGTTGTTAAGTATGCTTTTGCTGCACAATATAATCAAAGTCATGGGAAGTTATTTGATACGGCTATTATTGCTATTACGGATAAAAGAATTATGATTGCACAGGATTATGTTTTAGTTGGATATGAGTTTAATTCTATAACTCCTGATTTGTATAATGATATGCAAATTCATTCTGGGTTGTTATGGGGAATGGTAACTATAGATACTGTTAAGGAGACTATTCATTTTACGAATATTTCTAAGAAAGCGTTGCCTGAGATTCAAAAGAATATTACATCTAATATGATGGAAGCAAAAGCAAAATTTAATGGTGAAAATAAAGAGTTCCTATAGAATTCTTTTTTTCTAAGGAGTAGTATGAAAAAGCAGAATTTATTTTTAATATTTGTTTTAATTGTTATTTGTTCTTATATTTTTGTTTTATATGTTCCTAAGAATTATGAAATTGATTATATAATTAATAAGGTTAAGATAAATGAGAAGTATAATAAAAATGAAAAGCAATATGAGTTTATATTTTCTTATCAGAATATGGAGTATCCTTTAATTGTTGATGGTAAGTATGAGATTAAACAAAAGCATATTAAGAATGTTGACCTTGTTCAGGGTTGTAGTGAGACTTGTTTAAATATTACTTATAAGGATGTTATTTATTATGTTTGTTCTGATGATAATGGATTGAAGGATTATAGATTAATTGATTCTGATTTATATAATGAATTTTATCCTAAGGTTGATGAGAGTAGATTAATTGAGGTTTATGATTCTATTGAGGTTTATGATAAGTCTAATATTTATTTAATATGGAATTATAATGGGTATATTAATATAGGTGATAATAATAGTAAGGTTAAATTATTTGAAAAGGAAAAGTATACTAGTACTAGTTCTTATCAGGTTAATAATTATTTAATTGTTCCTGATTATGATTCTGAATATTATTTTAAAAAGTTATATGTATATGATATTTTTACTTGTAAATATAAAACTATTAGTTTTGATTATGAAATATCTTATAATTTATTATATATGGGTATTTATAAGAATAAAGTATATTTTTTAGATTTGAAGAATAGTAATGAGTTTGTTATTGATTTAAAGAATTTTACTTTGAAGTTAATTAATGAATTGGATAATAATGGTTTGTATTATAATGGTGAAAAGTTAGTAAGTGTTAAAGTTGATAGTTTGGTTAAAAATCAAGAAGTTTTTCCTAAGAATATTAATAAATATAACTATATAACAGATAATGATAAGTTGTATCAAGTTATTAATGGTTATAATATAATGGTTTCTAATCGTAAAATTACGTCTATAGTTGGTCAGGTTAATGAGACTGTTTATTATTTGGTTGATGATACTATTTATTCTTTTAATTATAATGATGGTGAAAGAATTGTTTTAAGGAATAAGGAATGGTTGTTTAATTATAAGAATCAAGTATTTGTATTTAACAAAAATGTATAGTTAAGAATAATCTAATATAGGGGTTGATAATATGATTGATATGTATAATGTGAATAAGGATGCTAATAAGTATTTTGATTATTATAAGGTTAAAAAGGGTGATAATTTGTATCAGATTGGTAAGTCTTATAATATTAATCCTTCTTTGATTGCTGTATTAAATGGTTTAGAATTGGATGATTATATATATCCTAATGAGACTATAATGGTTCCTAGGGATGGTTATTCTTATTATATAACTAAGAATGGTGATACTTTGAATCTTGTTGCTAATACTTTTAATACGAGTGTTTCTAATTTATTAAGAAATAATGATGCTATATATTTACAAGAGGGACAGTTAATTGTTAATAAAGTAAACTAAAATAAGTTTATTTTATTTTTTTAGCATGATATAATTTTATTAAGATAAGGGATGGTTATATATGATACTTAAGAAACCGTATGCTTTTTTGATTAAGCATTTTAAGATTATTCATATTATTATATTGTTGTTGTTAGGTTATGTTAATTCGTATTATTCGAAGATAAGTACGTTCTTTAAATCGTATTCTTCTAATCATTTTTATGATATTAATATTGCTAAGGATTATTTACCTGTTTCTGTTTTTATTTCTTTGATTGTTGTTTTGGGGTTAATATCTATTATGTATTATTTGATGAATAATAAGAAGAAGCCTACTAAGTTGTATATTTTTTCTTTAATATATTATTTTATTGTTTTAATATCTATGTTTTTAATTTATGATAAGATAAATACTCTTTATGAGGTAACTATTGAACAGAGAACTAGTAGATTGTATCAGGATATTTATTTTATATTAAGGTTACCTACTTATTATTTTATGGTAATGTATTTGATAAGAGGTATTGGGTTTGATATTAAGAAATTTAATTTTAAAAAAGATTTAGAGGAATTAGAGATTAAGGCTGAGGATAATGAGGAGTTTGAGTTTGTTCTTGGTAAGGATACTTATATTTATAAGAGAAAAATTCATAGGTTTATTAGGGAGTTAATATATATCTATAAAGAGAATAGTTTTATAATTAATATTATTTTGTTGGTTTTTGGTGGTATATTATTAACTTTAGGTTTTATTAATTTAAGTATTAGTATTCATAAATATCATGTTGGTTCTTCTATTTCGGCAACTAATTTTACTTATAAATTAAATAATGCTTATATTACTTCTTATGATTATAAGAATGAGGTTATTAATTCGAATAAGAGGTATATATTGGTCGATATTACTATTACTAATAAGAGTAATAATATTTTAAAGGCCGAGAATATTTATTTGTCTTATAATAATAATAAACAATCTACTTTGAAGACTAGTTTGTCTAATGCTTTTTCTGATATTGGTACTGTATATAAAGGGGATATGATACCTAATGAGCCTACGGATTTGATATTGGTTTATGAGGTTCCTGCTAATACGAGAATTTATAACACTAAGTTGATGGTATATACTAAATCGGTTACTAAGAATGATAAGACTGAGTATATTTATAAAGAATATAAGTTTAATTTGATTAATTTAGATAAATATGATTATAGTGAGGAAATAGGTTTAAATAGTTCATATAATTTAGGAGGTAAATTATATGGTAATACGAATGTTTCTATAACTGATATAAAGATTCAAGATAAGTATGAATATACTTATGAAAAATGTTATTCGGAAGAGAATTGTCAGACTTTAACTGATGTTATTATTCCGGAGAATAGGAATCAGAAGAAGTTATTGATTGTTGATTATAGTATGGATTTAGATGAGAATTCTTTGGTTGTAAGGAGTTTGAATGGTGATAAGACTAGTATATTGAATAAGTTGTCTAGGTTATCTTATACTAGAAATGATAATACTGTTGAGTTACAAATATATGGTAAATCTAATGATAGACTAGATAATAAGATATTTTATGAGGTTCCTAATGATCTTAGTGTAGAGGATGCTAGTAAGTATTTTATTTTGAAGACTAGAGAAGTAGAGTATAGATTATCATTTTAAAATAACGTTTCTATATACGTTATTTTTTTGCTTGATAATAACGAACAAATGTGTTAATATAATATGCAAATAAGGAGGGATATTATGGCTTATTATTTTATGATTGAGTCTAAGAAAGGTAGTTATAGGGAATTGAATATAAGTGATTCAAGGTATTTTCAAGGAACTAAGAGGAAGTATAAGAAGGCTTGTGCTTATTCTTTGGAAGAGATTGACGGGTTTACTGTTATGTTTAATAATGAAGATGAATTAAGGGAAACTTTAGTTAGGGATGGTATTATAAGTAGTGATATTATTAATAAACCTTTATCTATAAGATATTCTATGAAGGAACAGTATAATAAGGTTCCTTATGATTTATTGTATCAAGATTCAATAGAGTATTTGATGAGTCCTGAAAAGTTAATTGAGAGTATTATAAGAAGATATTATGATAATGATTTTATGCTTATTAAGAAGATTGCAACTACTTTTTCTAATTTTAGGAGATGTTCTTCTACTGCTCCTGAGGTAAGACAATATATAGATGATACTATTCGAACTGGGGTCAGGAGTAGAAATTTAGATTTGGTTGATGAGAATGGGGATAAGATTATTACTAGGTTATTGAAGTTAATTTTATTGGATAGTTATGATGATTATTATTCTGGTAGAGTTATATATAGGGATAAGATTAATTATAGGAATTTGCATGTTTTAATAGCGTTAGTTAATTATTATGATAAAGATAAAGTTAAAAGTGAGAATAAAAAAGAGAGTTATTGTTTAGTTAAGAATATTGGGAAAAAGAAATATGAGTTAGATGATCAGATAAAATTTGAAATTTAATTGGAAAGTTTATTGGTTAGTAATTGACATAAAAAAATAAATATAATACAATAATATTGCAACGGAGAAATGCATATATTGTATTAATGGGGCTTTAGCCAAGAGGTAAGGCATTGGACTGCAACTCCACGAGCACCGGTTCAAATCCGGTAGGCCCCTCCATTTGAATTAATCCGAACTTTTATGGTTTAGGACTTAAATATAGAAGTATCAATTTCTAAAAGAAGTTGATTTTTTTTTTAGTGTTTAAGTTTTGAAAGGATGGTTTTTTGATTAGTATTACTACAAAAGAATTAATATAATTTAAAATGATAAAAGTATAAAAAATGAAATAGAAAGATAATTTTTGTTTTATATAACAGATATTGACATTTATAATTGCAATATATATAATAAATTGCAAGGAGAATAAATAAATGTTTGAAAAAGAATTAAATGATTTATTATTATTTTTAGCATCTGCTTTAAATGAATCTGATTTTTCTGATGATAATCAAAATGTTCAATATTTTTATGAAGAGATTAAAAAATTAGAGAATAATTTTCCAACAATAGAAAAAATAAATGAATTACAAGATATTGAATTAGATTTTGAAGTAAAATATGAAAGTTTTTATGAACTAGACAATTATTTTAATCCTGTTTATTCTAAAGTTAAAAATATAATTCATAACGAAGAAGTAAATAAGCTTAGGGAAGAAAATAGAAGAAAGAGAGAGAGAATTTAATATGTCAAACTTTGATTATGATAAAATTAAAGATATGGAGTATAATCCAGAAAGAAAGAGATATATTGGCAAAGATGGTAGTGAATTTAAAGTAACTCCATATAAAGATGGTAGTGGTTATAAGTATGATTATTATGATAAAAGTACATATGGTAACACTAAACATAATTCGACACGTGTAAATTCAGATTTAAACGAAAACTGGAGTAAAACTGAAAATGATAGAGATAAGAGAACGAAAGATAAGACTTCAGGATCAGGATGTTATTTAACAACAGTTTGTATGAGTCATATGCAGGATAATTTTGATGATTGTTGTGATGAATTAATGACATTAAGATGGTTTAGAGATAATTTTGTTAAAAAGGAAGATATTAAACATTATTATGATATTGCACCTATTATTGTAGATAAAATTAATTCTTATCCAGATAATAATAATATTTATAAATGGATTTATGAGCAAGTTGTTCAACCTTGTGTTGTAGCAGTACAAAATAAAAACTATGAATTTGCATATAGTATATATAAAAATGGTGTCTTAGTATTAGAAGAACAATTTATAAATTGTGAATTTGAAAATAATAATACTAAAATTTTAAAACGTTCTAAGTAATTCAAAAATAGTATTATTTTGAAAAAGATTAATTGATAATATTTAATATCTTATTCATTTTTCAAAGGTAAGAAAAAGTTTGAAATAATTAATCACGTTCTCCATTTGAATTAATCCGAACTTTTATGGTTCGGTTTTTATTTTGAAATAAATATAGTATTGATTAATATTTTATTTTTAAGTATTATATTATTATAAGAGAAAGAGGAATTTAATGAAGTCATGTGTTATTATATATAATCCGAATAGTGGTCATATATTTAAAGATAAGTATTTAAAGGAATATAGAGATATTTTAATAGATAATGATTATTGTCCTAGATTTATTGCGACAAGGTATAAAGGTCATGCTAAAGAGATAATTAATCATCTTGAGAAGGTTGATTTGGTTATTTCTATGGGTGGTGATGGTACTTTTAATGAAATTGTTCATGGTAATTTGAGTAGAAAGGAACCTTTAATTATTTCTCATATTCCGGTTGGTACTACTAATGATATTGGTACGATGTTTGGGTATGGTAAGAATGTTATTAGTAATTTAAAGTTATTACTTAAGGGTTCTGTTGAAGAGATGGATATTTGTTTGATTAATGATAGGCCTTTTGTTTATGTTGCTGGGTTTGGAAAGTTTATGCGGGTTCCTTATGCTACGCCAAGGAAGTTGAAGAAGAAATATGGATATTTTGCGTATATTATTGAGGGTGTTAAAGATTTTTTCCATCCTACTAAATTATATAAGATTAAATATAAGGTTGATAATGTTGAAAAGGTTGGATATTATTCTTTTGTTTTGATTACTAATGCGACTAGAATTGCTGGTATTAATAATTTTTATAAGGATGTTTATTTGGATGATGATAGGTTTGAGGTTATTTTTTGTAATTTTAGAAAGAGAATTGATATTGTTAAGACTTTTTCTTTGTTAATGACTATGGATGCTTCTAGGGTATCTGGGGTTGAATTTTATAAGACTAATAATTTGTATTTGGAGTTTGATGAATATCAGAATAAGGAATGGTGTATTGATGGGGAGAGATTGGATAGGGCCTCTTTGAATTATTCTATTAGTAATATTAATAAGGTTAAGGTTATGATGCCTTCTAAGAATGTAAAGAAGATATTTAAGTATAGATAGAAATTAGTATAGGGGTTTTAATTATGTTATATAAATTTGTTTTCTATGTTAATATTAATTATAAAAGTGAAGTAAGTATATAAGTGTTAATTATAATGATTTAATGTATGTCTCAAGTTTATGAGCATTACTTAATCCATATTTACTAGTATATTACTCTAAATTAAGATATAATGTATTTAAAGAAGAAATGGATAGTATCGAAAGTTTTACTAATAATTATAAAATATAAATTCTATTATGGAGTTTATATTTGGTATGTTATTTTATATGGAATTAGTAATTGGTGATATTAAGAAAGAATTAGAATTATTTTTAAGGAGGTAACTAAAATGGAAATAAGTAAAATAAAGAAAGTATTAATTGAGCAAAAAAATATTGGTTTATCAGGTAGTATTTATCATAGAACTCAACTAGATTTTGCATATAATTCTAATCATATTGAAGGTTCTACTATAACGCCTGATGAAACTGCAAGTATCTATGATACAGGGACAATTTTAACAAGTAGTGATAAAGTTATTGTACTTAAAGATGCTACTGAAATAAAGAATCATTTTACTTTATTTAAATATATGTTAAACACTATTGATGATAAATTATCTGAAGATATGATAAAAAAATTCCACTTCATTTTAAAAGACGGAACTTTAACAGATAGTGAAAAAGAATGGTTTAATGTAGGAGAATATAAAAAGAAAAAGAACTTTGTTGGCAATATTACAACATCCTTTCCAAGTAATGTATCTAGTGATATGAAAGATTTGTTAGAGTGGTATGATAAAATTTCTACTAAAACTATTGATGATATTATTGAATTTCACGTTAGATTTGAGAAAATTCATCCTTTTCAAGAACGAAACGGCATAGGCTATACTTGTTATTTATAATAAATAATGAGTTTATGCTCACTTTTTACAA